>JBHIWT010000153.1:0-8635 GCA_041987265.1 Hyphomonadaceae bacterium
CGGTAGTTGAGTGCAGCCCAGATATGGTCGATGCACCGCAAGGCGGGGCGGCATGTCGTCGAGATACGAAACGGAGACGGTCTTGTTCTCCTTGTCGATCGTGTCTCTGAATGAGGAAGGTACCGAGCCGCCACGCTGGAACGACTGATAGACGGTGTCCTCACTCATCTCCGAAGTGAACAGTCCCGTGCACAGATGCAGAGCGCGATAACCAGCCAGTTGCGCGGCTTCATGACGTGAAAGTTCAGGCTCCGTCTGCGCAGCCTGCGCGGGTGCGGGGCCGGAAGCGCGACCCTGCGCTAGCGCTGGTGGCGCGAGTAGCAAGCTGGCGACTAATTCGATCCTTATGACGTTCCTCACGACCATCACGTCGTCCTCCCCGAGAGTTGTCTTCTTGCTTGTCGCTAACAGCGACCTGTCGATCTCAACCAAGTCGACCGTTGTTGTAAAGCGATTTGCAGTCTAAGAGTCCTGTAAATATTGGAAGATCATTCCAGATAATGGAACCAGATAGACCCAGCGCTGAGGGAGGAAGGCGTGAACGAGAAATCGACACAGGGAACCGGTGCGCCTAGTCGTCGTGAGGCTCTAGGAGCTGGGTTAATTGGAGCCGGTGCCGTCCTGGGCGGATGTGCGACCGGGCAGGCAGCTGTCGGGCAGGATACGCGGGCACGCGACGCGGCCACGGAACCTGCAGCGCCGACGTCCGTCCGACGAGGCGATGGCCGCCTGCTGACACCTACCATCAGCGAATACATCGCGAACATTCGTACTGCGCCGGTCGATCCGGAGTTTCTGGAACTCACCAAGCGCCACATTCTTGATACGCTCGCCGCTGCCGTCTCGTGCAAGGATCTGGAACCGGCGATGCTGGGCCGGAAGTATGCGCTGTCGAAGTCGGCAGGCGCCGAAAACGGCGCGACCATGCTGGCGACGAATGAGCGCGTTGGGCTTGTCGATGCGGTCTATGGCAGTTCGATGATTGTCCACGGTTCGGAGATCAACGACTTCATCCCTTCTGCATTCGTGCAGCCGGGACCTGCGGTTGTCAGTGCAGCATTCGCACTAGCGGAGAACCGGGGTGGATCTGGCGCCGATGTGTTGCGGGCATGCGTGGCCGGGTACGAAATGTGCGGGCGGGTGCCGAAGGCGCTTGGCGTTCGCACTCTGTATGCATCGGGACTGGCCAACCACGGAATTGGTCCGTGTTTCGGCGCCGCGGCAACCTCTGCCTCAATGCTGGGCCTCTCGGCTGATCAAATCCGCTATGTGATGTCCTATGCGTGCCAGCAGGCGTCTGGCTCCTGGCAGTGGCTGCTCGACGAGGATCATATCGAAAAGACCTTCGTTTTTGCAGGCGTCGGCGCGCGCAACGGTGTGGAGTCCGCGCTGTTGGTTGAGATGGGCTATACGGGCGTTCCGGACTGTTTCGACAATCCGGAAGGGTACATGAATCACAAGGTCTTCGCCGAGGGTGCGGACCATGATCCCTACTATCTCATTGAAGACCTCCATACGCGTTCCGAGCTGCCCCATACGGCCTACAAGCGGTATCCGGTCGGCGGCCCGACGCAGCCTGCAGTGCAGGCGCTTCTGGAGCTGCTGCCGCATACGTCGCCGCAGACAGTCGAGAGCATCGTCATGGAGATGCCCGGGCGCTGGGACGCGTTCCGCAATGCGGAAATGCCTGCGTTGAACCTGCGTTACCTTGCCTCGATCATTCTCATCGACGGCAGGCTTGATCTGGTCGCGGCGCAGGATCGCGAGCGCTTCAACACCGACAGTCAGGTCCACGAACTGATGAAGAAGATGGACGTGATCCATGCCCCGGACCTCGAAGTCGCTGAAGGCGAAACGCGCACCGAGCCTGCGCGTGTGAAGATGGTCGACAGCCGCACGGGCGAGCACAACCTGTTCGTGCCCTTTGTTCGCGGTTTCCCGTCCCATCCGATGACCCGCGACGATGTCACCGCCAAGGCGATGGAGCTGATGTCGCCTGTCCTCGGTCGCGCCCGCACGCAGGACGTGATCGACATCGTAATGGAGATCGAAAACCTCGAGAACGGCGCCGATATTATCCCCATGATCGCGAGCTGAAATCGCTGGCGTCGGGCCTTTGTCGGGCTAGGATCATGGGCACACCGTGCATGAGACACGGATCAAGCGGGAGGCTCCATGGTCATTTACGGTGTCGCATTGCTTGCGGGCTGCATGCTTGCAGGCATGGTGCTCGGCGATCTGTTGGGCGTGCTCGTTGGTGTTGAAGCAAATGTCGGCGGCGTAGGGATCGCGATGATTTTGCTGCTCGCAATCTCCAGCTGGAAGAAGGTGCAGATGCCGTTCGCCGATGCATCCAGCCAGGGCATCGCCTTCTGGAGCGCGATGTATATCCCGATCGTCGTCGCCATGGCTGCAAAGCAGAACGTTGCGGCTGCGGTCTCTGGTGGCTGGCTGGCGCTTGTCGCAGGCGCCGGTGCGGTTCTCGCCAGCTTTGCGCTCGTCCCGGTGTTGTCTCGGCTGGCCGCAGGCAAATGATGGTCTGGAATGCAATCGCGGGAGCGTTGGAGCGTTACGGCCTGATCACGGCGTTCGTGTTCGTCGCGCTCGTCATGTGGGCGTCCTATGCGCTTTCAAATCGGCTGACCGGTGGTCGCCTGCACGGATCGGCAGTCGCCATCACGGTCGGCCTCATCCTCGCTTATCTCGGCGGGCGCATGACAGGCGGATCGAATGGCGTCGCGGATTGGCCGATCCTCGCCGGCGTCGCGCTCCTCGGCGGCGGCATGTTCCGCGACTTCGCGATTGTCGCCACCGCCTTCGGCGCCGACCCGGATCATATGAAGAAGGCCGGTCTCGCGGGCGCAGTGTCGCTGGTTGTGGGGGTGGTGCTTTCGTTTCTCGTCGGCGCACTCGCCGCGCTGGCTTTCGGCTACACCGATGCCGTCAGCGTCAGCACGATCGGCGCAGGCGCAGCCACCTATATCGCCGGCCCGGTCACCGGCGCTGCGCTCGGCGCGTCGTCAGAGGTCATCGCTCTGTCGATTGCCGCGGGGCTGGTGAAGTCGGTCATGGTGATGGTGGGCACACCCTATGTGGCGCGCTTCATCGGCCTCACGACGCCGGAGGCCGCTCTGGTCTATGGCGGCCTGATGGGGACGACGAGCGGCGTCGCAGGCGGGCTTGCCGCAACAGACCCCAAGCTGGTCCCCTACGGCGCGATGACCGCTACGTTCTATACCGGGCTCGGGTGCCTCCTGGCGCCCTCGCTGCTATTCATCGCGACGCGCGCCATACTCGGCGGCTGATTGGAGACCTGCATCCCGTGAACATCGCTGAACGTTTCAGACAAGCCTACGCGAAAGCGATGGATCGCGCCTGTCTCGTCAGTCCGGACGGTCCGCGCCTGACCTACGGCCAGCTGGACGATCTTTCGGCGCGCTTTGCGAGCGTGCTGGTCGAGGCGGGCCTGCAACCCGGTGAACGCGTTGTGGTGCAGGTCGACAAGTCGTTCGGCAATGTCGCTCTCTATCTCGCCGTGCTGCGCGCCGGCGGCGTCTACGTTCCACTGAACACCGGCTACACGGTCAGCGAGGTTCGCTATTTCATCGAAAACGCCGATCCGCGTATCGTCGTGTGCCGCCCCGGCGATCTTGGCGAAATCACCGCGATCGCAGCCGAGCTATCTGTCCCAGTCACCCTCGCGTTAGGCGATGACGATTCAGCCGGACTCTGGGCAGCTGGCGTTTCTGCTCAGCCGCTTAAGAACTTCGTCACCCGCGCGCCGGACGATTTGGCGGCCATCGTTTACACATCCGGTACGACGGGTCGGTCCAAAGGTGCGATGCTCACCCACGCAAACCTCATCGACAACGCGGAGGCGCTCCACAAACTCTGGGGTTTCACGCCCGACGACGTCCTGATCCACGCGCTGCCTATCTTCCATGTGCACGGCCTCTTCGTCGCGCTCCACACATCCTTCCTGAACGCGACGCCGATGATTTTCCTCAAGTCGTTTGACGCCCAAGTCGTCCGCAGTCAGATGCCTGACGCAACGGTGCTGATGGGCGTGCCCACATATTATTCGCGCCTCGGCGCCCTCGACCGTTTCGGGGCCGAAGACTGCCGCAACATGCGCCTCTTCATTTCCGGCTCTGCGCCGCTTACCGCCAAGGCTTCGGATGAATGGACCAAGATGACCGGCCATCGCATCCTTGAGCGCTATGGCATGTCCGAGGCGGGCATGATCACCTCAAACCCGCTGGACGGCGATCGCATCGCGGGTACGGTCGGCTTCGCGTTGCCGGGCTACGACGTCCGCATCGCCGACCCGGAGGGCGCAATGCTGCCTCCGGGCGAGACTGGCGTCATTGAGATCAAGGGGCCAAGCCTGTTCCGAGGTTATTGGCGCATGCCTGAAAAGACTGCGGAAGAGTTCCGCGACGATGGCTACTTCATCACCGGCGACAACGCCGTGATGGACGAGGAGGGACGTGTCTCCATCGTCGGGCGCGCGAAGGACCTTATCATCTCCGGCGGCTACAACATCTATCCAAAGGAGGTCGAGCAGGTGCTGGACGCCATTCCTGGCGTGGTGGAATCGGCCGTGATCGGCGCGCCTCACCCAGAAATGGGGGAGGGCGTCGTCGCTGTCCTGGTCGCCACCGATGGTCCAGTCGCGGACGAGACAATCATGTCGGCGCTTTCAGATTCACTCGCGCGCTTCAAACACCCGCGGCGGTTCGTCTGGGTCAACAGCCTGCCGCGCAACACCATGGGCAAGGTGCAGAAGGCCGAGCTTCGCAAGCAGTACGAAGATGCCTATGCGAAGTCTGGCTAGCTTGTCAGGAACGGACCGTGTCGGCGTCTACCCATCGCGTCTGGCCGTCGCTCTGACGGAGTCGTATGCGCTCATGTAAAGGCGCTCGGAGCGGAACGGGTCACTCACGGCCACAGCCGGCGTCTCGAAGTGCATCACATTGCGCGAGGCTAGGTCATACGTGGGCCAGTTCGGCAGTCCGTCATGATTTGGGTCGCCATCGCGCGCGAACGCAATCCACGCATTGGCCATGTAATCCGTCATCGCTCGCGTGTCGCTGGTTTCGGGACCCGTGAGATGAGGGACCTTGTCGACATTGTCGAACATGAAGGGCAGGTCGATCGTATGCTGGCTGTAGCGTCGCCCACCCTCAGCCGGCGAACGCCAGGTCACCTGATACATCCAGGTCGGATTACTGGCGCCGTTCAGCTCCGCTCGCGTCTCGGCCATGATCGTGGCGTTGAGAATGTAGGAGCGCCACGAAGTCATGATGAAGAACAACTCTGTCGGTGACGCCTCGGGATTGGAGTCCCGGAACACCTCGATCGCAGGCTGTACTTCCTCCTCAGGGAAGAAGCGTCCGATCCGTTCGACAAGTCCCGCATTGTCGATTTCGTAGATGGAGGGATCACGTCCGAGCTGGTTCGACAGCTCCGTGCGTGTCGTGCCCAGCATCATCGGAACCTGCGCTGTGCGTCGGGGCGCGTTGGGAATGAAGGGATGCTCTGTGAAGTTGATCCCATCTATGTTCGGTTCAAACCTGTAGCCGGCGGCGCGTATAACGCTGCGCTGAACCTCGCCAAGCTTTTCCCACGGCACATCCTGCAGTGATCGCGCATTCGCGGGATCAATCTGGAGTTCATTCAGCAACGCTGTGGTCAGCGCCTCCGACTGCTCTGGAGTCTGAACGCGGTTGTGGGATCCGGACTGCACCACGCCCTTGGCGAAGAGGCCGGCGGATGGCGCGCCGACGAAGCAGACGCTCACCTTCCGTCCGCCGCCAGACTGGCCGTAGATCATGATATTGTTCGGATCGCCGCCGAAGGCTTCGATGTTTTCGCGCACCCATTTCATGGACTCAACGAGATCGAGGTATCCGACATTCCCGGACTGGGCGAAGTCCGCGCCCAGATGCTGTGATAGGTCGCAATAGCCGAAGACGTTCAGTCTGTGGTTCGTCGTGCACACCACGACGTCGCCGCGCTTCGCGATGTTGGTTCCGTTATAAAGAGCGCTCGACCCGCTGCCCGCCTCGAAGCCGCCGCCGTGGAACCATAGTAGGACCGGCCGTTTGCGATCCCTGCTGGCATCGGGCGTCCAGACGTTGATCCGCAGGCAGTCCTCGCTCATTGCGGTGTCGGCAGCCAGCCCGCCACGGGCCTGCGGGGTCTGGTCGCCGTACTCGAAAGCATCCCTCACGCCAGCGAACGTTTCTGGAGGGCGAGGCGGCATGAAGCGGTTGGGGCCTGCTGTGGACGCCCCATAGCGCATACCTTTGAAGGTATAGACGCCGTCGACAAGCCGTCCGCGATAACGACCCTGCGCCGTCTCAACCACGCCCGGCTCGACCGTTCCCCGGTTCGAGACGCAGGCCGCCGCGCCCAGCGTCGCGCCCGCGCCGATCAGCAGGGTCCGGCGTGAAAATGGATGTATCAGCATTGCGAAACTCCCCGGGACCAGTCGTCTGCGACTCCTAGAGAGCAGAGCTATAGGCGCGGATCGTGAGATGGAAAAGCGTTCCGGATAATGGAACACAGAAGATGCGCGCTGAGCCCGGCGGCGGATGATTGCGAGCGTATCAATTTCCATATATTGGAACGCTATGGATACGACGGTTGTAAAAGGGATGCGCGTCCTCGAGGCGCTGGTTCAAGCGAACGGACCAGCCCGCCTGTCTGACCTCGCATCCGAACTCGGTCTCCAGAAGAGCAACCTCCACCGGCTTCTGAACACGTTTCTCTCGCTGGGCTATGTCGCCAAGGAGGAGGAGACCGGCCGGTACTACGCCACGCTCAAGACTTGGGAGTTGGGTGTGGCGATCCTTTCTGCACATCCCATACGGCGGGCGACGGCGCCTGTTCTGCACCAGCTTCACACTGCTATTGGCGAAACAGTCAATCTCACGATCCTGGACGGCGACGACATCGTCTACATTGAGAAATTGCACTCGCCCCGTCCGATGCGTTTTTTCACGCGTCCCGGTACGCGCTATCCTGCGGCGCTCACATCGGCGGGAATGGCGATCCTGGCGCACCACGATGATGCGCAGGCCATCATTACCCGGACAGTGAAAGCATATGGGCGGTGCCGAAAGGTGGCCGCCAAGCCACTCCTGAAGCAATTGGATGAGATTCGCAGATGTGGCTACGCTCTCGCGCAGAGCGCTCGCAATCCGGGCATTGTTGGTCTTGCCGCTCCAGTGCTGGACCATGACGAACGCGCTGTTGCTTCTATATCGATCACCGGACCGGAATCTCGTCTGCTAGGGGCCCGGAAAACCAAGATGGTTGACCAACTCCAGCAGGCATGTGGAGCGGCTTCGGAGCCGATCTTGGTTCACGTCTAGAAGCGACAATTTTCTGACGCGGATTTGACATGCGGGCCATCGGCTTCCCGCGAGATCATGCCCGTCGGATGGGGCCATTTCGACGGCGTCGGTCGCCCCAATTGGTCGCTGCCGAGACCGGAAACAGCGTCAAGAAATGCGCAGTACCGAATGGAGATCGCGAACAGCCGCCCCCGATTGGCAAGTCGATCCATCGTCGTCTTCGCCGCCCAGATTGGGCCAAACCGGCATTCACGCTAATCCGTCATTCGTCGTCCGAATTTTTGGCCAACGGCGTCCCAGCCTGCAAGGATGAACGTGGTCCAGAAGTCAGCGGCGCGATCCAGTTCGACTTTTCCAAGACGGAGTGAACCTTCTGCTCCCTCCATGCCGGTGATCGCCATGATCATCCCCATTCGAGCGAGTTCGCGGGGCAGGCCGAACGTCTCCATCGCCTTGGTGACCCAGAATTCAGTGATCGCCTTCTGCTGGGTGTGAGCGGTGCGGTGAACCTGTTCGGTGACGCCGGCGTCGTGGATCAGGGCGCGCATCAGGGCGCCGCGTTCCATGATGTATTCGAGGTAGCGGCGAACGTGGACGCGCTGGAGTTCGTCGAACGGCGCATCGGGATCGACGACGTTGGCCTGACGGCCGCGGATATGGTCGAACTCGCGCTGAAGGAGCGCGCCGAGGAGGGCGCCGCGGCTGGGGAAGTATTTGTAGACCAGCGGCTTCGAGACATTCGAGGCGATGGCGACCTCATCGAGCGTGCAGTTCGAGGCGCCGCGTTCCTGCACCAGTTTTCCGGCGGCATCGAGGATTAGCTTGCGGCGAACTTCCGGATCGAGCCGGCGGGCGCGCTTGCGCGGAGCCTGCGCGGTTGCGGCGGACGATTTCGGCGCCGTCGCCCTGCGCGGGGCTGTCGAGCGGCTGTCGGTATTCTTGCTCATGCGTCGGCGTACATCAGATACGGGCTATGGCCCAAATGGGTGATTGGCAGTCTAGCTGGATATTGACTTATCGTCACTAACGTTCGAATGTGCGCGTTGATCGAGACCAAAGAAGCTCGACTCTCGTGGGAGGCAGAATTTGCGCGTACGGACCGGCCTGGCGGCTGTGAGCCTGTTTTCTGTCGTGACGCTGCTGGCGTGCACGACGGCTGCGTTGGACCCGGATGCCGGCGAGCTGGCTTCCGGAGCCGGGGTGGAGGCGGAGCAGGCGCCCGCCTGGGAGCCGGTCGATCTTGCAGACGCCGGGTATGCGCCGTTCGTCGA
>JBHIWT010000154.1:0-8615 GCA_041987265.1 Hyphomonadaceae bacterium
AAGGCCCGCCACCCAGGCGGGCCTTTCTGCGATTGGCCGAAGGCGCGCCCGGCATTGCACAAGCTCGAACAGCCTGCGAACATCAGCTCCAACGTCCTGGAACCTCCGGCTCGCCACAGGGGCAGCGTCATGCGTCTGACGTCACTTGATCGAATGGTCGCGCTCGCCATGTGTGCGCTTCTCGGCGCCAAGGCGCATGCGCAGGACATCTCTGTCCTGAACTTCAAACCGCCCGCCTCCCCGGAAGCCCGGACAATGCCCGACGCCACGCGTACGCCGGTCGGCCCGCTGGATTTCGGCTTCGCCATCGCCGAGGTGTGCTATCCCTTCATTCTTGACAACGCTTCGCCGGAACAGCTGAGCCAGCGCTCTGGCATCCGCCCGCTTCCCGAGTATTCGGGAGAGACCACTCTTGGCGTCCACCACGCGGTTACGATCGGCACGCAGAGCCCGATCGTCATCATCATGCGACAAATGCCGGCTGGTCGTTCCTGCGCCCTGCAGGTGAACGACGAGGACGTCACGCCAACCCCGGACCTCATGGCGGCCATGCGGGAATGGCCGGCGCCGCTGAAGGTTGTCCGCCCGCCAGTCTATGACGATATCGACGGGGCAATGTCCACGATATTCTGCGCCGTCAATCCGTCCGGCGGTGAAGACGTTCTCTCAATCAAGGTCGTCGCCCTCGAACCCGACTATCGGCCACTGAGTCTCGAGGCTGGTTTCATGCGCAATCCCGAACGCCAGCCCCTCGCCTGCGATCCCGACTACTTCAGGGTCGACGGCTGAACGTCGCCCCTTATTTCCACTTGATTGAACACCCCATCGAAGCGTGCTGCGTCTCCGGCCCCTGGCCTGTTTCCGCGATCAGCTTCATCGCCTCGAACAACTCGCGCGGCGCCCCTGGCTTCTCGCGCATGCCGCCCCCGTCAATCCGTCCGCGATACGTCAACACCCCATCGGCGTTGAACCCGAAGAAGTCCGGCGTGCACACCGCATCATAAGCCCGCGCCACGCTCTGGTCCTCGTCATGCAGGTAGGGAAACGTCATCCCGTGACGCTTCGCAAACGCCTTCATGTTATCGAATGAATCGTCCGGATAGGCGTCCGCATCGTTCGAACAGATCGCAACGCACTTCACCCCCAACGGCTCAAGCTCCTTGGCGTCCCGCACGATCCGCCCGATTGCGCCGATCACATACGGACAGTGGTTGCAGATGAACATCGCCAGCGTCCCGCGCGGCCCGCGTACATCCTCCAGCGTCCAGTTGCGTCCATCCACGCCGGGCAGGTCGAACGCCTCGATTTCCATCCCCAGCCCGCCGCTCGCATGCTCCAGACTCATGTCGCTCCTCCCAATCCCAGCTCCACCCGCAGTTTCTTCGGCAATCCCGCCGCCACCAGCGCATGCGAAGCTTCAAGATATTGGCGGATCTCCTTCGCCTTCAGCCCGCCCTTCAGGTCGGCCTGAATCCACTTCATGCCGCGCGAAGCCAGATACGGTGCGGGCCGGCACCCCGGCGCATCCTGCAGGATCTCCCAGCCGATCTCCGAAACCTTGAACGTCACTGCCGGACCATTCTGGCCCTCATGCCCCCCGATCGCGAATACCTTGAACGTCTTCTCCGTCCCCACCTTCCACACATCCGCATCCCCCCACTGAACCACGTGGAAAGCCGCAGGAAGCGTCCCGCAAAACGCGTTGTACTGGTCGAGCGTCATTCCCCAAACCAAGCAGTCGAATCCATCTCAGGCAAGCGACAACCTGCCGCCACGACGCTCAGGTGACTACGGCTAGTTGACGAGGTGCCGTCGCGCGACCTCGACATCGCAGGGAAACGACTCGATCGTGGTTCCTTCAGGCTGCCGCTTGAGAACGACCGGTATCCGCAATTCGCGCGTCAGATACAGCGGATCGCTCAATACGATCTCACCCTCAATCGTGTTCGCGTCCACCATCCGATAGGTCTCGCGCACTGTTCGCTCATCGCTTCCCGGCGCATTCCGTCCAAGTCCTCCCCAACCCGCAGCAAGGTTGGTTGTGTCGATCACCAGCGTATCCCCGCTCATCGAACCCGTCGCAAAGCCGAGTACGGAGTGCGCCTCGCCGGCAGGCGGCGTGTTGCCCCCAAGGCTCACAACGCGATCGACATCATAGCTCTCATGCCGGATCGAGAGGCCGCTCCCGGTCAGCGTCCATTCCTGAAGCTCTGGGATGACGGCAATCCCCGGCAGACCCGCCGTCTGGCAATTCGCACTCGGCAGATCCAGCGGGTCGAACTGATCGAACTTTGCGCGCCCCTCTGGCGTCATCATCCGGCGGATCCGCATGTCGACGGGCTGAAGACCCTTGGCGGCGTCCGCCTCGCTGACTTGCGCGCCGCCATCCCTGTTGAAACGACCGCCGCCGCCCGGTGGCGGACCGCCAAGCCTGAACGTCGCTCCTTGCTCCGAGGAAGCAGCAGGCCCGCCCCGCTGCGGACCGCCCGGTCGCCCCGGCCCCCGCGGTTCCGGCGCCCATACGCCGTCCCAGGCGCCCGGCGCACTCTCCTGCGCAACCGCCGCCGATAACGGACCAGCGAACAGCAGACAGGCAACAATGACCGACGGAACAACGGGAAGTTTCATGGCGCGCCTCGAACCGACAAAGTGCTGGAGCTGACGGGAAGATGTCATCCGTCGGCGCCGCGCCTGTGCCAATCGAAACGTCAGCTTGTAAGAAAGTGTCTCAGCCGATCGCGACCGGATTCACCACAATCTGCACCGTTCCCTCGAACCGCGGCGGGGCGGCGACAAACATGAATTCCTTCAGCCCGTCAGCCGCCAGTTCGCGCGTGTCGATCGTCTCCAGTACATAGACGCCATACTTCGCCAGCATCGTCTGGTGCACGATGAACGGCTTGCGCATGTCCTCGAACGGGATCGCCTCCAGCGCCACCGTGTCCGCGCCGATCGCGACCACGCCCAGCTCTGAAAGATAGACCGCACCGCCATAGCCGATGCCCGGCTGCTGCGAGCGGAACGTGTCCGGATCGCTCTCCATATGCGCGCCCATCCAGCCGGTGTGGAACAACACCACATCTCCGGTCTTGATCGTCACGCCCTGCGCGTCCGCAGCCGCCTTGATCTCCGCCTCGTTGAACGCCTGACCGGCCGCCAGCGCATCCACGCCGAAATGCTTGGTCATGTCGATCAGCACGCCGCGCGTCACAAATGGCGGAATGCCCGCCGTATCCAGTTCCCGCGAGTCAGCAAGCTCTGTATAGGGCACACCGTTGTAGGCGCGGTTGTCGATGCCAAGGTGAGCCAGCCCGTCGATCTGCGTGCCGATCCCCATCGACAGCGTCACCTTCTCGTCGAAGGCCGTCGGCCGTTCCGACCCGTCATGCGTGGTGATGTCTGCGCCCGAAGGAATACGCTCCACCGTGTAGCTGCGACTGTCGCCAAACGCCGGCGTCTCCGGCCCGGTCTTCACGCCCAACTGATAGACCTTGCCGGTCTTCACCAACCCGGCCGCAGCCACAACGCCATTTGCTGAAAGATGGTTCGCAGCGCCGATCCGGTCCGCCTCGCCAAAGCGCGAATGCGCCCAGTCCGGCTCGTCTGCAATCTGCGCAATCGCGCCTTCCGAACACATGGACATGACGAACGCCGCCGCCAGCCGTTTGAACGGGCCCATTCTCAATACCTCCCAGTATGCCTCTCCCGGCGTCTGACGCACCGTAAACAGGACTCTGCGAGAACTCTGCCACACGCTTTACGCGCGCGCCAACCCTTTGATCTTAAGGATACAGCCGGTTGGTCACCCAGCCCTCGTCCGGATTCGCCCGCGTGAACTCCAGCCGGTCATGCAGCCGAAATGCGCGACTGCGCCAGAACTCGATCCGCACTGGCACAACCCGATACCCTTTCCAGTGCGGTGGACGCGGCGGTTCGTCCTCGCCAAACTTCTTCGCGTACGCAGCAATCTTTGCGTCGAAGTCGGCCCGCGACGACATCGGTCGCGACTGGTCGGACGCCCAGGCCCCGATCTGGCTGTCCCGCGCCCGGCTGGCGAAATAGGCGTCCGCCGCCTCTTCGCCGGGGTCGCGCACCGCGCCGGAGATCCGCACCTGACGCCCCAACGACTTCCAGTGGAAACACAGCGACGCCACCGGATTGCGCGCCAGCTGCACACCCTTGCGGCTTTCCCCGTTGGTATAGAAATCGAACCCGAACGGCGAGACGCCCTTCAGCAACACGATGCGCACGTCGGGATAACCAGTGTCATCCGCCGTCGCCAGCGCCATCGCATTGGCGTCGTTCGGCTCGGCGGCCTTGGCCTCCTCGAACCAGTCGCCAAACAGCTTCAGCGGATCGCTCTGCGCAAACCACGCCGTATCGTCAGGCGCATCCGCAACTTGTCGGGCGTACGCCTCGGCGGAGGGTGTGGGCGGGATCGGGCTGTCAGACTGGCTCATGCCCGTCTTCTAGCCCGCATCGATCTAGGATTGAAGCTCCGCATCGATCGCTCCGACCAGTTCCGGCGCATCCGGCTTTGTCTTGGTCGGGAAGGCGGCAACCGCCATCCCGTTCTTGCCGATCAGCACCTTGTGGAAGTTCCACTTCGGCACCGCATCCTTGCCAAGCTGGGCCTCCGCCCACTTGTAGATCTCGCCAGCATTCTTGCCTTTCACATGATCCTTCGCCGCCATCGGGAAAGTCACGCCAAAGTTCAGCGCACAGAACTCGGCGATGTCCTCTGCCTCGCCAAACTCCTGCCCCATGAAATCGCCCGAAGGCACGCCGACGACCACAAGACCCTCGTCTTTCTTGGACTCATAAAGCGCCTGCAGCCCCTCATATTGCGGCGTGTACCCGCATTTCGACGCCGTGTTCACCAGCAGAACCGCCTTGCCCTGAAACGCCGACATCGGCACCTGCCCGCCGAGCAGGCCGTCCATCGTGATCGGATAAACCGAACCCTCCGCCCAGCCGCCAGCCGGCGCCAGCTGCGCCTCAAGCTGCTGGTTTTCGCGCACAGCATTGATCAGCGCCGCACTTTCCTCAGCCGACATGGTCTTGCTCTCCTGCGCACAGGCCGAAACCGCAGCCGTCGCCGCCAGTCCAGCCATCATCATTACTCTCAAAGACTGCATGCTCATTCCTCCGCTCCTGTCCTGTCTGTTACGCGCCGCAACACCCGCCGGATCAGCCCATGCGGGCGTCACACGATCATCCCGCCATCGACCCGGACAACCTGCCCGGTTACATAGCTCGCCTCGTCCGAAGCAAGGAACGCCACCACGTTGGCGACCTCCTGCGCCGATCCCCAACGCTTCTCAAGCGGCACCAGACGCCCCATCCGCTCCAGTGTCTTCTCGCGGTCCAGCCCCTTGTTGAACGCTGTCGACCACATCCCGTCATCAATCACGCCCGGCGCCACCGCGTTCACCCGCACGCCCTTGCGCCCGAGATCGATCGAAGCGTTACGCGTGAACGAGTTCACCGCGCCCTTCGACGTCGAATAGGCGATCTGCCCAACAGACCCGGAAAACGACGACACAGACGACACATTCACCACAGCCCCCTTCTTCGCGACCAGGGCGCCGGCCAGCGCATCCGTCAGCAGGATCAGGTTGCGCACGTTCACGTTCAAAGTCGCATCCAGCCCCTCCGGCGTCACCGCGCCCATCTCCTGCGCGTTGCTGACCCCGGCATTGTTCACCAGCACATCGATCTCGCTGGCCAGAGCCTTGACGCCGTCGGCTGCAACCTTCCAGCCGTCCGCCGTCGAAAGGTCCGCCTCCACCACTTCCGCGCCGCCCCCAATCTCCCCGGCCAGCGCCTTCATCTTCTCAGCCGAGCGCGCCACCATGATCACCCGCGCCCCGCCAGCGCTCAGGGTCCGCGCAATCGCCTCGCCAATCCCCCGGCTGGCGCCCGTGACGACGGCAGTCTTCCCAGTGAAATCAAAGCTCACGAATTGGCCTCCCTCGCGTTTTGTCCAAAGCTACGCTCACGCGGCGGCCAATCAAGCGCCAATCCGCCACCTCCTATCCGGCCACTCTGGCCAAACCCCGCAAATTGCGCTTCAAGCTCTCCTCATGTCGCACAACACGTTCGGCCATCTCTTCCGCGTCACCACCTGGGGCGAAAGCCACGGGCCCGCGATCGGCTGCGTGGTCGACGGCTGCCCGCCGAACCTGAAAGTCACCAAAGCCGATCTCCAGCACTGGCTCGACCGCCGAAAACCCGGCACCTCTCGCTTCGTCACCCAACGCCGCGAAGACGACATCGTGAAGATCCTCTCCGGCGTCTTCGAGGACGACCGCACAGATGGCCCGCGCACCACCGGCACGCCGATCTCGCTAGTCATCGAAAACACCGACCAGCGCTCCAAGGACTATTCCGAAATCCGCGACAGCTACCGCCCCGGTCACGCCGACTACGCCTACGACAAGAAGTACGGCATCCGCGATTATCGCGGCGGCGGCAGGTCATCGGCGCGCGAAACCGCCATGCGCGTCGCCGCCGGCGGCATCGCCCGCGCGGTTCTCGGCCCGTCGATCACGATCCGCTGCGCTGTCGTCCAGATCGGCCCCAACAAGATCAATCCTGACAACTGGGACTGGGACCAGTGTGAACAGAACCCGTTCTGGTGTCCCGACGCCGAGGCCGCCAAGGAGTGGGAAACCTACCTCGACGGCGTGCGCAAGGCCGGCTCGTCCTGCGGCGCCATCCTCGAAGTCGTCGCCGAAGGCGTCCCGCCCGGCTGGGGCGCGCCCGTCTATTCCAAGCTCGACACCGACATCGCCGCCGCCCTCATGTCGATCAACGCCGTGAAAGGCGTCGAGATCGGCGCCGGCTTCGCATCAGCCGAACTCACCGGCGAGAATAACGCGGACGAGATGCGCAAGAAGGGCAACGACGTCGAATTCCTCTCGAACAACAATGGCGGCGTCCTCGGCGGCATCTCCACCGGCCAGCCCCTCGTCGCCCGCTTCGCGGTCAAACCCACCTCGTCCATCCTCACCGAGCGCAAGACGGTCACGAAAGACGGCGAGGACACCGACATCCGCACCAAGGGCCGCCACGACCCCTGCGTCGGCATCCGCGCCGCCCCCGTCGCCGAAGCGATGATGGCCTGCGTCCTTGCCGACCATAAGCTCCGCCACAGAGGACAAACAGGCGGGCAGGTGGGCGACTAGATCAGCTAGTCCGCTGAAATCACTGCACCCTGAACCGCCCCTTCATCCCGCGTTCAGGCGCCGGGGCTGATCCTGCGATCGACACAAAATCCGCTCGAAGGAGCAGCCCAAATGCGTATCAAGCTCGCCTGCCTCACGATCGCCGCCGCCAGCTTTGCGCCGCTGGCCCTGCCGGCCCACGCCCAGCAATCCTACAATTCCGCCTGCAGCAAGGTGAAGAATGACCGCCAGGCCATGGGCGCCGTCCTCGGCGGCCTCGCCGGCGGCCTCATCGGCAACCAGTCCGCCGGACGCGGCGCGCGCGATGAAGGCACGGCGCTGGGTCTCGTCGTAGGCGGTCTCGTCGGCTCGCAACTCGCCAAGGGCGATATCCGTTGCCCTTCGCAAGTCTACACCGCGCCGAATTATGGTTACGATCCCTACGCCGACCAGTACGCACAGGATCGCTACGCAACCTCGTACAACGACTATCGCCAACCCTATTCCTCCGGGTACGGAGAATATGGTTACTCAGCGCCTTACTCGTACAGCGCGGGCGCATCGAGCCGACGCCACTATCAGGATCGAAAATACCCAAACAATTACAATTCGGAACTTGCGGGCGGTGTTCACGACTCGTATAAGCGCGATTACGATTTTGCATCGCGCGAATGTGCGGAAGCAAAGCAGATCACGCGGTTGCCGGACGGGACGGAAATTCATCGCCCCATCGAAGCGTGCCGCGAAGCCTACTACGGCGATTGGTCTGTTGAGGATTAGCTGGGGGAACTACGGTGATGACACCGGCGCCCGGCTAGACAAGTCAGGCCCGTCCCCCCCAACCCAGGGCCTGGCCGGAAGCGGGCAAGGGGCAACCTTTGCCCGCCGAAGGCCCTCCCGCTGAACAGCAAAACCACATTGCATCTGGCCGTTGCGAATTCATTTCGCAGTGCGCCGCGCGTACGCCAGCCACTCCTGGTTGCCGTCTCCGCCAGCAATCGGCGCAGGCTCCCAGCCGCAAACCACCCACCCGACGCTTTCAAGCCAACCTGCAAACCCTCCGCGCGCATCCGCGACCACTCCGGTCCCTGCAGAGACGATGCCCCCCTTGCCGATATTCCCGCGCCCCACCTCGAACTGCGGTTTGAATAACGCCACCAGCTCAGCTTCCTCAGCGGCAAGCGACAATGGCGTCGGCAACACCTTCTCTAGACTGATGAAGCTGGCGTCGCAGACCACAATCGACGGGGCCACTCCCAGCATTCCCGCCGTCAGGCCCCGTGCGTCGGTCGTTTCCAGCGAAACGACCCGCTCGTCGCCCCGCAATTTTTCATGCAGCTGACCGCGCCCGACATCCACCGCGACCACACACGCCGCGCCTTGCGAGAGCAGCACATCGGTAAACCCACCCGTCGACGCGCCCACATCGAGGCAGTATGCGCCGCG
>JBHIWT010000155.1:0-8522 GCA_041987265.1 Hyphomonadaceae bacterium
GCGAAAAGTCTCTCGATCTCGCAGAGATCGTACCGGTCCTCGAGCGTATGGGTCTGCACGTTCGGCACGAAGTCGCCTACCCGATCACGTTCCCGGGTAGTGAGTCCTCTGAACCCGAAACCGTCTTCGTTCACGATGTCTTGCTCGATCGCCCGGCGGGCCAGGCGCGCCTCGGCGCCAACTTCGAGGAGGCTTTCGAAGCTGTCTGGGGCCGGCAAACCGAAAATGACGGTTTCAACAGCCTTGTGGTCGCGCTCGGCGTCGACTGGCGTCACGCCGCGCTCCTGCGAACGCTATGTCGTTATCGCAGTCAGTCAGGCCTCGACCCGTCAGAAACGGCGCAGGTCGAAGCCATGCGCAACAACCCGGACATCATGGCCAATATCGCCAAGTTGTTCGCTGCAAAATTTGATCCCGGCATGCCGGGGAATATCGAGGCGCGGAAACTTGCGTGCGCGCCGATCTCGCAGCAGATCCAGAAGCAGCTGGAATCCGTGCTGTCGCTCGACGAGGACCGTGTCCTTCGCCGCCTCCACGACCTGGTCAACGCCATTCAGCGCACCAACTTCTACCTCGCTGACTCCCCGGAGGGCCGCGACAACCATATCTCGATAAAGATCGACAGCACCCAGGCCAGACCGCTCCCGGCGCCCGTTCCATATCGCGAGATTTTCGTCTGGTCGCCGGAGGTCGAAGGCCTCCACTTACGGTTCGGCCCGGTTGCGCGGGGCGGCCTGCGCTGGTCGGACAGACGCGAAGACTACCGCGCCGAAGTGCTCGGCCTGGTCAAGGCGCAACAGGTCAAGAACGCCGTGATCGTTCCCGTCGGCGCCAAGGGCTGCTTCTACCCCAAGGAAATCCCCGCCGACGCCAGCCGCGAGGAAGCGCAGGCGATCGGTTCTCACGCCTATAAGACCTTCGTCGGCGCCCTTCTGCAGCTGACCGACAACATCGTCGAAGGCGCCGCAGTGCGCCCCGCGCGCATGATCGCATGGGACGGCGACGACCCCTACCTCGTCGTGGCCGCGGACAAGGGTACTGCCACCTTCTCTGACACCGCAAACGCCATCTCGGTGAAGGCAGGCTTCTGGCTCGGAGACGCCTTCGCTTCCGGCGGCTCAGCCGGCTACGACCATAAGAAAATGGGCATCACCGCCCGTGGCGCGTGGGAAGCCGTCAAACGCCATTTCCGTGAAATGGGCCGCGACATCCAGTCAGAACCCTTCGACGTCATCGGCGTTGGCGACATGTCCGGCGACGTGTTCGGTAATGGCATGCTGCTGTCGAAGCACACACGCCTGCGCGCCGCGTTCGATCACCGCCACATCTTCCTCGACCCGTCGCCGCGAAATCTCGAAGCCGCTTGGGAAGAGCGAAAACGCCTGTTCGATATGGGCCGCTCGACCTGGGACGATTACGACAAGACCCTGATTTCCACCGGCGGCGGCGTATTCGAAAGATCGCTGAAGTCGATCGCGCTGAGCCCGGAAATCCGCGGCCTCATCGGTCAGGACGTCGAAGTGATGTCCCCCGCCGAACTGATCAACGCGCTGCTCAAGGCCGATACCGATCTGCTCTGGTTCGGCGGTGTCGGCGCCTACATCAAATCCTCGCGCGAGAGCAACGCCGACGTCAGCGACAAGGCCAACGACGCCATCCGCGTCAACGCCAATCAGGTCAGGGCGCGCGTCATCGGTGAAGGCGCCAACCTCGCCGTCACCCAGGCGGCGCGGATCGAGTTCGCGCGCAAGGGCGGCCGCATCAACACGGACGCTATCGACAATTCCGCCGGCGTCGACAGCTCTGACCGCGAGGTCAACATCAAGATTCTTCTCAAGGAAGCGATTGCGCTGGGAGACATCCGCAGCGCCGACCGCGACGGCTTGCTGGAATCCATGACCGATGACGTCGCCAAACTCGTGCTGCGCAACAACTACGACCAGACCGGCGCCCTCTCGGCCTGGGAGCATTCCGCGGCGCGCGACCTCGACAGTCACGAACGTCTGATCGAACAGCTCGAAAGCGCCGGCAAACTCGATCGCGAAGTCGAAGGTCTGCCGTCAGCGGAAGAATTCCGGTCGCTGCGCGATGGCGGCCAGGGACTGACCCGCCCGGAACTCGCTGTCCTTATGGCGTACGCGAAGCTCGATCTCTACGCCCGTCTGGTCGCTTCGAAGGCGCCTGACGATCCGGCCATGTCCTTCCTTTTGAACGAGTATTTCCCGCCCGCGCTTTCATCCATGAACAAGGCCCGCGAGCGCCACCGGCTGCGCCGGGAAATCATCGCTACCCGCCTGTCCAACCGCATTGTAAATCTCACCGGCCCGACTTTCGCTGCAGAAAAGTGCGCCTCTGGCGCAGACGCAGGCCGTCTCGCGCTGGCGTTTGAATGCGCCCTCGACATCTTCGGGCTTGGTGCTCTGTTCGAGCGGATTGAGGCGCTCGACAGCGAACAGAAATCAACCGCTCAGGTCCTGATGGCGGCTGAGACCTCTGAAAACCTTCGCCTCGTTACGAGCGCGCTGGCCGAAGACACCGCCCTGATCGAGGGACGCGGCGCCGCCAGCCTGATCGAACGCTATCGCGACGCTACGCGCGAGCTGCAGAACATTCTTCCACAGGCCCTGTCGCCGCTGGTCCGCTCCCGCGTCGAAGCCCGCGCCGAACGCTATGTCCAGGCCGGAGCGCCAACCGACCTCGCCCGTGCGGTCGCCTTCGTCCGCGCCAGCGCATCCGCCCGCGAAGCCATCGAAATTTCACGACAAACCGAATGGCCGCTAAAGGCCGCAGCCCTCATCCAGCACCAGGTCGGTCGCCAGCTCGGGCTCGACCAGATGCGTGCTGCCGCCCGAGACCTTGCACCACACGATCCGTGGGAGCGGATCGCGCTCGCCGGCGTCGCCGATGATCTGCCGCGGCAACAGATCCAGTTGGCCATCTCCGCGATCGAAACAGCAAAGCGCGATCGCGTTCCACCTCACATGATCGGCCCCGACGAAGCCGCCCGGCTTGTCGACGGCTGGATAGCGCCTAACCGCAGCTTTGCAGAGCGATTGACGCAACCAGCAGGCTCCTTCGAAAACTCTGGCATGTGGTCGCTGGCGAAACTGGTTCTCTTGGGCGATGCTGTGCGCGAATTCGTAATGGCAAGCCGCCGAACTGCTGGTCGCGAGCTGACCGGGCAATAGAACTGGCGCTGGAAGAAGGAAGATCAACGTGCTCGATCGCGCGCTCACGTTCCGAGACGCCCGCGAAAACGATGCTGTCGACGTCGCCGAGATCGGCCGCGACACGTTCATCGAGACGTTCGGCCACCTTTATCCGCCTCACGACTTGAAGACCTACCTCGACGAGGCGTTCGCCATCGAAGCCATTCGCGCCGAAATTCTCGATCCCCAGATCGAAATCAGGATCGCCTTCGCTGGCCGCCGCATCGTCGCCTACACCAAAATCGGCCCATGCAAGCTGCCGATCGATACCGGCGACGAACCAGCGCTTGAGCTGCACCGGATCTACGTCTACCGCGCGCGCCAGGGCGTTGGCGTCGGGCGTATCCTGCTCAACTGGGCGATCGAACGCGCCCGCCAGCGGGGAGCCAAACAATTGTTTCTGGGCGTTTTTAGCCAGAACCAGCGCGCCATCGCCGTCTATGAAAACCGTGGCTTCGAAAAGGTCGGCGAATACAAGTTTCCCGTAGGTGAAACGCTCGATGACGAAATCATCATGCGCCTAGACCTGACCGCAGAAGCTTAGCCGCATCCCCAGAACGCGCTCACCCCGGCTTAACCTCGCGCTGACAAACAGCTAAGCAGGGAAGGCTTAGGGAGTCGAACTGATGGCTGATATTGCTGCGCTCTTCAATGATCCCGCCGCCTGGGCCGCGCTCATCACATTGATCGTGATGGAAGTCGTGCTCGGGATCGACAACCTCGTCTTCATTTCGGTTCTGACGAACAAGCTGCCGGAAGAACAGCGGGCTTCGGCTCGCCGCATCGGAATCGGCCTCGCGCTGATCATGCGCCTTCTGCTCCTTGGAACCATCACGATCATCGTCGGACTGACCGCGCCTGTGATTGATCTTGGCCTCGTCGGCCCGCCCGATGGCCATGGCGGCTACCAGTTCGAAACCGAATTTTCCTGGCGCGACCTGATCCTGATTTTCGGCGGCCTATTCCTCGTCTGGAAAGCCACAACCGAAATCCACCACTCAATGGAGCCCGACAAGCACGAGGGCGCCCCGCGCGTCGGCCGCGCCAGCCTCAATTTCGGCTCCGCTCTCGTCCAGATAATTCTGCTCGACCTCGTCTTCTCCATCGATTCCATCCTCACGGCCGTCGGCATGACGGACCACCTGCCAATCATGGTTGTGGCCGTGGTCTTTGCAGTCGGCGTCATGATGCTGGCCGCCGGGCCGCTCGCCCGCTTCATCGAACAGAATCCCACCATCGTCATGCTGGCGCTGAGCTTCCTGCTGATGATCGGCATGGTTCTGATTGCGGATGGCTTCGGCATTCACGTGCCCAAGGGCTATGTCTACGCCGCCATGGCCTTCTCCGGCTTCGTTGAGATGCTCAACATGCTGGCCCGGCGCGGCAAGAAGACCGAAGCGACAAGCGAGTCTGACGCGCACTAGCAGGGATCAATCTGTCGCCGGGCGGCGGTCAACCGCCCCCGGCGACAACTGCCCTCACCGCTGTTTGTCCCGAATTGCGCCCCGTCGCGGCCTCATTCCGGCTCAAGCCTGCCCTCACCGCATCCGAGGGAGGACGAACCATGAAACCCATCCAGCTCGCCATCGCTTCTGTGCTGGCCGCAGCAAGCGTTTCCGCCGCGACGGCAAGAACGCCGGAAACCGAAGGCTCCATTCACTCCTACATCCTGCTCGACCGCACCGGCTCGATGGAGTCCATGTGGACCGAGGCCCTGTCGTCTGTGAACGCTTACGCCGCTGGCCTCGCCTCGCTCGACGGCGGCCCGGCCGTCGATGCGGATGTCACCCTTGCTGTCTTTGATGCGCAGGACGGCCTGCAGTTCGACGTCATCCGCGACAATGTAGATGCAACCAACTGGCGCAATGTCTCGGACGCTGATGCAACCCCGCGCGGCACGACGCCGCTCTACGACGCAATCGGCCGGATCGTTTCCGTCGCTGAAACCGACCGGCCGGAAAAGGCCGTCCTCGTGATCATGACCGACGGTATGGAAAACGCCAGCCGTGAGCTAACGCGTGAAGGCGCCAAAGCCGCTCTCGACCGCGCCCGCAAAAAGGGCTGGGAAGTCGTCTTCCTTGGCGCCGAGTTCTCCAACTTCGACGACGCCGAAGGCGTTGGACAGAGCTCCTCGCGCAACATGGCGGTGGCGAAAGAACAGCTGTCGCAGTCGATGGGCCGTCTCGCCCAGCAGTCCAAGGCCTATGCCAACGGCGACCAGTCCACGATCGAATGGACCGATGAAGATCGCGCAATCGCCAAGGAAGAAGAAGTCAAACAGCGCAACGGCAACTAGCGCCAACTCGCAGCGAGCAGAGGACGGCGCGGTTCCGGCCGCGCCGTACCTTCTTGCCTAATAGACGCTGACCTCGGAAATGACCGCATCCGGCATCGCGACGCTGGTGGTGAATTCAGCGGCGGCAACGCGGTAGTCGCCGCCGAAATCCCCGTTCGGCCATAGCGTCGATTGGTCCGCCGTATCGCCCGCCGCCGCGTCTCCTAGTCCAGACGACACGCGGAACGACAGCGATTCAGGTGCGCCGTCAAACTCAGCGTACTCCCGGCCTTCATTATCGTAATTGAAGCTGAACCGAACCGGCCCGAATGCATCCACCGCATCGGCAACCGCGCTGCCCGGCCCTACACCGCCTGCCGTCGCGCACGCAGGATCGCGTGTATACAAACCCAAAGCTTCAGCCTGCGGGCTCCAGCCATCAACGTCAGCTCCGTAGAACAACGTGCAGATCCGCTCCCGGCCGTCGACCACCAGGCAGAGCGAACCGAAATCCACCATGTGCAATGGCTCGAACACAAGTGACGTGCCTGCCGGAAATGCCGCTGCAAACGCGCCCAGCGTCGCCGGGCGCGACACGCCCGCGATCGACGTCGCGGTGATCAGGCAGTCAGCAGAATATGCCCCCGCTACACGTGTCTGTTCGTCAACCACGACGATCTCGCCGCGCGATGACAGGCTCGGCGGTGTGTCTCCCAAAGCGGCCGCAAGCGCCTCGCTCGCATGCTCGCCGGGCTCTGCTGCTACGCTGCCGTCCTCACTGGCTGGCGAACACGCAGCAAGAACAAGGAACGGGACCGAGACCAGAGCCGATCCGCGCCGACCCATCCTATTCGTCACCCGACGGTTCGGAAATCGAAACCAGATAGGTCACCAGCGCATCGGTCGCCATCACCGTGAAGTCGAACTCGGGCATGTCCTGGTGGCCGAGCTTCACCCCGTTTATCAGATCATCAGTCAGCGCATCCGGGTCATATCCCGCCAGCAAGACCTTCAACGGCGGCGCATCCGGCCGCGGGCTCTGGTCCGCATCGTCAACAGCATGACATCCGCCACACATGGAAACCGCGAGATCCCGCCCCTCTTCCACCTGTATGGGATCCAGTTCCGGCGCTGATGCAGCCCCCGCGCCCTCAACAGCCTCGGCGACCGGCGCGGTGGGCGCTTCATCGTCCGCCTGCCCGCCGCAACCGGCAAGCAGAACCGCCAATGAAGCCAATATGACCGTCCCCGAATACTTCATCCGGCCATATAGCCCTCATCCGTACCAACGCGAAAGTCCGCCGCTCATGAACGTTCCCCTCGCTTTCTTCACCAATTCCCTGTAGACGGCCCGCCAACAGAGCCGAAACGGGCCGCACTCCCCCGAAATGCGAGACTTTTCCATGTCCATGCGCAACATCGCGATTATCGCCCACGTCGACCACGGCAAGACGACCCTGGTCGACTGTCTGCTCAAGCAATCCGGCGTCTTCCGCGAGAACGAAGCCACATCCGAACGGATGATGGATTCCAACGACCTGGAACGGGAACGCGGCATCACCATCCTCGCCAAGGCGACCTCGGTTGTCTGGGGCGATACCCGTATCAACATCGTCGACACCCCCGGACACGCTGATTTCGGCGGCGAGGTTGAGCGCATTCTGAATATGGTCGATGGCGCAATTGTCCTCGTCGACGCCGCCGAAGGCCCGATGCCCCAGACCAAGTTCGTCGTCTCCAAGGCGCTGAAGGTCGGCCTGCGCCCAATCGTGTGCGTCAACAAGATCGACAAGCCGGAAAGCCGCCCGGACGAGGTGATCAACGAGGTCTTCGACCTCTTCGCCTCTCTCGACGCCACCGACGAACAGCTCGACTTCCCGATCATTTACGGTTCGGCCAAGAACGGCTGGATGGCCGACGATTATGAGAACCCGACCACCGACATGGCCGCCCTGTTCAACCTCGTCATCAAGCACGTGCCGGAACCCGTCGTCGCCGACGGCCCGTTCCGCATGATCGCCACCACGATTTCGGCGGACAACTTCCTCGGCCGCATCCTTACCGGCCGTGTCGCCGCCGGCTCGGTCAAACCGAACCAGCAGATCAAGGTCCTTTCGCGCACCGGCGAGCTGATCGAACAGGGCCGCGTCTCCAAGGTCCTCGCCTTCCGCGGCCTTGAACGCACCCCGATCGAAGAAGGCAAGGCAGGCGACATTGTCTCGATCGCCGGACTCACGAAGGCCAACGTCGCCGACACGATGTGCGATCCATCCGTCACCGAAGCGATGGAAGCACAACCCATCGATCCGCCCACCCTGTCGATGGTCTTCCGCGTCAATGACAGCCCCCTCGCCGGCACGGAAGGCAAGAAGGTCACCTCGCGCGTGATCTGGGACCGTCTCGTCAAGGAAGCAGAAGGCAACGTCGCCCTGAAAGTGGAACGCTCCACCGATTCAGAAAGCTTCACCGTCTCGGGTCGCGGCGAACTCCAGCTCGCTGTCCTCATCGAGACCATGCGCCGCGAAGGCTTCGAGCTCGGCGTCTCCCGCCCACGCGTCGTCATGAAGAAGGACGAAACCACCGGCGAGACGCTTGAGCCGATCGAGGAAGTCGTCATCGACGTCGACGACGAACATTCCGGCGCCGTCGTCCAGAAACTTCAGGAGCGCCGCGCCGAACTGGTCGACATGCGCCCGTCGGGAACCGGCCGCACCCGCCTGCAATTCCTCGCGCCAACGCGCGGCCTCATCGGCTATCAGGGCGAGTTGCTGTCCGACACGCGCGGCACCGGCATCATGAACCGCCTGTTCCACGACTACGCGCCGCACAAGGGGACGATCCAGGGCCGCCACACCGGCGTCCTCATCTCCAACGCCATGGGCGAAAGCGTCGCCTTCGCGCTGTGGAATCTCGAAGATCGCGGCCCGATGATGATCGACGCCGGCGTCAAGGTCTATGAAGGCATGATCATCGGCGAACACACGCGCGGCAACGACCTCGAAGTCAATGTCCTCAAGGGCAAGAAGCTCACCAACGTC
>JBHIWT010000156.1:0-8416 GCA_041987265.1 Hyphomonadaceae bacterium
TTTTTGTGGAATCGGATGATGCCACCGGGCTGGCCAAGGCGATTGCGCCGGTCCGGGTTGGCGGGCGGCTGCGTGCGGCGATGCCGAGCATGACCGGTCCGGAGACGTAGAGATGGCGTGTCCGGTTTGTGCGGGAAGTGAGCACACGCGCGTCGGCGAGAAGGACGGGCATGTCGTGGTCGCGTGTTCGACTTGCGGCCTGCGGTATGTTGATCCGATGCCGTCGGATGAAGAGATCGCGGCTTATTACGCGAAGTACTGGGTGAACGAGAAGAATATCGTCAACGGGCCGCGCAAGGTGAAGCGGCTGGGGCGGATTCTGCGACCCGTGCTGGGGCGCGTTGGAAGTTCCGGACGGTTCCTGGATATTGGCTGCAATACCGGGTTTGCGTGTGAAGCGGCGCGCGAGCTGGGGTTTGAGGCGACGGGGATCGATGTCAGCGCCGATGCGGTGGCGAAGGCGCAGGAAATGTATCCGAAGTGTCGGTTCCAGACTGCCGACCTGCAAACATTTGCGGCCGGTGGCGAAGTGTTTGACGCCGTGTTGTGCCGGGAAGTTGTGGAGCACCTGTCAGAGGCGCATTCATTTTACGAGGCGCTGGGGCGTGTGGTGCGGGTTGGCGGGGTGTTGCACCTGACGACGCCGGACGCCGGACATTTTCGCGTGCCGAAGGATTTTGTTTCCTGGAAGGAAGTGATCCCGCCGGAGCATATCTGTTTTTACGACCGCAAGACGCTGGGGCGGATGCTGGGTCAGTACGGGTTCGAGATCGTGAACACGCAGCTGCTGTTGAAGCCGAGCCTGCGGGTGACGGCGATGAAACGGCGATAACGTCTGGGTTCGTTCGGACGATGCAGCCTCTCCCGGCGTGGGAGAGGCTGTTTCGTATCGGGCTGGCCGCGTCTTCTAGAAGCGGTATCCGGCGGTGACGGTTCCGGCGTGCGTGTCGGTGTCGTCGAAATCGAAGTAGGAATAATCGCCGCGAATCGTCCAGTTATTGGCGAGGTTCAGCGATGCGCCGACGCCGGCGGCGGGGCCGTCTGCTGAGTCTTCGACATTCACATCAGCTCCGCCCGGAGTCATGACCGTGGCGTCGAGATCGATATAGCCGTAGCCGAGGCGACCGTGGAGGTTGACCGTGTCGGAGACCGGCAGGTCGGCCTTGGCGAAGGCAGAGACGAGGTAGTTGACGCCGATATCGCCCGAGGCGGCGATGATGTCGTCGAAGTCGCCATCGTCGTTATCGTCGAATCCGAAATCGTCTTCATCGACATTGTAGTCGAACTCGCCGTCATCGATGCCGGAAGAGAGCTCCGCTTCGAGGCTGAAAACCGGCGTGAATTTGTAGCCAAGACGCGCGGTGAGCGCGCTGGAGGATACGCCCTCGTCGGCGCCGTTCGGAGTGATGTCGAGATAGGTGTAGCCGCCATCAAGATAGAGGCCGGTATCGGTCGTGGTTTGCGCTGAAGCAGCGCCCGCGCCGAGTGTGACGATGACGGCGCAGGATGCGATCGTTGAAAGCGTGTTGGGGAGTTTCATGGGGGAGTTGTCCTTTACTTACGCGGTCTTTGTTCCGGACGCAGTCGCGCTGCGCCTGACGAGACAAGGCGTAAGCCCCATGATCTGTTCCGATTAAACCGAGGACATGTCAGTGGTGTTGCGGAGGGGTGACTTAACCGCGCTTTACCAACATGGATCAGTCGCCGCATCGCTTGCGCGCAGCGAACGTTATTCCATCGACAGGATGACCTGTTTGACCTGCGGGTAGATGAAGTTCTGCCAGCGGCGGCCGGAGAAGACGCCGTAATGTCCGACGCCGGGCTGCAGGTAGTGGCGGCGCAGGTGCGGACGCAGATTGGTGATCAGGTCGTGAGCCGCCGAGGTCTGGCCGACCGAGCAGATGTCGTCTCGTTCGCCTTCCACCGTCAGCAGGGCGGTGCGGCGAATCTTCGACGGATCGACGGGACGACCGCGATGGGTGAGTTCGCCTTTCGCAAGGCGCATGTCCTGGAATACCCATTCGATGGTCTCGAGGTAGAATTCGCCGGCAAGGTCGAGGACGGCGAAGTACTCGTCATAGAAGGTCTTGATGCGTTCGGCTTCGGCTTCTTCGCCGTCGACGAGATGGCGGTACAGGTTCTTGTGCGCGTCGAGGTGGCGCTGGGGGTTCATCGCCATGAAGGCGGTAACCTGGACGAAGCCCGGATAGACGCGTCGACCCCAGCCCGGCAGCGGGAAGGGGACGGTGTGAATCATGTTCTGCTTGAACCAGTCGAGCGAGTTCTCGGTGGCGAGATCGTTCACGGTGGTCGGATTGATGCGGCAGTCAATCGGGCCGGCCATCAAGGTGAGGCTGGCGGGGGTCGCGGGGTTCTTGTCTTCGGACATCACCGAAGTGGCGACAACGGCCTGCACGCAGGGCTGGCAGACGGCGACCATGTGCGCGCCGGGACCGAGGTGTTCGAGGAATTTGATCAGGTAATCGACATAGTCCTCGAAACCGAAACGTCCGAAGCCGAGCGGCACGTCGCGCGCGTTCTTCCAGTCGGTGATATAGACATCGTGGTCCTGCAGCATGGTGCGGACAGTGTCGGCCAGAAGGGTGGCGAAGTGGCCGGAAAGCGGGGCGACAATCAGCACGCGCGGCTGGGGTGCGTCGATGTCTTTCTTGAAGTGGAGGAGATTGCCGAAGGGCAGCGAGAGGGCGACTTCCTCGGTGATCTGGGCTTCCTGGTTTTCGACAGGGACCGTGTCGATACCGAACGGCGGGCGGGTGTGTGTCAAAGTGGCGCGACTGGTCATCTCCAGCGAGGCGAGCAGTTGTCGCGCGGCCGGGAGGTCGGCTGAACCGTTGAGCGCCTGTTTGATGTTCAACGACGCCTGAGCTGCTGCGCGAAGTGGCGCGGAAGCTCTCATCTGGGCTTCATAAATATGATACCACATGCGTTTAGCGCGCTTCTTTCTTAGGCAACCACTACGATCCTGCAAAAACCATACGGGTGCATAGTTCCCCAGCATGCTGCGCTGCACCATACAGTATGACACCAAGATTAAAGGGAAGGAAAGTCCGTAATGTCTGGCGCGCGATTGACCATTTCGAGCAGGAATTACTCGTCCTGGTCTTTGAGGGCCTGGTTATTCTGCAAACTCGCGGACCTGGACGCTGAAGTTGAGGCGCTCCCGCTGGAGGAGCCGGGCGTGCGTGCTGAACTGTTGTTGTTGTCGCCGACGGTGCTGACGCCGCGGCTGGATCATGACGGCGCCAGCGTGTGGGACACGATTGCGATCGCGGAATATCTCGATGAGCTGAGGCCGAAAGCCGGGCTGTTTCCGACCGAGCGGGTGCAGCGCGCGCACTGCCGGTCGATCGTTGGCGAGATGCATGGCGGATTCTACAATCTGCGCTCAGCGCTGCCGATGAACCTGCGGGCGCGGTATCCGGAGTTCAAGGTGTTCACCGGCGCCAAGTCGGACATTCGCCGTGTGCTGACGATCTGGGAAGAATGCTTCGAGAAGTATGGCGGCAAGTATCTGATGGGCGATACGCCGTGTGCGGCGGATGCGATGTATGCGCCGGTGTGCACGCGGTTCGTGACTTACGATGTCGCGATCGACGATCGTGCAGCTGAGTATTGCCAGCGCATCCTGAAATGGGCGCCGATGAAGGAATGGATCGCCGAGGCGAAGGCGGAGCCTGAAGAAATCGAAGAACTGGACGTGGAGTTCTAGGCGCGTCTCAGAAGGCGGCGTTGTAGAGCCCCGGCGCCAGATAACGGATCTTCGCGGTGAGGTCTGCGCGGCTGACCGGCTTGCGCGTCCAGTCGTTCATGCCGCAGCCCTGCATGGCGGGGATGACTTTCTGGTCGAGTTCGTCGATCAGTCCGAGGACCGGAATGTTGTTCCAGTGGAGCTGGCTGCGGCGGATCCATGACAGCGTGTCGAAGCCGTTCATGCGCGGCATGTCGGTGTCGAGGATCAGGAGATCGAACGGACGCAGGTTCAACAGTTCGATCGCGGCGGCGCCGTTCTCGACCTCCATCATCGAGATCGCCGGAGACGCCAGCAAGAGGCGCAGGATACGGCGGTGGAAGATGTCGTCCTCGGCGACGAGGATGTGCGTGATGTTGTCGGGCCGGCCGCCGCGTCCGCCGGGCGGCAGGCGCGTTGGCGCATACGGCGACATGCCGGAACGCCATTCGAGCGGCGTTATATCGCCCGCAGCCCAGGCGAGCGTTTGGTGGATGGATTTTGCAGCAGACACGGTCGTCCCCACGAGCTGAGCCCCTCATCCGCGAATATCGCAGGGGCGCCCTAATTAGGGCTGACCGGCGAAACACGAATTGGCGGTGGGACATTAGCCATGACCGCCGGCGCGAGACGCGCCGGCGACCGGGAGACGGGCAGATTTCTGGTTACTGGTGTGCTGCCGCCCAGGCCTGGCCCTGCTTTTCAATGACATTCGCAAGGTCGCCGATGCCGACATTTGCGTCGATGAGATGCAGGCCCCAGACGGGGTCCGGCGCGCCGTTGGCCATCACGTCGCCGCCGTGATCATCCGCGCGCGGATCTTCGGGATCGGCGTGGATGCGCACTTCGAGATAGTGGTGGGTCGGCGTCTTGACGCATTGGGTCGAGATCAGGCCGGGAACCTTCACGTAGGGCGTGGTGATTTCCGTGCCTTCGAGCCAGTCGATGCCGGCGGTGGAGAGATAGGCGTTGGGCTCCATCGCTTCGCCGCCGTCCAGAGCTGCGGGATTTGTGCAGACCGCTTCGTTGCCGGGGCGGCCGCGACCGAAGCCGGAGGCTTCTGCAGGCGGGACGGTTTCGCGGAAGGTGGAGTAGGATAGCACGCAGCCGAACTGGTCGGCGGAATGACAGATCGGGATGTGCTTGAACGTGCCGCCGACGTCTTCGCCTTTCGGCACCTGCACAGATGAACCAAGGACGATGGCGGAGATGAGTTTGTCCTGGACGGCCTTTCCATCTACGTGGTCGGCGATCAGACGCATGATCTGGCCGGAGCCCTGCGAGTGGCCAAGGATAACAACGCCGCGTCCGTTGTTTTCGTTTTCAAGATACCAGTTCCAGGCGCCGTCGACGTCGGCGACGCCATCTTCACGCGAGCCGCGTTGCGGTACGGCGTCGGCGCCGCTGCGAGCGGCACGCAGGGCGCCAAGGGAGAACTGGCGGTACATCGGTGCGAACAGCCGGCACTTCGATCCGAAACGGGCGAGCTGGGTGCGGACGACGCTGTGTTCTTCCGGTCCGGGAACGAGATCGGAGAACATGTAGGGATCGAGCGAGACAGTCGGGTAGACGTAGAAGCAGTCGATCGGCGCGTCGGGATCGTGGGCGAACTCTTCCAGCGCGGTCGATCCGTCGGCGTTGATGACGGTGGCGGAGATATCGACCTTGCAGCTGTCGTCGAGTTTGCCCGGGCGGCAGAGCCAGTTGGCCATGTCGCTATAATCGGTCGCAGCGCTCGCTGGTTCGGTCGGCGCGGCGGCGGCGGGCGCAGCCGGGGCTTCGGCCTGTTGGACGGATGATTCCGGTTCGCTGCTTGCGCAGGCGGCGGCGAGCAGCGCGATTGCTGCAGTTGTGAGGCGTTTCATGAAGGCGTCTCCCTTGAATTTCGGAAGATTTGTCGCCCAATGAGCGAGAATCTCCAACATCGGGTTTCTGTCCTTGAAATCACGAGTTCGGGATGGTCTGTTCCGCCGGCGTAACCGCCGGTTAGCGCGACGACGCGATGGAGCCTTGATGCGCAAAATCGAACTGCCGTTGGTGTGGCTGTTGCTGGCCGCGCCTGGAGCGTTCCTGATCTGGCGCTACGCCACGGGTGTGATGGGCTATGGCTCGTTCGTCACCTGGAGCGGGGACATAGCCGTCTGGTTGTTGATCCTGGCGCTGGCCGTGACGCCGTTGCGCACGCTGTTCAGCGGCGGCTGGACCCGGTTCTTCGTGAGGCGACGGCGTGACTTTGGCGTTGCTTCGTTTGCGTATGCGTGCGGTCACCTGGTGGTGTACGCGATGCGCAAGGCGGACGTCGATCTGATCCTGAGCGAGGCGACGGGTTTGGGCATGCTGGCGGGGTGGCTGGCGTTCTTCATTTTTATTCCGCTGGCGCTGACCAGCAACAACCTGTCGATCCGGTTGTTGAAAGGGAGCTGGCGCAAGCTGCACTGGCTGGTCTATCCGGCGGCCGCGCTGACGATGGCGCACTGGTTCCTGACTGCGTATGAGCCGACGGTGGCGATTGTACACGCCGTGATCCTGGGCGTGTTGCTGGGGCTGCGGTTTGCGCCGGACTGGTCGGACGAAACGCAGACCGTTTCCGAAGACGAATGAAAAACACCCCGGCGCGTGACCGGGGCGTTCTCATCGAGATTGTTGTTCTGGCTGCCTAGTCTGCGTTGAGCGTGACGTAGGAGCGCAGGCGAGCGACTTCTTCGTCGTCGACGTATTTGCCGATCTCGCGGTTGAACTGGTCGATGGAGGAGTAGGGGCGATATTCCTCGAACTCATGCGCCATGCGGCGGGTCATGCCGGGGATCAACATGATCTCGTCGCGGCTGGCCTTGTTGAGGTCGATGGGAACAAAGACACGGGCGAAGAGCTCGGCCTTGTCGTCGTCAGACATGCCGGGGTCGATCACGGCGTTGAACGCGGCCGTATTCGCGAAGGGCTGGCCAGCGAGGATGGCGGCAGACGTTGCGCCGCCGACGCCAGCAGCGTCGAGTTGTTCTGCGGTTACGGTGTTGCCGTTGAGGCGTTCTTCATGGTGATCGGCGTGGGCGACGCCTGCGATCACGGCTGCGGCGAAAAGAGCAGGAGCGAGTTTCCGGAGCATGGTTGGGCCTGTGCGGTTACTGAGAATTGTTCGCAATCACACGCGCATGGCGCTTGGTCAAGCGAGCTCAACAGCAATTGTCCGACGGCTGCGCCGGGTGGGCCGGGTGGTCAGATCAGATCTGAATCGAGCGGCGCTTGCGGCTCGTAACAGATGCGATCGTCACCTTTCTTGAGCGCTTTCACGGCAGGGTGGTCGCGTTTGACGACGAAGGCCGAGAAGGTTTTTGACGGGTGGGAGGCGATCAGGTCCGGGAAGGGTTTCGTCTCCACGTCGTCGACGAAGACGTCGATGTGATTGCCCTTGATCGCGCCGCCCGTGTCGGTGGCGACGACATAGCCGTCGTGCGCGTATGGCAGGCCGTCCTGAAAGAAGATCTGGCCGCGCAGTTCCGGAATGTAGAGGACCGAGCCGCGCTTGATGCGGCGGCGGTCGACCGCGATAGTGCGATAGGGGACCAACGGGTCGGGTCGCACGTCGCAGCCGGCGGGGTGTTCGAATGGTGCAAAGCGTGCGCGGCGGGTGGCCGACTTCACGCGGCCAGTGAGGTTTCCAAGCGCGCGGTCGCAATTGATCTGTTCTGGGCCCTTGGCGTCGATGAAGACGTAGTTCTGGGTTTCGCCATTGGGGCCTTCGACGCGCACCGAGCCCTGCAGGGCGGCGTAGCACCAGTCGCGCTCGGAGATCGGGAACGAGATTGGCTCGCCGTTCGTTCCGATGAAGGATGCGGCCTTCTCGATGAGCGGCTTGGCGGCCTGCACCGTGGGCATGTGGTAGTACGTGGCCCACAGGTTCAATTCGCGGCCAAGGTCGTCCCTGGCGGGCGCATCCAGAAGGAAATCTATGGCCTGCAATTCGGCCGGCGTCGCTTCGGCGACGCTGTAAGCCGATGGCGCCGTTGCGGGCGCTGTGGCGAACAAGGCAAAACCGCTCAGCGACAGCAGGGCGGAAATCGCGATGCGTTTCATGGGCGTCCCGTCGACGTTCGAGGTGAGCACCGTCCCTGCATTTGCAGATGCCGTCAATTGACGGTGTAAGCAAGAGAGGGGCTGCGCATCGCCTGTTTCGTTCCGGGTTTTCTTAACCACAATTGCGTGTCGATTCTTTCAAGGCGGTAAGGTGAATTTGATCTATCTTGGGATCATCCATCGAAACAACCATCTGGTTGTGGATTCGATTCTGCCTCAGGAACCGTTGCGCGGGAATGATCGAAGATCATCGTCCATGATAGTGATTCCAGAAGGTTTCGGCCAACAACCTGTCACCTGACTGGACGCGTACAACCGAATCGGTCAGCCGCTCTTTCAACTGCAGATGGTTTGGTTTTGGTTGATGAAGTTCGTACTGCATGTCGTTGTGGAAGATGCGGCGCAGTAGCTCTGATACGTCTTCCAGTCTGTCTGTTACAATCGCCCCAACAGCTACGCCGGTTTCAAACTCGATTAGCCGGCTAAGTGGATGAACGTCTCGATAAAAGCGACTGCGCTGGCCCTCAGTGCAGTAGAAGATGACAGGTTTCCCGAGGCTAAGCGCCATTGCAGCCTCTGCGTCTTTTCCGTAGCTTT
>JBHIWT010000157.1:0-8342 GCA_041987265.1 Hyphomonadaceae bacterium
GCGCTCGAGGATGTCCTTGAGCTGCGCGCCGACCGTCATGTGCGCCGTCAGCGAGGTCAGCGGGTCCTGAAAGATCATCGAGACGCGGCTGCCACGGATCGTGTTCAGCTCCTTGCGCGGCATGCCGATCAGCTCCGCGCCATCGAACCGCGCTGACCCGCCGACGCGCCCGTTGGCCGCAACCAGCCCCATCGCGGCGAGAACGGTCTGGCTCTTGCCCGACCCGCTTTCGCCAACGAGCGCCACGCATTCGCCCGCCGCGACATTGATTGACAGCGACTTCACCGCCTCGACTTCGCCGTCAGGCGTTTCGAACGTGACCGACAGGTCGCGGACTTCAAGCAGGGGCGAGGACATACAGGCAGGCTCCGTCTACGGTACTGGAGCCCATATCACCCTGTTCAGCGCCCTCTGTGAAGGCGGCTATATGCCCGGAAACAACTGATTTTATGCTATTTGGGGCCGCCCTCGCCGATCAGCTTCGGCACCTCCCCCGGCGGCGTCAGCTTCTTGCGCCAATCCATCGTGCCGGCCTCCAGCATCTCCCGGCCGGCGTCGATCAAGCCCTTGTAGGCGGCAGCCGCCAGCGCGCCGCCGACGCTGATGCGTTTCACGCCCATCGCCGCGACGTCGGCGATCGAGGCTTCCTCCTTCCATGGACCGAACAGCACGTTTACCGGTCGGTCGAGTTCAGCGCAGACCGTCCGGATCTCTTCGGAAGTCTGCAGGCCCGGCGCAAAGAGCACATCCGCCCCCGCATCCTGATAGGCTTGGAGCCGCGCCAGCGTATCCTTGAGATCACGCCGACCGTGGAGGTAGTTCTCGCACCGCGCCGTCACGAGATAGGGAAACGCCAACCCACGCGCAGCTTCGACCGCCGCGCGGACCCGGTCGGCGGCGGCCTGCATTTCATAGATCGGCTCGTCCTTGTCGCCGCTCGCATCCTCGATCGAACCGCCGACGAGCCCGGCTTCCGCCGACAATCGGATCGTCTCGGCGCAATCCTCCGGCGCATGCCCGAACCCGTTCTCAAGGTCGCCATTGAGCGGCAGATCGACACTTGGGGCGACCTGCCGAACATGCTCAAGAACCGCCTCGCGGCCGGCCTGATAATCTGTGCGCCCGATCGACCAGGCGTATCCGGCGCTGGTTGTCGTCAGCGCCTTGTAGCCCAGCGCCGCCAGGATGCGCGCAGATCCCGCATCCCACGGATTGGCGATGACGAAACACCCCGGCGCCTCGTGCAATGCGACAAACGCCTCGGCTTTTTCCTTCTGACTGAGCATCCCGCCCTCCCTAGCAGACCCTCTTGGTCCAAAACCTAGAATGAAGTTGGGGAAGCGCCGACGAAAATGCGACACCAGCAGCCAGCTTTTCGTCGCTAGAATTCGATCAGCAGGGCCGTTGCATCATCGGAAGTCTTGAACCGGCCGATCTTCTTGTCGTCCTCGGGCGAAGACTCCCGCCCGCGCAGGTCATTGAGCAGCTGGCCCAGGCCTTTTTCCGACGCTTCCGCAATCAGCTCCGCATCGCTGTAGGCGCCATAGGGTGAGACGAGCCGATAGAAACCGTCAGTCATGATCAGCCCGAGCGAGCCTGGCGGGCAGGCGATCCGCTTGTGGTCAATGTGCGCCGCCGCTTCCGGCTGGACGCCGAATACCCAATATCCGTCAGGACGATTGTGCAGTTCGCGCGTGTCCTGCAGCCATTTGCGACGGTCGGCCTCGGTCATCTGCATGACAGTTTTGGCCCGCGCATTCTCTTCGTCGGGCTTGCCGGCGTCGCCAAGCAGATCGACCTGGCCATCCGGCGTCGCGATGATCCCCATCGCGTCGCCAAGCGTTGCGCCTTCGAGCACGCCGTCGCGCTCGCGTACCCAGATCGCCGCCGCCGTGGGAAGCGAGGAAAGCGGCGCATCGCTCAGCGCCACGCGGGAGGCTTCAGCCGAGCGCTCGCGCAGACGAATGACTAACCGGGAGAAATAGTCCTGCGGTGGTTCATCTGACCGGATCGGCGTCGCCAGCAATTCGCCTGCGAACATTTCCGCATACCAGGCGGCGTCGGATTCCTCGTCCGCGAATATCCGCACCGGACCAACATCAGTCGCCCCGTCAATGACGCATGCCCAGCCGGCCGCTTCATCGAAGACGTAGCGATCATCACCCGTGCCGGTCTTCATGCCGCCGCCTAGACGGCTTCCGGGCGAAGCGATGGAATCAACAATGCGCATGAAGTCTCCTCGGGCCGAACACAGACCCGAATACCATGGGCGGCGTCGGCGTCAGCGCAATGACAAGCGGAGAAGAACAATCAGGCCGGGTTGCGCGCTTTCAGTGCGGCAGAGAAATCCGCAAGGGTCTGGATGTAGTCGCCGCCCTCACGCAGCCGTTGGACATACAATTCCAGGATCTGCCGCGCAGCCACGCCGGCTTCCAGGCCGCAGCGTTCGGCTTCCTCAGAAAACAGCTTCTTGGATTCCGGATCCAGCCGAACCGTCAAAGGCGTCTTGTTGGCCGTTTTCGTCACGCTGAGACTCCATCAGCAGCTGATAGCGATACGAATCGCAACTTGTATAGATTGTATTGAGAATGCAATAACATTCTCATGGCGACGGATCCTAAGAAAGCCGAGACGGTGCAGTTCTCCATCCGCCTTCCGCAGAAGGCTGCGGAGGCGCTCGAAGACCTTGTGGAATCGGGATATTATGGCTCTTCGCGGGCCGAAGTCGCGAAGTCGATCATCCTGCGCTACCTGCAGGACCAGCGCACCGCGGCGCTGCGCAACGACTGAACGCCGCACCTCTGAAGCAATCCTGTCAAAACGCCAGCGGTTCCAGACGTTTACCGCTCGTTAACCATTGATTCAGACATCGCTGTCAGCCTCCTAAGGCATCGCAGAGCAGCCAAGAGCAGCTCTAAGATTCGCACCGCAAAACCACTCAAGGGAGTCCGCCATGCCTGTTGTCGAATTCTGCCCTGCTTCCAAAGCCGCCCGCAGGCTCGCGCGGATTGAGACCTGCGCCGCGCTGGTCGACCGCTCGCTTGCACAGGTTGCGCGCGACGGAGCCGCGGCGAGACCAGAGCTGGTCCGGAACCTCGAAGGCGTACAGCTGAAGTTGAGCCTTGATGGCGAGCGCGCGCGCGACGAACTGGCCAACACCGAAGCGGTCTCACCGGCAGGCGCCATCGCCCAGTTGCTGGCGGCGGTTCGCGACATCCGGGTTGATGACGACGATGAACGTCGTCGCGCCGTGCAACTTGAGATGCGCGCGGTGGACTATCTGGAAAAATCAGGCCTGCTCAGCCCAAGGGACGCCCGCCGCATCAGCCGGACGCCGGTCGCCCAGGCGGATCAGCCGGCGAGCCTCGCCATTTCCTCGTCGGAAAGATCATAATTTCCGTAGACGTTCTGCACGTCATCAAGATCTTCGAGCACTTCCAGCAACTTGAACAGTGTGTCCGCCGCCTCTCCTTCGATTGGCACGGTATTGGTCGGCTTCCAAATCAGGTTCGTTGATGAGGCTTCCGCTTTGAACTTGCCTTCGAGCTTGCCGGAGACATCGGCCAGATCCTCGCGAGCGGTAAAGATGTAATGCCCGTCGGCGTCGCTCTCGATGTCCGAGGCGCCCGCCTCAATTGCGGCCTCCATGATCTCATCTTCGGTGCCCGCCTCACGGGGAAAGACGATCTCGCCGACATTTTCAAATCCGAACGCCACCGAATTCGTCTCGCCGAGATTGCCGCCATTCTTTGAAAACGCCGCCCGGATATCGCCTGCAGCGCGGTTCCGGTTGTCGGTCGAACACTCGACGATCAGGCCGACGCCTCCGGGCCCAAATCCTTCGTACCGGATGTCCTCGTAGGCCGCGAGATCGCCGCCCGAGGCCTTGTCGATCGCGCGCTGGATATTGTCCTTGGGCATCGACTGCGCCTTGGCGTTGTTCACGGCCAGACGCAGGCGCGGGTTCATGTCCGGGTCAGGCGTTCCCAACTTGGCCGCTATCGTGATTTCCTTCGACAGCTTGGAAAACAGCTTCGCCTTGGCCTTGTCGGCCTTGCCCTTGCGATGCTGGATGTTGGCCCATTTGCTATGGCCCGCCATGACGGCCTCATTCTCTGCAGGTTCCGGATTGAACGCGCCCAGTGTCTATCTTCTCCCTCGGGGTCCCTGCAAGTCATCGGCTGGCGCCCTGCTCCACTGGCAAATTTCGGGCGCGGCTCGCATCCGCAGCAATGGCGCGATATAGCTTCACCAAAAGCGCGAATCGAGCGCGCCTCGAACACCCCAAGGACTTCTCCCATGGCGCCTCCCCAACAGATGACTGATCCCATCGAGTCCCTGCCGGAATTGCTGTCGCTGCTCGATATTGAGCGGATCGAGGTCAACCTGTTTCGCGGGGTCTCGCCGGACGACGGCATGAAACGCGTGTTCGGCGGACAGGTGATCGCGCAGGCGCTGGTAGCCGCATATCGCACGGTGACTGACCGGACCTGCCATTCGCTGCACGCCTATTTCATCCGCCCCGGCGATCCAACGGTGCCGATCCTCTATGAAGTCGACCGCGCGCGCGACGGACGCAGCTTCGCGACCCGCAGGGTCGTCGCGATTCAGCACGGCGAGCAGATCTTCAACATGGCCTGCTCGTTCCAGGCGGATGAGGAAGGTTACGAACACCAGTCCGACATGCCCGACGCGCCGCCACCGGAGGAACTGCCGACCGAGGCGGAGATCCGCGAAATGGTGAAGGACAAAATCCCGCCCCAGTTCGCCAAGTCATTCGCGCGGCCGCGCCCGATCGAAATGCGCCCGGTAGACCGCCAGAACGTTCTGTCGCCCAAGCCGATGCCGCCGAACAAGAAGATCTGGATGCGCGCGCGCGGCGAGATCGGCGACGATCAGGCCATGCAACAATGCGTTCTCGCTTATGCATCCGACATGGGCATTCTCGACACGGCGACGCGCCCGCACGGCGTGAGCTGGGTGCAGGGCAACGTGCAGATGGCCAGCCTCGACCACCTGATGTGGTTCCATCGTCCGTTCAGGTTCGAGGACTGGCTGCTTTATACAACCGACAGCCCCTCGGCAGGCGGCGCCCGCGGCTTCAATCGCGGCGAGGTCTATTCCGCGAAGGGCGAACTGATCGCTTCGCTGGCGCAGGAAGGCCTGATGCGCCCGGTCAAACCGCGCCCGGACAAGACCTGACGCAAGGAGCCTACATGTTGATGCGTGCAGGACTGGCGGCAGGCGTGCTTGGCGTTCTGGCCGCGTGCTCACCCGCAGCCGATGAAGCGGCCGAGGCGCCTGAACCGCAACCGGCCGAAGTGAGCGCGATCCGCCCGCCGCCGCCGCAATGGGACGAAAACCTGCGCGAAGCGCTGACGATCACCACGCCCCCGAGCGATGAGGAACTGGTCAATGCGCTGACCGGCGCCGTCGACCCCAGAACGGACCCCGGCTTCACCACCATCCCGCTTGGACTGGCCATTCGCGAAAACATGTATGGCCGCTCCGAAGCGGTCGCCGCGCTCAGCCGCATGCATGAAGCTGCAGCCGCCGACGGCGTTCAGCTGGTGGTGCTTTCAGCGTTTCGCTCGATGGCGGATCAGACGCGCATCTGGAACAACAAGTGGACCGGCGTCACCCTGGTCGATGGCGGCGCCCTGCCCGAAACGGTTCCCGACCCGATGGAGCGCGCGCGCAAGATCCTGGAATTCTCGTCGATGCCGACGACCTCGCGCCATCACTGGGGAACGGACTTTGACCTCAATGATCTGAACAATTCATGGTTCGGCACGCCCGAGGGCGCACTAGTCTATGACTGGCTGACCATGAACGCCGCAAGCTTCGGCTTCTGCCAGGTCTACTCGGAAAAGGGGCCGCAGCGCCCCGCAGGATACGAGATGGAAAAGTGGCACTGGTCCTACATGCCGCTCGCCTCGAGCTTCCTCGCCGCCTATCCGGTCATGATCGGCTATTCCGACATCGGGGGATTCGAGGGCGCAGAGACAGCTGCGGGCCTCAACTCGATCGAGGACTATGTTGGCGGCATTGCGCCGGCGTGTCTGGCTAACTGGCCGCCGGGCTAGCCTCAGGCGGCTCGATCGTCAGCTCGACCCGGCCGACATTGAACCCCCATTTCGACACACGCGCGCGATTGAGCACGGCGCCGCTATCGGTCTTCACCATCACATCGCGGAAACGCAGGAGCATGCCCGGCTCGCCGTCATCGCCAGGCAGCCGGATGTCATACTCCAGGCGAAACGCCGGTCCGTCCTGCCAGCCGCGCGCCTCGCCGATGACATCCTCGCGGGTTCCGGAATAGGCGCCATCGCCTTCAAGCTGCAGCACCCAGGTCTTTTCGTCCCGCTCGCCGTCATCGTACTCGAAGCGCTCGTACAGCGTGAACGTCTCGCCTGTGCGCGTACCGGTCAGATAGGCGGTGAAGCCCCGCTGCGTCCCGTTGATCGCCGAGAATTCGCCGCGCGCAACCGTCTCCCCCAGGAGGTCGCGCTCGATGACAAATGCGCCGACGGTCTCGTCAGGCAGTTTGGGCGCGCCGGCGCAAGCCGATACCAGCGCCGCCGACACGAACATGAGTGGCCGCATCCATACCTCCATCTTGCCGCTTCCTACGCAGCAGGATGGATTTCGGACCAGTCGGGGTGGAAATCAGACGACCTGAGCGGCGACGTCCAGGTAGATCGCGCCGAAATGGCAGCTGGCGGCGGCGACCACGAAGCCGTGCCAGATCGCTGAATTGAACGGCAGGTTCTTGTTGACGTGGAACACGACGCCGATCGTGTAGAGCAGGCCGCCGGCGGCCAGCAGGCCCAGGCCCAGCGGCGACAGCGCCGTCACCAGCAGGTGGACAGCGGCAAGCGCGGCCCAGCCCAGCATCAGGTAAAGGGCGATATAGACGCGCGGCGCATTCCAGCGCGCCAAAAGGTTAAGCGCCACGCCGCACAGCGCCACTGTCCAGACCAGTCCCAACAGGGTCCAGGCGTACGGCCCGGAGAGTTTGGCCAGCATGAAGGGCGTGTAGGATCCCGCGATCATCAGGAAGATGCCCGACAGGTCGAAATGACCGAAGAGTCGCGCCAGCCGCTGGTTGGTGTTGGCGTTGCAGATGGTCGAGCAGATCAGCATCGACAACAGCCCGACCGAATAGATCAGCAGCGCCGCGGTCAGCTTTACGCTGCCCGAGTTTGCGGCGGTGACGACGAGCAGGACACAACCGGCGATCGCGAGCGCGAGCCCGACTGCGTGCACGACGATGTCAGCGATCCATTCGGCGCGATGATCCTGCGGATACCACTCGACCGATCCGGCCGGTTTCATCGCAATCGTGTTTGCCTCGCTACGCATCGTCATCCTGTTTCGTCGTGTGTTTCTGTCTCTTCCATACGAACGGCGAATTGAACCGTTCCAACACGATGATCATTCGACTGGACCGTTATTGGACGGAATTTAGTCAAACGGCGCCCATTGACCGGCATTCGCCCTCAACTTCGCCTTCAGTCTGAATCGCCATTCAGACTTCATGCCGGAAGTGGGAACGCGAACGCGTCAAAACCACTGAGAAACGGGACTGAACCACTCGTCGTTCTCGAGCGTTGTTGAAAAGACACAGGACGACACGAATTGAGCGAACTGGAAGAATTCAGCATCTCGCTGCGCAGCTGGACCCCGGAATGGGTGATCGCGATCCGGCTTGGACTCGCCTGCCTGTTCGGAGGTCTCATCGGGCTTGAGCGCGAACTGAAGGAGCGCGATGCGGGTCTGCGCACGCACATGCTCACTGCGCTCGGCGCATGCGCCTTCACGCTCGTGTCCTGGGAAATTTTTGAGCAGGTCCGCCAGTATCAGACAGACAGCGGGACTGGCGGAGTCGCTGGCGATCCGATCCGCGTCATCGAAGCGGTAACCGCTGGCGCTGGCTTTCTGGCCGCCGGGATCATTTTCCAGCACCGCGGCAAGGTTCAGGGGCTGACCACCGGCGCTGGCGTGTGGACGGCCGCAGCCATTGGCGTCGCCTGCGGGTCCGGCGCCTATGCGATCGCGGGGATTACGACCGGACTGGTCCTCGTCGTGTTGACGATCGTCAGTTTGCTGAAGAAGCGCACCGGCCTGGATTAGTCCGCAAGACGAGACATGGTCCTGACGCTTGCGCATGGGTTGAATCCCGACGCCATGTGGAGGAATCTGGCAAGGAAATCACGCCAGAGTTCCAGTCATGATCACAGGGCTTGACCACATCGTGCTCCTCGGTTCGTCGATCGACGAGGCTGAAGCGACCTACACCGCACTTCTCGGCCGCGAACCCGACTGGCGGTCAAAGGACG
>JBHIWT010000158.1:0-8294 GCA_041987265.1 Hyphomonadaceae bacterium
CGGCATGCGGCAGGTCGTGGCGACGCACCCCAATCTCAATGACCGCATGTCCAACATGGTCGGCAAGCGCGGACTTGCGATCCGCAAGTTCGAGCAGGGCACCGGCAAGGTGCGCATTGGCGACACCGAATGGCTTGCGACGATGGAGTCGGGGCCAAGCGTCGATCCGGCCGAGATCGGCGCTGGCGACGAGGTGATCGTCACGGGCGCTCAGGGAACCGCGTTGAAGGTCAAACGCGCCTAGGTCTGGCGCGCTTCCTCGCAGCCCAGCCGCGCAAGTTCGTCGGCGCGGTCATTGCCTTCATCGCCCGAGTGACCCTTCACCCAGCGCCAGTCGATCTTGCGCGCCGCGTTGGCCTCATCGAGCGCGATCCAGAGATCCTGGTTCTTGACCGGTTTCTTGTCGGCGGTTTTCCAGCCGCGCTTCTTCCAGTTGATCACCCATTTCTGGACGCCGTCGAACACGTACTTGGAATCCGTATAGACAACGGCGCCGGCGCCTTCCGGCAACGTCTCGAGCGCCTGCAGCGCGGCCATCATCTCCATGCGGTTGTTGGTCGTTTCCTTTTCACCGCCATAGAGTTCGCGACGGCCTGAGCCGTTCTTGATAACGACGCCCCAGCCGCCGGGGCCGGGGTTCCCCGAACACGCGCCATCGGTCCAAATCTGTGGTTTTTCGCTCATGGGACCGGAAGTGTTGCAGTTTGCCGGAAGCGTCAATCCCGCGGCGCGGCGTGATCGCGGTCGGGTCGGCGGACCAGCCAGAAGAAGGCGCCGCCAATGGCGCCGCAGACGCCGATGATTGCCAGCATCATGATTCAAGCATCTCCAGGATGGGCGCCGTGATGAAGATCGCGCCGAAGCCCAGAACGGCGCCAAGGCCGATATAGACCCAGATCGAGGTCCACCTCCGACTGAGCAGGAACAGGTGCAGCGGCCATCCGATCAGCAGGGATGGGATCGCGCCGAGGATGAAGCCGAACGCGCCTCCAAACCAGAGAAGGCCGGGGATCGCGCCGAGATCATCGCGTCCTTCGACGAGGTCAGGGGTCATCGCCAGCGTCACGCCGAGCGCGCCGCCGACCACTGGCGCAAGCAGGAGGCCGACAAATGTGCGGGCGAGCTTCCACCAGCTGAATGGCGGCCGTGTTGCTGTGGCGTCCATGCGCCTGTCCCCGACTTCGCCCCGAGCCATGGACAAAGCCTCGCACAGGTTTTCAGGTGTCGGATAGGCGGCTTAAGCAGCTGGCGCCTGCGGCATATGGACAGGCGGTGCGTCGCGGTCCGGGCGGCGAATGAGCCAGAAGATCAAACCAGTAAACACGCCAATGATACCCAGCTTCAATGCGAAGGAAAGAAACGACCACATGGTGAAGGAACGATCTGCATCAGGCAGGGCTACAAGCGCGATCAATGACAGAATCAACAGAAGGACCCCGGGTGGAATGAGGCCGCCGATCATTGCGTGTCCGACCGACACAAGGCGGCTGCGTTTGAAAAGTGAGTAGACGGGCCACCCAACGATCAAGTTCAGCGGTATTCCTACAAGAATTCCCGTCTGAAAAAAATCCAATACCAAATACCCAATCAGTTGCGGCAGCTCGATCACTCTTCCGCCCATCCGCCACCAGATCTCGACTGGAACCAGAAAGAAGGATGGCTGGTTAGCCAAGCCAACGACGCCCCACGCGAGCGGCGCTGAAAGTAGGGCTGCCGTGATCAGCCGGAAGCTAGGGGTTCTGAACGGTTTGTTCCCGTGCGTGGATTCTGTAGCGGCTGCGCTCATCCCCCATAATCCTCCACGCCTTTGGCGCGGCGATGGAAGCCCAGACGCTCTGCGTAGTCGAGGGGGTTCTTGGGGCGGACGAGGGCGTCCTTGGGCGTGTCGGCCCAGTCGATCAGGCGCGTGAGGAAGAAGCGCATCGCGGCGCCGCGTGCGAGGATCGGAATGGCGGCGCATTCTGCTTCGCTCAGGCGGCGTTCGGACTGGTAGCCGGAAAGGAAGGCCTGGCCCTTGGTGATGTTGAATTCGCCGCGCGTTTCGAAACACCAGGCGTTGAGACACACCGCGATGTCATACGCGAGGAAGTCGGTGCAGGCGAAGTAGAAGTCGATGACGCCGGAGACTTCGCCGTCGAGAAAGAAGGCGTTGTCCGGGAACAGGTCGGCATGGATCGCGCCGGCGGGCAGGCCGGTGGGCCATTCGGCCTTCAGCGCATCGAGGTCGCCGGCGATCAGTTCGTGCAGGCCAGGGACCAGCTTGTCGACTTCGTCCTCGCGCGCGGCGAACATGTCGAGCCATGCCGGCAGCGAGAGATCGTTGGGACGCTCCATGCCGAAGTCCGCGAGGGCGGCGTGGAAGCGGGCGAGACCGGCGCCCATGCGGCGACACTGACCTGAGGTCGGGGTGCGCGGGCTCATGCCGGTGAGAAAGGACACGATCACCGCCGGCTTGTCCTTGAGCGTGCGCAGCGCTTCGCCATCGCGCGCCTCGACAGGAAGCGGTGCGGGAAAACCCTTGATCGCCAGATGGCGCATCATGTTCATGAAGAAGGGCAGGTCTTCAGGTTTGGCGCGCTTCTCGAAGACGGTGAGGATGAAGCGGCCCTTTTCCGTTTCCAGCAGGAAGTTGGAATTCTCCACCCCTTCGGCGATGCCCTTGAAGGCGCGCGCCTCGCCGAGATCGTACTGCGAGAGCAGAGCGGACAACGTCGCGTCGTCGATGTCGGTGTAGACGGCCATGACAAAAGGGTTAGGCGGCGTCGCTGCAGCGCACAAGCGTCCTCGTCCCCGGAATCGCCCATGCGACGGGGAGTTCAGACGGATCGGCAGTGAGGCGGCGGCGTGTGCGGCGGTCCGGTCTGCCCGAAGCCAGAGGCAACTCCGTTGGAGCGGAATTTCCCTAAATAGGAGAATACGTTTCTCCAACAGGTTGAATAATTCGCGCTATAGTTGAGCCAGCATCGCCCAGTTCGTGCATATCGCGAGGCAAAGAGACTGTTAGGCGAGTCATATTCGCGCGACCGTTGAATTCCTTCCGTCGCGTCGCCCGCGTCCCGCGCCAATCGGCGCGATAGCCTGATTGCTGAAGACTGGAGTGAATCGAGGCGCCGGCAAAGCGCATCCGCGCGCCGGGCCAGCGAGAATACTGTGAGCGGACGACTGGAGGGGGCTTCGCGGTGGAGCCGCCAGGAGCGCGGCGGTGCGCGGCCCGACAATGCGCGCGCCAGCAGCCATGTCGCCAGCGAAACACCGGAATCGGCGATCTGCAGGGCGCGTTCGAGCGCGCGCAGTTCGGCTTCGCCAAGATCACGCAAGCGATCTGTTGCGGGGTCAATGAGCAGGCGCGCGGCTTCGTTGAGAATGGTGCGCGCCGAATACGCCGCAAAAAACCAGCGCGGTGTTTGCAGCAGCCAGAACATCAGGGCGGCGAACGATGTCATGACGCGAAGTATCGGCGCGCGCTGAAGCAGGCGGATAACCGGAAATCTGTCCGCCGGTTGTCACGACATTTTGCGCCGGTGAAGCGCCAAGTTCGGGTATGATCACCCCCCGAGCGAAGGCGGCTGTCCTGAGACGATCCGGTGGATAGCCGACAGCTTCGCCAACACGGTGGAGGAAATCATGCTGAGGACAGTATTGGTTGCAGCCCTTGCATTAGGCGGCGCGGCGGCGCCGGCGCTGGCGCAGGAAGACGGCCCCGTCATCAAGGAATGGCCGGTGGAATGGGAGAACACCCGGCCGCGCGATCCGTTTGCGGCGAGCGAGGACGAAGTCTGGTTCGTGGGCCAGCGCGGGCATTATCTCGGTCATCTGGACGTGGGCGCGGGCGACATCACCAAGATCGACCTGCCGGAGGGCGCCGGACCGCACAACGCCATTCTCGCGAGCGATGGCAAGGTCTGGTACACGGGCAACCTGGTCGCCAACATCGGCGTCTACGACCCCAAGACAAAAGAGATCGAGATCATCGAAATGCCCGATCCGGCGGCGCGCGATCCGCACACGCTGGTCGAGGACGAGAAGGGCAATATCTGGTTCACGGTGCAGGGCGGCAACACGATGGGCCGCGTGGTGATGGAAACCCGTAAGGTGGACCTGATCGCGTCGAAGACGGAGCGCTCGCGGCCCTACGGCATCAAGATCGCGCCGGACGGAACGCCTTGGGTGGTGCTGTTCGGCTCCAATGAGCTGGCGAAGATTGATCCCGAAACGCTGGAGGCGACGCAGATCTCCATTCCACGTGAGACCGCACGGCCGCGCCGGATCGAGATCACGACCGACGGACGCATCTGGTACGGCGACTATGCTGACGGCAAGCTGGGCGTCTACGATCCGAAGACGGAGCAATTCAAGGAATGGGATCTGCCGTCCGGCGAGGGTGCGCGTCCATACGGCATGGCGCGCGACAAGCGCGATATCGTCTGGGCGGTGGAGACGGGTGTGCAGCCCAACAAGCTGGTCGGGTTCAATCCCGTGACCGAGCGCTTCATTTCCTCGACCGCCATTCCTTCGGGCGGCGGCACCGTGCGGCACATGCACTATCTGGAAGAGAGCGACGAGATCTGGTTTGGCGCGGACACCAACACGATCGGCCGGATCGAGCTTGAGAACTAGGGCGTTTTCATTGTTTGCGGCGGGTGCGGCTCTGGCTGCGTCCGCCGTCAGTCCGTCCTGGGCGCATCGTGGGCTTGCGCCGTGGGAGAATGGCGGACCGATCGAAGGCGACAGCTGCATGCAGTGTCATTTCGACGCCGAGGCTGTTGTTCAATCCGATGCGCTGACGCTGAACGGACTGCCGGACAGGCTTGTCGGCGGCGAGGTCTACGAACTCGAAGTGAAACTGGCGGTCGCCGGGATGGGGGCTGCGGGCATGCTGTTGTCCGCGCTGGACGAGGCCGGTGCGGGCGCTGGCGCATTCGCGCCGGCCGATGAGGTGCGGGTCGAGACGAAGGCGGCCCAGGCGCGCTCCACGCCGAAGGCGGCTGATCCTGATGGTGGCGAGATATCCTGGCGCATGTCGTGGACCGCGCCGGATGAGATTGCCGGCCCGATCCGCTTCTACCTTTCGGCCAATGCGGCGAACGACGATGAATCGCCGTTCGGGGACATGATCCACTTCCGGACGGTCGAGCGCTAGCCGCCGGTTCCGACGCCGAACAGGCCGAAATACTTCTGGTAATATGCTTCAACGTCCGGGCCGACGTCGATCGGATAAAGCGCGCCCCAGAATGCTGCGATGATGGCTGCGGCGATGATTGCGCCGAATGCCGGCAGAGCGGCGGGCAGGAGTGCCGGCGCGTCCGACCAGCCAAAGCGCAGCGCGGCGGCGAGATGGGTGAAGACTGCGACGATGGCGGCGAAATAATAGACCGCGAAGCCATAGCGGATCGGATCGAAATGCATGGATCCGGCGGCCCAGTAGAAGTCGGTTTCCAGCCCGAAGATGTGGTGCGTGTAGAGCGCGGCGGACGTGTGGGCGAGCAGGAAGACGATCAGATAGCCGCCGGAGATTACCTGCGCCAACGCCCAGCCGCGGACATTCCTGAAGCGAAGCCGCCGTGCGCCGGTGACGATCTGGGTCAGGACAGCGATGACGAGCAGGGTTTCGATTACCTGGTTTCGGTAGGTCCACTGCACGGCGTCGAGCGCGCGCAGGTGCGCATCCGGGCCGGCGAGCGCGAACAGGTGAACGCCAAGGTGGGTGAAAGTGAACACGCCCAACAGGACAGCGATCGAGCGGTGGATCAGCCGGTTTGTCGCCATCTCGCCAACTCCTCAGCGCGCGATGCGGCTACCCAAGCATGTCGGCGCGGCTCTGTCAGCCGTCAGCTATCGCCCAGCACTTCCAGCACCATGTCGCCGAACTCACGCGCCTTCTTTTCGCCGATGCCGGGGATGCGGAGGAGGTCGTCGGCGTTTTCCGGCTTGATCCGGGCCAGTGCGATGAGGGTCTTGTCGCCGAAGATGACGTAGGGCGGCACGGCGCGTTCGGAAGCGAGGTCGCGGCGCCATTGGCGGAGCCTGTCGAACAGGGGACGGTCGGCGTCGTCGAGTTGTTCGACGGCGGCCTTGCCTGCGCGGCGGCCGCGTTGCGAGCCTGCCTTGGCGGCGCGCGCTTCCGGATCCGCGCGCATGTTGACGGGGCGCTGGTCCTTCCAGACTTCGCGAACGGCGTCGACATCGCCGAGCTTGAGGATCGGGCGGTTGAGATCGCCGCCTTCCGTCAGCAGGCCATTGAGGATCAACTCGTCGATCACCGCGCGCCAGCCATTGGCCGACATGGAGTTGCCGACGCCGTAGGTGGGCAGGGACGACATGCGCTCGTCGATCTCGTCTTTCGCGTCGCCCATCAGGTGGCGGATGATGCGGCCCTTGCCGACCGCTTCGCCGGTGCGGGCGACAGCGGAGGTCGCCATCTTGGCCCAGTTGGTGATGTCGTGCAGCTCGCCGGCGTGGGACGAGCAGATGTCGCAGACGCCGCAATCCTCGCTGACCTCTTCGCCGAAATAGCGGCGCACGGCGGTGCGGCGGCAGACCGCGCCATTGAGGAAAGAGAAGAGCTGGCGGGTCTTGGCGACCTGCGCCTGCTTGACCTCATCGCTCGCGTCGGAATTCGCGATCCAGTCCATGAAACGCATCATGTCCGAACCGTTGAAGTAGGCCATGCCTTCAGCCGGTTCGCCGTCCCGCCCGGCGCGACCGACTTCCTGCCAGTAGGCTTCGATCGTCTTGGGCGGATCGGCGTGGATGACGAAGCGCACGTCGGGTTTGTCGACGCCCATGCCGAAGGCGATGGTGGCGCACATCACGATACCGTCTTCCAGCAGGAAGGTGCGCTGGCGCGCGGCGCGGACATCGGCTTCGAGGCCTGCATGGTAGGCGAGCGCGTTGACGCCTGAGGCGTTGAGTTCGTCAGCGAGTTTCTCGGTAGCGGCGCGCGAGGCGGCGTAGACGATGCCGGACTGGTCCGGGCGATCCTTGGCCAGCGCGACGATGCGGGAAACGAGGGCGGCGCGGCCCTGCGGCTTGGGCGCGGCGGCGAGGGTGAGGTTTGGACGGTCGAAACTGGCGACGTGCAGGCGCGGCGCGTCGAGGTCGAGCTGGGCGATGATGTCATCACGCGTGCGCTTGTCGGCGGTGGCGGTGACGGCGATGCGCGGAACGTTCGGGAAGCGCTCCTTCAGGCGCGACAGCATGCGGTAGTCGGGCCGGAAATCATGGCCCCATTGCGAGACGCAGTGCGCCTCGTCGATGGCGATCAGCGAGACGTTGAGTTTGGAGAGGCGCTGACCGAGACCGGCGGAAAGACCTTCGGGCGAGACGTAGAGGAGATCCATGTCGCCGCTCGCAGCCTGGTCGATGGCGTAATCGCGGTCATCGGGAAACATCGAACTGTCGAGACGCGCGGCGCGCACGCCGGCGGCCTTCAGGGCGTCGACCTGATCGGCCATCAAAGCGATCAGCGGCGAGACGACAAGGCCGACGCCATCGCGCAGGAGTGCGGGGATCTGGTAGCAGACCGACTTGCCGCCGCCGGTGGGCAGGACGGCCAACACATCGCGCCCGGCCAGCGCATCGGAAATGACGTCCTCCTGCAGGCCGCGGAATTCGGAATAGCCGAACACGCGCGAGAGGATCTCGCGGGCCGAATCGAGGGTGGGGGCGGCGATCATGCGCGGGAGAGGACTTGAAGCCGGCGCTTGACGCAAGGGAGGCGGGTCGGGTGGTTGTGGATGCGCGTGCTGGCGGCATGCGTTCGCGAACGGCTTGCAGTGTGACGCCGGTTCTGGAAACCTGAGCGCAGGGAACGCCTCTGGAGGAAACGGCATGTCGACGGGTTCATGGATGCGCAGCGCGCTGTCGCGGCGCGCGGTGGGATTGGTGCTGGCGTCGGGCCTGATGGCCGCAGCCTGTACGCCGACTGAAACACAGGAGGCGGTCGATGCCGCGAGCGAAGGCGATCCGGGCGTGACCGTGGTTGAAGGCTTCAACACCCGGATGATCGAGACCAATGGGATCACGCTGCGCGTCGCCGAGGCGGGTCCGGAGGATGGCGAACTGGTCGTTCTGGTGCACGGCTGGCCGGAGAGCTGGTATTCCTGGCGCCACCAGATCCCGGTGCTGGCGGAGGCGGGCTATCATGTGATCGCGCCGGACATGCGCGGCTATGGCAAGTCGGACAAGCCGCCGGAAGTCGAGGACTACGACATCCTTGATACGACGAGCGACATCGTCGGCCTGCTGGATGCGCTGGAAGTCGAGAAGGCGATCATCGTCGGCCATGACTGGGG
>JBHIWT010000159.1:0-8225 GCA_041987265.1 Hyphomonadaceae bacterium
CCGGCGCGGATCGCTGAATACCGTCTGATTGGCTATGAAACCCGCATGCTCAACCGCGAAGACTTCAACAATGACAAGGTCGACGCGGGCGAGATCGGCGCCGGCCACGCTGTGACCGCGATCTACGAACTGACCCCGGTCGGATCGGATGCGCGCCTGATCGAACCGAGCCGTTATACCCAGCAACCGCAGACCGCCGCCGCCACGGGCGACGAACTGGCCTTCCTGCGCCTGCGCTACAAACCGCCCGGTGAGGATACGTCATTGCTGATCGAGCGCCCGATCGACAATTCCGACGTGGTCGCGAACCTCGCGAACGCCTCCCAGTCGACGCGCTTCGCCACCGCAGTCGCCGCCTACGGACAGCTCCTGCGCGGCGATCCCTACATGACCAACGATTATGGCTGGGACAACGTCATCAGCCTGGCTCAGGGCGCGCGTGGCGACGACCCGTTCGGCTACCGCGCCGAGTTTGTCCAGCTGGCGCGCCTGGCGAAGACAGCCGCCGCGCAGGAAACGCTCAAACCCCTGGGCGGCGGTGGCGTCGGCCAGTAACGCTGACACCGCAACCAGCGGCAAACAGACACCCCGGAAAAGGTCAGGCCCGCGACGATCACGTCGCGGGCCCGCTTCCCATCCCGATCTCAGGTTCTTCGTCGAGCTGGCGACCCTGTCAGCTCGCACGATCCCGAGGGGGCGTGAGGTTCGCTGAAACTCAGGTCTAGGCGGCCAGTCTCGGCTGCTCGCATCCGGCGACGCAAACCGGATCAAGTCCGGCGCTCAGATCGGCGACCGCCATGCCGCGGCGGGCGAGATCACGCTCGCGGCGAATGAAGATGGTCGTGGCCCCGTAGCGCCGCGCCTCGCGCCAGCGCCAGAACGCGCCGACATCGCCCTCAGCGCCGCTCTGTTCCGCTACCGAAATGATCCGCCAGCTGCGCCCCTCAGGCGCGGCGAACAACACAACGCCCGGGGCGCGCGCCCAGTCGCTGTCTTCCGACATTTTAGAGAACTGAAAGGATCCGCCGCTATAGCCACAGAAGTTGACAACGCCCGACATGTTCTTGCTCCGTTCTTGTCTGAGCGTTATATTCCCTTTTTGTTCTCATGCAAGCAATTTCGACGAAATTGTTCCAATTTTCTCGCCCAATGGGCGTACGGGCGTGTTTTTCAACGTAAATTCAGACTGCTAGCCGGAACGTCCGATCGCCGGAATGAGTAGCGGACCCAATAGACGGTCTCATTGCGCTGTTCGTAGTTCTCGGTCAGCCAGCCATCGTATAGCTCGTTCACCAGCTCGACCGTGTGCTGCAGCATCGCCACCTTGGGGATCATCACGTGATCCGTATCGGCGAACAGCACCTCCGGATCCGGATGCAGGTCCTCGCTGATCGTCCGGTCGCCATCAAGCGTGATGTACGAGCCATGCGCCGACCTCGCGTTCATCAGGAACGGAAACGGGTTCGCCATGTCCAGCGAGGCGACGGAATCGCCCGGACGCATCACCGCTTCCAGTTCCGCCATCCCGCTCATCAGGCCGATCATGTACTCGCCCTGGCGCATGTACTCCTTCGAACCGATCCGGTTCACGAGATGGAACTCTTCCATCAGCTCGATATCATTCTCGGCGGACTGCAGCCGATCGAACGCGCCTTCCCGCTCCGCGATGTAAACACGCTTCATCGCCGGAATGCCGGCCCAGTGCGCCGGCTCGCGAACCTCCTCGCGGCGGCTCGCAATCGCCTGGTCCACCATAATGATGCTGCGGTCGAAGATGATCGCCAGCGTCGAGATCAGGAAAGCCGACACAACCAGATAGCGGCCCAGCAGTGAACGCCCCGCCGACCAGTAGCGCGCCAGCCCGTACCCGGCCAACGCAGTCAGCGTCACGATGTTGGTCAGCTGCGCGTTCTGCAGGATGATGAACAGCGACATCAACATCATGAAGCCGCAGACCACACCGTCCTGCCAGGTAAACCGCTTCTCCAGCGCAACTGCGCCAAGCGGCAGAACCGCAACCAGCAACGGCAGGAGGTTCTGGCGCACGATCACAAGCAGGGTGTTGGTCTTCCCGCCACTGATCTGGGCGACGGTCCACAATTCCTGCAGGTAGGCGCCAAGGAAACCGCCAGCCAGGCCGATCGCCAGCACCGCGACAAGCGACGCCCCGACGCCGACCGCGAGCGTCCGCCAGGGCTGCGGGTTCAACCACGCATACAGCAACGCAGAAGCGCACCCGACAGCGAAGAAGGTGATCTTGGTGTAGAACAGAAAGGTCAGCAGCGTCGCCATCACCAGCGTATCGGCAAGCCAGCTGCGCGCCATGTCGCGATCACTCGCGGTCCCGCCTACACGCGGCGCGAGATAAGTGAACATCGGCACGAGCATCGCCCAGCCCCAGCGATTGTAGAACATCGCGTGCGACAGGTTCTCCGCGAGCACCACAGGCTCACCTTCGATGAATGTGTGGCTGACGCGGTGTTCGAGCGCCGGCAAACCGATGATCGCCGCCGGAACCGCCACCAGGAACACCACGACAATCAGCGTCGCGGTCGCCCCGGTCGGAAGCCGGCCCAGCCCGGCATGCGCCATCGCCAGTCCTGCAAGCAGCGCCACCGGCGCAGAAGCCAGCTCGATGCTGCCGCCATAACCGTCCGCCAGCCACGCGCCCAGCGCCGGCAGATACAGCGTCGCTGCGCCCAGCACCGTCGGGAAGTCGACGTGCGCCGTCTCGCCATTGAGAATGCGATAGCTGGCGTCGAAGAATATGAAACTGTCGTGCGTGATGATGGTGAACGTCGTCACCGGCGTCCAGAAGAACGCCAGGTAGCCGAACACGAGCGCGGCCACATAAGCGAGCGGAAACACCGCCCAACGCTCCAGACTGTCCGGCGCAGCGCCAGCCGCGCGACCAAAACACATCCGCACATGCGCGACCGCAACGATCACCACGAGCAGCGCTACCGACAGCCACTGCGAGAACCCGAAAATCATCGCAAACCCAAGCGGGTTGTCGATCGTCTGGTACAGGCCCGCCAACGGGCCGCCGCGTCCGTAGTGCGCAGCTTCCAGCATCGGCCGCAGCACAAACGCCATCAGCGCCCACAATACCGCCAGGATCGAAAGACGGTCGCGCGCGATCACTCCAACGCTGAGGTGGTCGGCGCCGAACAGGCGCGACCAACCCGACGTGCGATCCCCATACTGAGAAGAAGGCCGATGCTTCAATTCAGCGGACAGACCGCCCACATCAGAAGGAAGCCCCATGCCATACCCTCTCGAATCCCGCATAAACACGGTATTTCTGGACCAGATAGGGTTAATGATTGCTCCACGGCGTGCGCCGGGCGCGAAACGCCTTGCCCCTGATGCCGAGAGGTTGGACAACTAGCCCCATGAGCTCCGCACACTTGGCCTGCGCACCGGAAAACATTGAGGAATCCCTCAATCAGGCAGAATCGCTATGCATCGAACGCGGCGGCCGCCTCACGCCCCTGCGCCGCAAGGTTCTGATGCTGCTTCTTGAGGCTGAGGAGCCCGCCAAGGCCTACGACCTCCTCGACAAGCTGGGCTCTACAGGGGCCGCCAAGCCGCCCTCTGTCTACCGTTCGCTCGAGTTCCTTCTGGAAATGGGCCTCGCCCATCGCATCGAAAGCCTCAACGCCTTCGTCGCCTGCGGCCACTGGGACCATGGCCACGCAGCGGTCTTCCTGATCTGCGAAAAATGCGGTTCGGCTGGCGAACTCCATCCCGACTCCGGCCTCTCGAAACTCAAGAGCGAGATCGCCAATGTCGGCTTCCAGATGCGCAGCGCAATCGTGGAAATCCGCGGCCTCTGCGCCAAGTGCGCGCTAGCCGCCTGAAGCGGGACCGGGAATGATCGAAGTCTACCGCGGCAGCGCCAACGCATGGGAATGCGACGAGATGGGGCACATGAATGTGCGCTTCTACGTCAACCGCATGATGGAAGGCCTCGCCGAGCTTGCACACGTCATCGGCATCCCCGCAGCCTTCAGCGCCACGGCCGCCTCGACGCTCAAACCGCGAGACCAGCACATCCGCTACCTGCACGAAGCCCGCGCCGGTGAATCGCTTCTCCTGCATGCCGGCGTCATGGAAACCACCGACACATCGGCGCTGATCTACCAGCAGCTCGAACACGCGGACGGCCGCCCATGCGCAACCTTCCGCACCTGGGTTGATCATGTCGAGCTGAGCACTGGCAAGGCTTTCGACTGGTCCCCGCGCACTCGGGCGACACTGGAGACGATCAGCGCCGAACCGCATGAACGATCCGCGCCCCGCTCGATCGATTTCGCAGCTACGCCCGCGCCCGAAGCGCCAATGTCAGAAGCTGACGCCATCAATGCGCTCACAATCGGTCGCGGCGTCATTCCCGCCGCTCATTGCGACGCGCATGGCGACATGCTTGCGGAGATGTTCGTCGCCCGTGTCTCCGACAGCGTTGGCTTCTTCCTCAACGACTGGCGCCACAACGTTGCAAGAAATCTCGGCGCAGAACCCGGCCGCATCGGCGGCGCCGTGATCGAAGCGCGCTGGGTCTATCGGCGCTGGCCGTCTGCGGGCGACCGCTTCGTGATCCGCACCGCCGTCGCCGGCGTCAGCGAAAACACGCAGGCTTATCACCACTGGCTGATGGATCCCGACACCGGACAGGCGTGGGGCACCAACCATACCGTCGCCATCGCCTTCGATCTTGAACAACGCCGGCTCCACAAGATCACCGCTGAAGACCAGCAGGACCTGCTGCAGCGCGCGCCGACCGGCCTCTATATCTGATCAGGCCATCAACCCGACGGACTCATTGATCGTGCGCTTCACCGCGCCGACATAGTCCACGCCCTGCGCGCCTTCCATCGTCGCTTCGAACAACAGCCGCAGCGCATCGCGCACAACGTACGGCCGCTCCATCGGCACGAAGTGCGTCGTCCCCGGCACCTGGGTCACAGCAGCATCAGGGCGCACGGCGTGCACACGAACGTCCGTATCCGCCAACGCCGTGGAATGACGCGTGGCCTGCAGGATGATCAACGCTACCCTGCGCTTCTTCAGCTTGCGAAAGGCGCCCCACGGCGCAATCCGGTGCGCCTTGAACACAGCGGCTTCCCAGTCCGGACGACACGCCAGCCCGTACGAACCATCGTCCCGCCGCAACACGCCGTCGACAACGTAATCGTCAAGGAAAGGCGGCCGCCACGTCTTGAACGCGCCGCGACCGAACAGGTTCTCCGCCGCCTCGCCGCTCGATGCGAACGTATCCCGCCGCCGCCGCGCGCCGCGCGACAGGGCGGACTCCGCAACCAATCGCCAGAACAGCGGAATGTGGTGCGCGAAATACTGCCCCGGCTTCAACAGCACGGGGTCAACCAGCACCAATCCCTTCACAAGGTCCGGCCGCTTCGCCGCAACCAGCAACGCGACCGTCGCGCCCATCGAATGGCCGCCAAGGATCGCCCCGTCCGGAGACGTTTCCTGCAGCACCTGGATGACGTCGTCACGAAAACGGTTCCAGCTCCGCAACCGCTTGGGGTTGGCCGGCAGGTTGGTCCGCCCATGACCGCGCAAATCGATCGCCGCGCAATGCATCTGCCCCGCCAGCGGCTCCAGGATCGACTGATAGGTGATCGCATTGAACCCGGTCGCATGCAGGAACATCACGTCGATCGGGCGCACGGGATCGCCATATGCGATCCCCGCAACTTCCCCATCCCGGATATTGACCTTGAACCGGCGCATGCCCGCTCAGCCTCCAAACACCTTCCGCAGCAATTCCGTGCTGCGTTTCACAGGATCACGCCGAATCGCAAGTTCTTCCTCAGCGACATAATGGAACAATCCATCCATCGCGCCATCTACCGCTGCGGCAACGAGAATCTCGCGAGCGTCCTTCTGCACCAGTCCTGCGCCATATCGCGCAACAACGCTATCCACCGACCGCAGCGCGCCAGAATCCGCAAGCGCAGTCTCAACATACGGCGTCAGCGCGTGACGCAGGCCCGCCTCGGTTTTCGAACGTAGCAGGGCCGTCGCCGCCCGGTCGCCGCCGCGCAATACGCCCATCGCGTCGTCGATCGTCATTGACCGCACCGCGTCCACCACCAGTGCGCGGGCGCTGGGCATCGCAGCTTCCGCGCCCCGGTTCAAACGCAATTCCAGATCGTCCAGCGGCCCCGACATGCCAAAGGGCTTCAGCCGCTTCTGTGCGTCCGCCAGGACGCCCGGCAAACCAATCCGCACAACCGGGTCCCGATAGAACCCATTGGGCGCGCCCAGCTGGGCGCCGGCCCTGTCGGCCGCCAGCGACAGCGCCTCTTTCAGGCCATCGCTGATTTCCGCGCTGGTCAGTTTCTGACTGTCGCCCGGAAGGCGCTGGTGCAGCACGTCAGAGAAGATTTTTCCGAGGTCCCGCGACTGCTGAGCCGTCGCCGGCGCGGCCAGACCACCGCCCACAAACGCGACAAAGCTCAACCCGGCAAGCGCCAGGACCGTTCGCCTGCCCATATTCTCCTCCACGGACACTCGACCGGGATAGGAGCCGCAAATCACGACCCCGTCAAACCGCAGCATGAAGAGCGGAACAACCGCTGGGGATCAACGCTCCGGACCGCAGCATGTTCACTTGACCTTGAGAAAATGGGGCCTCCCCGGCAGGGCGATCTCGGGGTGGTCGGGGGGACGGATCTGACCGCCGCCACCGGGAAGGCTGACCAGTCGGCGCGATGATTGTCGCGCCGCTAGACCCCATGTGGGTTGCCTGCCGCAAATTGGAAGAGCGCCACTGCGCGTGAACTGCACATCACCAGCGTTCAGCGGAGACAGGCGCAGGCCTGCCCCCGCTGATACACTACTTTACGCTACTACGCGCTGATGCGCCTCGTGTGCGGCCGGACTGCCGAGCGCATCGCCCAGGTGTCCAAAACCGCGAATTCCGAACTCTGATTCCGCAAATCCCTGGATTGCAGGAAACAGTCCGCTGATCTCTGCAGGCCCCAGCCCGCGCTCAGTCAGTGATTTCGTCATCTGCTCGATCACCGCGACCCGCCCGCCGGGGGTCTGCTCGATCAAACGGGCGATCACGCCAGTGCTCGCGCCAACCTCATCGCCCATCTTCGCAGCCAGCGTGCGCGAGCCCGGCACACGTTCGAAAATCTCGCGCGACAGCGTTGCGCCCTGCCGCTCAGCAGCATTTAGAACGATACCAAGCGCCGATCTGGCGTCCTGGCTGGAAAGTCCGGTGTGGTGACAGATGTAATCTACAAGATCGGTCAGCATTCTGCGCCCCGCTGCGAAAATGATCCGCCTACTCTCGCCCCTTATGGTTGCCGTGGTCTTAAGATTCACTGCGACCGTGCTTGTAGTTGCAATTCCCGGCCAGATGTCGCTTAGGTACCGGATATTACGGGTTTCGCGGGAACCGCCCGCGTCAGCCGGACATCCTTAGAAGCGTTCAGGAGGACGATATGCGTGAGGCGGTGATTGTTTCGACGGCCCGTACGGGACTAGCAAAATCAGGCCGGGGCGGATTCAACCAGACCCACGGCGCAGCGCTCGGCGGACACGCCATCAAACACGCCATCGAACGTGCAGGCATCGAGCCCGGCGATGTTGAAGACGTCTACCTCGGCAGCGCCGCTCCGGAAGGCGCCACCGGCGGCAACATCGCCCGCCAGGCCGCGCTCTGGGCCGGCTGCCCGGTCACCACCGCAGGCGCCACCATCAACCGCTTCTGCTCCTCCGGCCTCAACGCCATCGCCCTCGCCGCCGGCCAGATTCGCGACGGAACCGACATCGCCATCGGCGGCGGCGTTGAAAGCATTTCGCTGGTCCAGATGGGCGGCCACGCCAACCGCCACCACGCTGCCGACGAAAAGCTGCTGGCCACCATCCCGGCGATCTACATGACCATGATCGAAACCGCCGAGATCGTCGCCGAGCGTTATGGCGTCTCCCGCGAATACCAGGACGAATACGCCCTGATGTCGCAACAGCGCACTGCCGCCGCTCAGGAAGCCGGCAAGTATGCTGACGAGATCGTCCCAATGGACACGAAGATGGCGCAGACCAACAAGGAAACCGGCGAGGTCACGATTGTCGACTACACAGTCACCCGAGACGAATGCAATCGCCCGCAGACAACGCTCGAAGACCTTCAGAAACTCCAGCCTGTGTTCAAAGGCGGCCAGCAGGTCAAGGAAGGCGAAACC
>JBHIWT010000160.1:0-8158 GCA_041987265.1 Hyphomonadaceae bacterium
GATGAGCTGGTCGACCAATTCGACGGCTCATACATTCTGGCTGCGGCTGCCTACAACGCAGGACCGAGCCGGGCTCGGCAATGGATACGTGAGCTTGGCGACCCCCGGTCACCAGACGTGGACGCCGTTGATTGGGTCGAACAGATCCCCTTTGGCGAAACCAGAAACTACGTTCAACGCGTTCTGGAGAACACCCAAGTGTATCGCAGCCGGCTTCGTGGTGCGCCGACTGAGCTTCGATTAAGAGCGGATCTAAAGCGGGGCGGATAGCGCGGCGGAGAAGGTTTCCGGGTCGACGTTGCCGCCGGAAAGCATAACGAGAACTGGTCCGCCCGATTTCACTTGCCTGGGCGTCTCCAGCAAAGCGCCGAACGCGCATGCGCCGCCGGGTTCGAGCACGACTTTCAGGTGAGTGAACGCCAGCTTCATTGCCCGACGGAGCTGTTCATCCGATACGGACATGCCACCTGACGCGAAGGTTCTGTTGATCGCGAAGGTCAGATCACCCGGCCGGGGCGCCAGCAACGCGTCAGCGATGGAGTGGAAGCCGGGAGCATTTTCCACGATGGCATCCGCAGCTAGTGACCGCTGGTGATCGTTATGAGCGAGCGGCTCGGCAGCAAACAACCTGCACGCTGGCGCGGTTCCTGAGAGGACCACGGACGCCCCAGCAAGCAAGCCGCCGCCACCTGCCGGGCATAGCATGGCGTGGAACTGCACCCCGCTCTCCTCAGCGTCAATTACGGCTTCGAGCGTGGCTGTCGCCTGACCTGCAATGACATACGCATCATCGAACGGCCTGATGAGCGTCGCGCCGCTGTGAGAGCACAGTTCGGCCCCTATTGCCTCTCTGTCCTCGGTCGCGCGGTCGTACAGGCGGATCTTCGCACCAAGGGCGCACGTAGCCTCGATCTTGGGACCTGGCGCGTCGGAGGGCATGACTATCGTGGCTGGTATGCCCATTCGCCGCGCTGCAGCAGCAACTCCTTGTGCGTGATTTCCTGAGGAGAATGCGACGACGCCGGAAGGCCGATCTTCGTCGGGGATCCTGGAGATGCGGTTCCATGCGCCACGGATCTTGAAAGAGCCGGTACGCTGCAAGCATTCGGGTTTGAACCAGGCTTCGACGCCGAGCAATTCGTCTATCGCGTCCGAGCGCAACAATGGCGTGTGGACTGCAATTCCACGTAGCCGATCTGCTGCATCCTGGACGTCCGAAAACTCCGGTAAGTCCCGTTGCGGGTCTGTGATCATGCGCTTACTGCCGTTAGCCTGCCGTCAGGGTCAGACGTCGAGATACGGTGCGCTTGAAGCTTGCATGGTGTGATGTTCTGCGACGTACTCGGATCTTAACTTGGCGATGAAATCGGCGGTCGTCATCCGCTTCTTTACCGCTCCGATACCCTGCCCCGATCCCCAGACGTCGCGCCAGGCCTTCGCTTTGGAGCTTTCACCCTCTCGAAAGTTCATCGTAGCCTTGTCGCCTTCTGGCAGATTGTTCGGATCCAACCCGGCCGCCGCAACTGAAGGGGCCAGATAGTTTCCATGTACCCCGGTAAACAGGCTGGAATAGACGATGTCTTTCGCGGCGCTATCGACGATCATATCCTTGTAGCCCTCCGGCGCACGGGCTTCGTCACATGCGATGAAGGCGGTACCTATGTAGGCGAGATCGGCGCCAATCGCCTGGGTGGCGTAGATGGCGCTACCTGTTGCGATCGATCCGGAGAGCGCAAGCGGCCCATCGAAAAACTCCCGGATCTCCTGAATGAGGGCAAAGGGCGAGTGCGTACCAGCATGTCCTCCCGCGCCGGCGCAAACAGCTATCAAGCCATCGGCCCCTTTCTCGAGCGCCTTGTGCGCAAAGACGACGTTGATGATGTCATGCATCACGATACCGCCATAAGAATGGATCGCTTCGTTCACCTCGGGGCGCGCGCCCAGAGAGGTGATGACCAGGGGGACCTTGTGCTTCACGCACATCTCAAGATCCTGATCGAGCCGGTTGTTGGATTTGTGCACGATCAGGTTGACCGCATAGGGAGCGATCTTCGCCTGCGGGTTACTGGCGCGAGCTGCATCCAGCGTTTCCGAGATTTCTGAGAGCCACTCGTCCAGTTGCTGAAGCGGGCGAGCGTTCAGCGATGGGAATGAGCCGATCACTCCTGATGTGCACTGCGCAATCACCAGAGCCGGGTTTGAAATGATGAACAGGGGGGATCCAATCGCCGGAATCGAAAGCCGTCCGTTCAGAAATTCTGGTAGCGCCATAATAGAGTACTCGCCGGATCAAGCATTGAAGTGATTTGGACCAAGGATAGACAAGCATCACCAAGCCGCCAATCCTTGGCGTCTGGTCAGCCGTTCTGACTAGGCTGAGGGCGGCGGTGCGTCGCCTTGACGCCTGCGTGTCGGTCGGTCTGATTAGTGTCGATATTGGCCAGGATACGCTGAATGACCGAGACGCTTTCGATTTCCGATGATTTTCCCACTGCCGACGAGGAAATCTGGCGTGAGCTGGTGGAAAAAGCGCTCAAGGGTCGCGCGCCAGAGACCCTCGATTCGCGCACCGAACACGGCCTGCCGGTAAAGGCGCTTTATCGGGAAACCGACTGGCGATCCGCAAGCGATCAGTCCGGCTTTCCGGGTGTGTCGCCCTTTGTTCGCGGGGGAAGAGCGACAAAGGATCAATGGTTGCCATGGGACATTCGACAGATCGTTCGGCATCCGGACCCTGAGCAGGCCCAGGCGCAGGTTCTGGAGGCGCTCGAGCACGGCGCGTCGTCTGTAGAAGTGTGGATCGACCCTTCCGCCGAACAAGGCGTCTGCGCTCGCTCTGCGGATGTTTTTGCTGCGCTGATCCATGGCGTCGATCTGGAATTAGCGCCAGTAGCTGTTGAAGGGACTGGCGAGGCTACCGGTTCGGGCGTGGAACTTGCCGTCATGCTGGCTGGGGCGATTGATCAAGCCAAGAAAGCCAATTCGCTCCTAGCGTTCAACATTGACCCGATAGGCGCGCTTGTGCGGACCGGGGCCGCGCCAAGCGACGCGTCCTTCGGCGAAGATATGGCGGTAGCGCTGGCCCTTGCGCAGGATTACCCGCTGTCGACCTGCCTGCGCGTAGATGCGCGGCCAGTGCATGAAGCTGGCGGCACCGAGGTTCAGGAAATCGCATACATGGCAGCGGTCGGAGCAGCCTACTTCCGGGCCGCCATATTGGCTGGCGCCAAGCCCGACGACGTTGCGCGCATGACGCTGTGCACTACTGCGGTCGGCGGCAACTACCATCTGGAAATTGCAAAAATGCGCGCGATGCGCCGTGTTTGGGCTCGCGTTTGCGAAGCATTCGATGCTTCATCCGGCCTGCGCCTGCAGGCGGTGACGTCCCGGCGCATGCTGAGCGCCCGCGATTCCTGGAGCAATCTCCTGCGCAACAGCGCTGCGTGTTTTGCCGCAGGCGTCGGTGGAGCAGACATCGTTACGGCGCGCGCGTTTACAGACGCCCTGGGGCATCCTGGCTCGCTCGCACGGCGGATGGCGCGAAACACCCAGATCATCGCTCAGGAAGAATCCGGGCTGGGCAAGGTGGCCGATCCCGCAGGTGGGGCGTGGGCCTTCGAACGCCTGGGCGAGGATATGGCGCAAGCCGCTTGGTCCCTGTTCCAGGCAATCGAGGCTGAGGGTGGAATTGTTACCTCGCTGCAGAATGGCAAATTTCAGGAGGGAGTCGCCGATGCGCGCCGCGTGCGCCGTGACGCAGTCGCCCGCAGGAAGGAATGGCTGACCGGAGTGAACGACTTTCCGTTGTTGAGTGAGGAAGCGCCCACATGCGAAGCCGTAGATAGTGAAAGTATCGCGCGCGGTGGACCTCCGCCAACGGGTATCAAGCCGAAGGATCGCAGCTTCGCCGCGCTAGTCGCCGCCATAGACACCGGCGCTACGCTCGCAGATCTTCTTCCGGACAACATGGACGGTGTTGAGTGCGATCCACTGTGGGCCATTCGCCTTTCGGAACCATATGAGGCGCTGCGAGATCTTGCCGATGAGCGGCGCGAAGCGGGTACGCCGCCGCGGATATTCCTCGCTACCCTTGGTCCATTGGCAGAGCACTCGGCGCGACTGACTTATGCGACGAACTTCTTCGCCGCTGGCGGCATCGAAGCAGTTGCACAAGGCGACGACACCGACACGATCAGTGCCTTCCGTAAGTCAGGGTGCCGACTGGTTTGTATCTGCGGCAGCGATGATCGATATGGGCAGGAAGCTGCGCAGACCGCCACGGCCCTGAGGGGCGCCGGTGCTGGACGAATCTATCTTGCCGGAAAACCGGGAGCGAATGAGGCTGCATACAGGAGTGGGGGCGTGGATGAGTTCATCCACATCGGCGTCAATGTAATTGCCAGCCTCGAACTTGCTCACGCGGAATTGGGAATCCCCAGTTAAAGCGGTTAGTCTGTCGGCGTTCTGGTCGGGCCCTGCCCCTACCGCGTTCCGAAAACACCGGAGTTCTCGATGAAACAAGCGCTTGCCGGACTGGTTCTCGTATTCGCCGCCTGCCAATCGGGCGAGTCAGATGGACAAGTCCAGAGTGAAAACACTGGCGCGAGCCAAGTTGCGGAAACCGTTGTTTCGCCGGTACCCCAGGGCGAACCGAACAAGAAGGACGCCGCGCCTGCGTTTGCTGGGCAAACGAGAGCGCCCCAAGTAGTCAGCGGCGTCAGCCTGTCGACCGAAATCGTTGCTGAAGATCTCGACGAACCGTGGGCTATTGCCTTGCTTCCCGATGACTCATTGCTTGTCACAGAGCGCACGGGGCGGCTGTTGCGCGTCTCTGTTGCGGGCGACGTTAGTGAAGTCAGTGGCGCGCCCGAGGCGGTCTCACGCGGGCAAGGCGGCCTGCTCGATGTCAGCCTGGCCCCCGATTTTGCAACAAGCCGGCTGGTCTACTTCACCTTTTCGGAAGCGCGCGCTGGAGGTACGAATGGAACCAGCCTGGCCAGAGCAACCCTGTCGGACGACGCCGCGAGGTTGTCGGGTGTCGAGACCATATTTCGCCAGACACCTGCCTGGGCGTCGCCGCTGCATTTCGGGTCAAATATTGAGTGGGCGGCGGACGGCAACCTGTTTCTGACATTGGGTGAGCGTTCGATGCCTGAACCGCGGGAGCTGGCGCAGGATCTGGACGGATATCTGGGAAAAGTCGTGCGGCTGAAACCGGATGGCAGCGCGGCGGACGGCAATCCCTTCATCGGCGTGGCCGGAGCCAAGCCGGAAATCTGGTCCTACGGTCACAGGAACGTTCAGGGAGCCGCTATCCAGCCTGAGACGGGCGTCTTGTGGACGATCGAGCACGGCCCTCGCGGCGGCGATGAGCTGAACGCCCCGAAAGCTGGGAAGAATTATGGCTGGCCTGTCATCTCCTACGGCATTGAGTATCGCGGTGGCCCAATCGGTGAAGGCATCACAGCTGCGGATGGTATGGAACAGCCGGTCTACTATTGGGACCCGGTCATAGCGCCCGGCGACATGACGTTCTACGAAGGCGATCTATTCCCGTGGAAGGGCGATCTACTGATCGCTGGTCTCGCCGGGTACATCGTGCGGCTGGAGATTGATGGTGGACGCGTAGTCGGTGAAGAGCGCGTACTGGATGACCTCGGGCGTATTCGGGATATTCAGGAAGCGCGAGACGGCTCCCTATGGGTCATTACTGACCAGAGTGACGGGGTGCTGGCACGGATCCGGCCGGCCAGCTAATGGCTTCGAGTAGCTGACGCGTATCCAACTAACTCAGGGATTGTTCAGTGACGCATGTTGTCCTTCACCGCTATCGGGTAAATCCAGACAAGGCGGAAGATTTCGTCGCCGCCTGGTCGCGGCTGGCCGAGATCAATCAATCGCATTTTGGTACGCGAGGCGCACGCCTGCACCTTGCCGATGACGGTTTGCATTACGCCTATTCGCGATGGCCAAATCGTGAAGCCTTCGACGAAGCGCAAAAGAATCCCGCCCAAACAGCGGCGCGCGCGTTGATGTCCAACGCGATCATCGAGCGGCTGCCGCTCATCCGGATGGAAATCAAGGCGGACCTGCTCGAACCTGAATATTAGGCAGCCGATGTTGCGCTCTAGCGCGCCTTGAGCGGGGCCATGCCAAGGTGCATGCCGCCATCGATGATCAGCGTTTCGCCCGTCATGTGCGCGCTCTCTGCTCCTGCCAGAAACAGAATCGTACCGGCGATGTCTTCGGGCTGCGATGCGACCTGCAGCGGCGTGGTCTGCTTGACACGCTCTGCTGTTTTATCCTCAACGACATCACCTTGATACTTGGTGAACCAGCCGGATGCGATGTAGCCGGGACACACAGCGTTGACGCGGATGGTGGGCGCAAGTGCGCGCGCGAGGCTTAGCGTCATGGTGTTGATCGCGCCTTTGGTCGCGGCGTACGCAATCGAAGAGCCGACACCAGTTACACCGGCGATAGAAGAGACATTGACGACAGACGCTACCCCGGCCCGATCGAGATGCGGCCGTGCTGCACGCGTCATCTGGTAGATGGAAACGACATTGACCTTGTAGAGGTTGAGGAAGTCATCTGCATTGAGCGCGTCGAGATCTGAGTGGGCTGCGAATTTGGTGATGCCCGCGTTGTTTATGAGAACATCCAGACGGCCAAATCTGTCGACCGCCTGCTGGACTAGGTTTCGACAATTGTCGTCATCGGCGACATCGGCCTGAAGCGCCATTGCGTCCACGCCCATATCTCGCGCCTGTTGCGCAACGCTCTCAGCAGCCTCCGCACTTCGGGAGTAGTTTACACAGACATTGCAGCCGCGCCGGGCGAGTCCGAGTGCTGTAGCTGCACCCAATCCGGTTCCGCCACCCGTCACGATGGCGCTCTTACCCTGCATGTCTGTCATGGATGTTCTCTCACTCCCTGCTGACCACTTGGATAACAGGTTTGGGGCGGCTTGGAAGGACAACCGATGCGTGGTGCGGGATCAGTTATCCAGGCAAGCGGAGGATGTGCGCGAGCGTTTGTGGAATTTGCCGCAGCCGTAATTCGAGGCGGGTTCTTGTCCGTAGCGAAGACGTGCTAGGATTCGACCTGTAGAACTGACTGGAGCGCCCTGATGGCGAAGGACTTCCCGGATTTTGCTTCCATGCCGCTGGGCGCCCCCCCCGGTAGCGCCAAGCATGCCGACTGGGCGGCGGCGGCTGGGGAAGCTGCTGACCGTGTCTGGGAAACTCCGGAAGGCATCGACGTCAAGTCGATGTATTCGGCGAGCGATACCGCCGGACTCGACTTCATGGACAACTGGCCCGGCACCGCGCCATTCCTTCGTGGTCCCTACCCGACCATGTATACGCAAAGACCGTGGACCATCCGTCAGTACGCGGGCTTTTCGACTGCAGAAGACTCTAACGCCTTCTACCGCCGTAACCTTGCGGCCGGCCAGAAAGGGCTTTCGGTCGCTTTCGATCTGGCGACGCACCGCGGTTATGATTCAGATCATCCACGTGTCGTTGGCGACGTCGGCATGGCCGGCGTGGCGATTGATTCCATCTATGACATGCGAACGCTGTTTTCGGGCATTCCGCTCGATCAGATGTCGGTATCAATGACCATGAACGGGGCTGTCTTGCCCGTGATGGCGCTCTACATCGTTGCCGCCGAAGAACAGGGCGTTTCGCCTGAGAAGCTGTCCGGTACGATCCAGAACGACATCCTCAAGGAGTTCATGGTCCGGAACACGTATATCTATCCGCCTCGCCCTTCGATGCGGATCATTTCGGACATCTTCTCGTACACGTCGCAGAACATGCCGCGCTTCAACTCGATTTCGATCAGCGGCTACCACATGCAGGAAGCCGGAGCGACAGCGGACCTGGAGCTCGCCTACACACTCGCTGATGGCGTGGAGTATATCCGGGCCGGTCTGGATGCTGGCTTGAGCGTTGACGCGTTCGCGCCACGCCTGTCGTTCTTCTGGGCGATCGGCATGAACTATTTCATGGAAGTCGCAAAGATGCGGGCAGCCCGCATGCTGTGGGCGAAGCTGGTCAAGGACTTCGAGCCGACCAACGCCAAGTCGTTGTCGCTGCGCACGCACTCCCAGACCTCGGGCTGGTCGCTGACCGCGCAGGACGTCTACAAC
>JBHIWT010000161.1:0-8125 GCA_041987265.1 Hyphomonadaceae bacterium
GGGAATCCAGCGCGCCCGGCTGCGGCCGGCGTCGATCAGCGTCACGCTGCGGTGAAAGCGCCGCAGGTAGATGGCGGCCGTGAGGCCGGCGGGGCCGGCGCCCACCACCAGGCACTCGATCAGGCGGCCTTCCGGGCGGGCGAGCTCCTGCGGGCCGCGGAGGACGCCTCGGGCGCGCTTGCCGAGTTCCGCATCGCCGCCCACCACGGCCGCGGCACGCCGTACCCGGTGTCGTGCTCGGTCCCGCGGGCGCCGAAGAGGGCGGCGGGCGTAAGTTCACCCGACGCCGGGACCGCAACGGAAGGCAGCAGATTTTCGACGAGTTGTGCACGGCGTGGCGAGAGCGGCCGACCGCCGGTTCGGCCGAATGAACGCAGGAGGCGTTGCGCCTTTGAATCGACAGCGAACGCTTCCGGCGTGGGGTCTTTTGGTTTGGTCATGTTCGAACGTTCGTCGCTCCGCATTCCGGTGCGTGCGACCGATAGCCTTACGGGCTGCGCAAGCCTAGTTCAGGCCGCGCAGCTGTTCGGCGAGGTCCGTCCTCTCCCAGGAGAACCCGCCGTCCGCATCCGGCGCGCGGCCGAAGTGGCCGTAAGCGGCGGTGCGCGCATAGATCGGACGATTGAGACCAAGATGGGTCCGGATTCCTTTCGGAGAGAGGTTCATCACCTCTGCAAGCGCTGCTTCGATCTTCGCTTCATCCACCCGACCAGTTCCGTCGGTATTGACGTAGACGGAGAGCGGCTTCGCCACGCCGATCGCGTAAGCTACCTGGATGGTGCAGCGCTCGGCCAATCCAGCGGCCACGACGTTCTTTGCGAGGTACCGGCAGGCGTAAGCAGCCGACCGGTCGACCTTCGTCGGATCCTTGCCCGAGAACGCGCCGCCGCCGTGCGGCGCTGCGCCGCCGTAAGTGTCGACGATGATCTTGCGCCCGGTCAGGCCGGCGTCACCGTCCGGTCCGCCGATAACGAAGTTGCCGGTCGGGTTGACGTAAAACTCGGCCTCCGGCGGGAACCAACCTTCCGGTAGGACATCCTTGACGATCGGGCGAACCAGCTCGCGAATATCTTCCGGCGAATAGCCTTCCTTGTGCTGCGTCGATACAACAACAGACGTGACGCCGACAGGCTTGCCGCCTTCGTAGCGCAGCGTGACTTGCGATTTGGCGTCGGGCTCGAACTCGTGGCGCTCACCTGCCTTGCGCAGTTCGGCCATGCGGTGAAGAATCTGGTGCGAGTACAGAATCGGCGCCGGCATGAGTTCCGGGGTCTCGTTGGTCGCATAACCGAACATGATGCCCTGATCGCCTGCGCCCTCTTCTTTGAAAGCGCCGTCGCCCTCATCGACGCCCATGGCGATGTCGGCCGACTGTTCGTGCAACAGGTTCAGGAACTTGGCGTTCTTCCAGTGAAAGCCTTCTTGCTCGTAGCCAATATCCTTCACAGCGGCTCTGACGGCTGCCTCGATCTCGTCGTTGGCGACCTCCCCGGCGCAGCGGATTTCGCCGGCCAGAACAATCTGGTTGGTCGTTGTCAGCGTTTCACAGGCAACGCGCGCGACCGGGTCCTTGGCGAGGAACAAGTCAACGATCGTATCGGAAATCCGATCGCACACCTTGTCGGGGTGCCCTTCCGAAACGCTCTCACTGGTGAAGATGTAATCCGTACGCGCCACAGCCTACTCCATCCATAGATGAGCCATCTCAATAGGCGAAGAAATCGTATAAAGAAAGCTTTATGTGTTTTTTTTTGCGGTTGCCGTCGATGCGTCAAAAGCCTCCGCAGACTTCTTGACCATAGAGAGAATGCTCTTGCGCAATTCCGGGTCCGGAATCGATTGATAGGCCAAGACGAGATCAACAGCGTCCGTATCGATTAGCCCCGTGAAGTCGGCGCCATCTTCCGCGAGTCCGGTCGAAAGCGCAGATCCAACCTCTTCCACGCCGTGGTAGAAATATGGAATCGAAGTCTCGAGCGCCTTCGCCAGCTCATAGAGTCGGCCTGCCGAGATCCTGTTGGAGCCGCGCTCGTATTTCTGCACCTGCTGGAAAGTCAGGCCGAGGCGGCCGGCCAGGGCCTCCTGCGACAGCTTTAGCTCGCGGCGGCGCCAACGCATGCGGCGGCCAACGTGCTTGTCGACCAGGTTTGGCGTCTTCGCTTCCACTACTTCCTCTTTGGCGAAACATTCGCCGATCGCAACTGCAAGTGGCGATAGTGATAGCCTACCGGCGCGGCAGCGCCAAGAAACCGAGATTTATCGCCAGCAGCATGATCCAGAAAATGCCGTCACGACGCGCAGAATAGACCGTCGGCTCGGCAGCGGGCGGGATCTCGGCGTCAACCACCTTTGCGCGCCAGCCCGTCGGGTCAGGACCGTAGATGTTCGGATCCGGACGTTGCGCCCTCGCGGTCCATCGTCCGTAGGCGTCGATCATGCCGGTGGAACCGCCGACTGCGACGCGCGCCATCGGCACCCCCTCCTCTATCGCGCGATAGCGCGCCTGGGCCGCGTGCTGGTAGGGACCAAGAAACACCCCGAACCAACTGTCATTGGAAATGTTGACCAGCCAAGCCGGGCGATCGATGCCGCTTGGCGAGAGCCCTGGGAAGATCGCTTCATAGCAAATGAGCGGGGCGAATGCCGGCATGCCTGCGATGTTCACTGTCGCCGGCGCTGAGCCTGGATCCCATCCGCCGGGCGAAAGGTTCTGCAGGGTTTCCAGCCCGAGCGATTCGAGAGCATCGCCGAACGGCATGAACTCACCAAACGGGACAAGCATGTGCTTGTCATAGACATAGAGCGGACCGTTCAATGCGCTTGCACCGGTCAGCACCGCCAGACTGTTGTAGGAGGCATCGACTTCGCCATTGGCGGCGAACTCGCGCCTTGCAACACCCATGATCAGTCGCCGGTCGCCTATGCGATCGGCAATCACATCCAGACCTTCAGGCCATTCAAACAACCAGACGGGCAAAGCGCCTTCCGGCCAGATCACGACGGACGGCGAGTTTGCGTCATCAGCGCCCGTCAACGCTCGATAGCGTTGCAGCAACCTTTCGGTTGTTCCTGGCTCGAACTTCTCCGACTGGGGAACGCCGGCATCGACAAGCCGAACCGTTCCGACCGCGCCTCCGTCCGGCGCATCGGCGAGCCGGCGCGCGCCCCACCCCCAGATCGCCCCGAACACGATGGCTGCGACCAGTACCGGCGCGGCGCGTGAGGCAAAGGATCCGCGCGGGCGCGTGTCGAGCAAGACAGCCGGCGCGGTCAGGCCGGCGACGGTCAGCAGAGACAGACCGTAGATTCCCCAGATCGAGGCGGATTGCGAAATCGCGCCGCCCGGCTCCCAGACCATGCCGGGAAGGTTCCAGGGCAGGCCGCCAAGGCCGAAGAGAGCGCCACGGATCCATTCGGCGATCGTGAAGAAGACCGTGAACGTAATCAGGCGCGCAGGCCCCGCGCTCCAGAAGCGAAAGGCGAGCCGCATCACGGCGGCGAGGATCACCGCGAGCCCGCCCGGCAGGATCACCAACGGCAACCAGATCAGGACCAGGTGAGCACCGACATCGACCACGAAGGCGGCCGCGATCCAATGGAGTCCTCCGAGGAAGTAGCCAAAACCAAACGCGAATGTGCGCCAGAACGCTGCAGCGCCAGGCTTGGGCGTGGATCGTGCGCCATCAAGCAACCAGACCAGTCCGCCGAACGCGAGCGCCAGCATCGGCCAAATCCAGATGGGCGGGAACGCCAAATTGCCGGCCAGCCCCAGACCTGCGGCCAACGCCAGCGCCTTGCGCCGACGCAGACGAAGCACCCAGTCATGGGCGACTGTCATCGGATTGCGCGTAGTTTGCGCCACACCTGCAGGATCGGATCGTGTGTCGGCCATCTGATCCTTCCGCGCCTAGCCTTGCTTGCGCGCTGTCGATTCTACCTGCGCGACAACATCCGCTGCGGCGTCTGCCAGCACGGACGGCTTTGCGGCAGGACGAATCCGAACGCGCAACACCCGGCGCGGATCTGCGGCCAGAACATCGAGCGAGAAACCATTGGGGTGGTTGATGGTGTCGCTCGCGCGCGGCACGCGGCCAGCCAGCGCTGAAACGAGGCCGCCAATCGTTTCGACTTCGTCTTCGAACTCCTCGACCTCCAGCGTCAGCCCTGTGAGTTCTTCGACATCATCAATCTCTGCTAGACCATCGACATCCCACGTGTTGCGACCCCGACGTTGGGCGCTAGGCGACACGTCATCGTGCTCATCTTCCAGATCGCCGACGATTTCCTCGACTACGTCTTCGAGGGAGACAAGTCCGTCGGTTCCGCCAAACTCATCGATCACGATCGCCATGTGCATGCGTGAGGATTGCATGCGTCTGAGCAAGTCCGGCAGAGGCATCGATTCAGGAACGAACATGACCTCCCTGAGCAATCGTTCCAATGGTCTCGAACGCAACGTTTCAGCGCTCCAGCCCGCCTCTACGAGTTCGGCGACGATGTCCTTGACGTGTATGAACCCGAGAGGCGAATCCAGCGAGTCCCGATAGACCGGCATGCGCGAATGCGCTTCGGCGACGAAGAGCTTGAGGACATCATCCAGTGACGCCTCGATATCCACCGCAGTGATGTCCGCCCTTGAGATCATGACATCGCGAACCGTCGCCGTTTCGAATTCTCTCACCCGCAGTCCGAGCGCGTCGCCCGCCTCCGGCTCGAGTGCGTTCACCGCGGTGTTCGCCGCCTGGCGCCGACCGATCAGTTGAGCGATCCGTTGGCGCAAGTTCGTTCGAGGAGGCGGTTCAGGGTCGTCGTTCATTGTGCCGGTGTCGTGTTTGATTGCGGTTCAGAAGATTCGTATGGGTCTGGGTAGCCCAAATCGCCAAGAATGTGCACTTCCAGCGCCTCCATGGTCTCGGCATCGGACGTCTCCACATGATCGTACCCCAGGAGATGCAGGAAGCCATGGACAGCGAGATGGGCGATATGGCGGTTCATCGGCCTGCCAAGCCTGGCGGCGTCGCGTGAGCATGTCTCCAGCCCCAACGCTATGTCGCCCAGAAAGGGCGCGCCGCCGGGCGGTGACGATCCAGCCGGGAACGACAGGACATCCGTGGGTTTGTCCTTACCTCGCCATTGATTGTTCAAGCGGCGCATTTCAGCGTCCGATGTGAGTAGCATGTCCACACCGACCGAGGCTGTTTGCGTACGAGACGCCGCGGCGGCCACCGCTGACTGACAAGCGTCTTCGATGTCGACGCCCAACTCGCGCCAGCCTTCGTCATCAATCCGTATGTCGAGCTCGATGCTTGGTCGGCTCATCTGTCGGCCTTTTCGTTCGCCACAGATTCGGAACGCGCGTAAGCGTCGATGATGCGGGCGACCATTTCGTGGCGAACGACGTCCACCGCCGTCAGCGTCTGAATCGATACGCCTTTGACGCCATCCAGAATTCGCATGGCGTGCGCCAGACCTGACGCAGTGCGCGCCTCCAGGTCAGACTGACTGGGATCACCGGTGACGACCATGCGCGAGCCACGGCCAAGCCGTGTGAGGACCATCTTCATTTGCGGGATCGTTGCGTTTTGCGCTTCATCAATGACGACGAATGCATTCTTCAGCGTGCGCCCGCGCATGAACGCCAGCGGCGCAACTTCGATTTCACGTCGCTCCTTGCGCCGCTCGACTTCCTGCACGCCAAAACATTCGTTCAGAGCATCCCACACAGGCTGCATGTAGGGATCGACCTTCTCTTCAAGCGCGCCAGGCAGGAAGCCGAGTTTCTCCCCCGCTTCAACAGCCGGTCGCGCAACGATCAAGCGCTCTCGCCTACCCGCCTTCAGCTCCGCGGCGCCCGCTGCGACGGCCAGAAACGTCTTGCCTGTGCCCGCAGGGCCGACGCCAAATACCAATGGAAGCGCGTCGTTCTTGAGGTCCGCGATGTAGGTACGCTGACCTGGCGACTGGGCCATGATCGGTTTGCGCAGCCCGGTAATCAAATCGTCCTGACCAGAACTGTTGTCGCGCTCCCGGCTGAGGCGAATCGCGGCTTCCAGTTCGGCTGCGCTAGCTTCGGCGCCCGCCGCAATGCGCTGAGAGAACGTCTCGATCGCACGCGCCGCGCTGATGCAGCCATTCTCGTCGCCTGTTAGAACGATCTCGCCGCCCTGGCTCTCGGCCCGAACGCCCTCATCGGCGAACGCCGCCTCGATCATCTGCAGATGACTATGCGCGGGGCCGCAGATGTCGCGCAGCAATTGCGGCGACTCGATTGGGACAACGCGGCTAGACTTGTTTCCGGACCGATCCACAGTCGTCACGCGGTCGCCTCATCCCTGATTGCATGAGTGTCTGCGACGGCGACCGCACGACCTGTCAGGCTCGCCTGACCAGCATGTTGGATTTCAACATCAACCATGCGGCCAAGAATGTCCTGTGATGCATCGGCATGTACGACCTGCTGATAAGGCGTATAGCCGCGCGCGCGACCATCGCGTCCGGTCCGCGCCTCGAACAGGACCGGCAGCGTGCGCCCGACGCAGTTCTGGTTGAAGAGGCGCGCCTGCTGTCGCAACAGATCCAGTAGCGCGGCGAGGCGCCGGTCCTTGACATCCTCATCGACCTGGCCAGCCATTCCGGATGCCGGGGTTCCGGGTCGCGGCGAATACTTGAATGCAAACGCCTGCGCATACCCGATGTCGCGGACCAATTGCATCGTCGCTTCAAAGTCCTGATCGCGCTCGCCCGGGAAGCCGACAATGAAGTCCGATGTGATCGCGATGTCCGGCCGAACCAAGCGAGTGCGCTCGATGATCGATCGATACTCGTCGGCGGTGTGTTTTCGGTTCATCGACGCGAGGATGCGATCGGAACCGGATTGAACTGGCAGATGCAGGAATGGCGCAAGAACAGACACGTCATGGTGAGCGCTGACGAGGTCATCATCCATGTCCCGCGGATGGGAAGTCGAGTAACGGATGCGCTCGACCCCGCCGATGAGCGCCACGTGGCGGATCAGCCGGCCAAAACCCCAGGTGTCCCCTTCTCCGCTGCCGGCCGGCGCTGCGCCCCGCCATGCATTCACATTCTGACCGATCAATACGATCTCTCGGGCGCCGGCGCGCACCAGCTCGCGCGCCTCGGCGGTGATGTCGTCAACGCTTCGCGAGTATTCGGCGCCGCGGGTATAAGGGACCACGCAGAATGTGCAGAACTTGTCACAGCCTTCCTGCACAGAAAGGAAAGCTGATGGGCCGTCTACGTCGCGCTGTCGGGGCAGCTGATCAAACTTGTCCTCGACCGCGAAGTCCACTTCCAGCCGGTCACCGGTCTGGCGCGACATGCGCGCGATCATTTCAGGCAGGCGGTGATAGGATTGCGGGCCCACGACCATGTCCACCGCGGGTTGGCGCGCTATGATTTCCTGGCCCTCCGCCTGCGCGACACATCCCGCGACGGCGATGCGCATGCGTCCGCCGGTTGCTTCCTTGATCTTGCGCAGCCGGCCGAGCTCGGAGAACACCTTCTCGGTCGCCTTTTCGCGGATGTGGCACGTGTTCAGGACGACCAGCTCAGCATCTTCCGGCGTTTCGACTGGCTTGTAGCCGAGCGGCTTCAGAATGTCCTTCATCCGGTCGGAATCGTAGACATTCATCTGGCAACCGTAAGTGCGGATGTAGAGACCGCGCGGTGCTGACATTTTGGCGGACTGCGTCCCGGTCTGGTTACTTATCTTCGTCAAGCGGGACGCCATACAATTCGAGGCGGTGATCGACCAGCTTGAATCCCAGCTTGCGCGCGATCTCGATCTGAAGGCGCTCAATCTCGTCGGACGTGAACTCAATCACATCGCCAGTCTTCACGTCGATCAGATGATCGTGGTGATCTTCCGAGGCCTCTTCGTAACGGGATCTGCCATCGCGAAAATCGTGACGCTCGATGATACCCGAGTCCTCGAACAACTTCATTGTCCGATATACGGTGGCCAGCGAAATGTTCGCGTCGATCGCAGCGGCGCGGCGGTGCAGCTCTTCAGCGTCAGGATGGTCGTCCGCTTCCGAAAGCACCCGGGCGATCACCCGGCGCTGCTCGGTCATGCGCAGGCCTTTTTCAACGCACTTGTTCTCGA
>JBHIWT010000162.1:0-8053 GCA_041987265.1 Hyphomonadaceae bacterium
AAACCTAAGTTGCATAAACCTTGAGCCAGCCGACCCAAGAACCCGTTAATCAGAGAGCGCACCGCCATCTACGCGACCAATTGCGGCCAACAGACGATGCGCCGAGTGCCACCCGTTCCGCTTCGCATCGACCAGCGACAGCCGAGCTTCAAGCAGCTCTTTTTCCAGAGCCAGCACGTCCGGCGTAAACCGTTCGCCGACCGACAGCTTCATCTGCGCGTTCTCGAGATTGGCCTTGGCGTAAGACACCTTCGTCTGCGTATCGCGGATATCCATCCGCGCCGCGACCATGTCGTGCCAGGAATTGGTAATCGCCGCCGTCACCGAACGTTCGGTCGCGATCCGGTCGAAACGGGCGCGGTCAGCGCGCATCTGCGCAGCCGAGACCTTGCCCGTGGCGTCGACCATCGGCATCAGTTCGCCCTTGGCGACCCTCAACCGGTGCAACGCGGCAGCTTCCTCTGCACGCGCAGCGCCAACATCCAGGTTGTTATCCAGACCTTCGTCGATCGCGCCCTGCAAAGTACGCGGGATTTCCGCGACCGGGCCGTCATCGTTCGCATCTGCTGTCGAAGCCGTGCGTTCGCTGGACGTGGTCCGTCGTGCATTCTCCCTGCGTGCCGATTCGCGGGGAACGGTCGGCTGCACTACCGGCTCGTCGTCCGTCGATTCGATTTCCGCAGCATCCGCAAATCCCGGTGCGCCTGCACCGTGCGCATACTCAACTGAAACATGCTCAGGCTCGACGGAAGGGGCTTCCGACTTGGTCGGCATACTCACCACGACCTCGTCGTCGGAAACGATTCTCCGGATCGACGAGAGAATCTCGTCCATCGTGGGTTCGCGCTGCACAGGGTCCGCTGACATCCCGACCTCTATCATCTACCCGCGCGCCAAAATGAAAATCACCAGTGATTCTCATCGCCTGAGCGCCTCGTTAACAATAGAGGGGTGCGTCGCCTAAATAGTGGTTAACGGCCGATCGTTTCAGCGCTCAAACGCCCGGTAACGGCCAGTAGCTGATGCGCAGCCAGATAAGCGTTGCGCTCAGCATCGATCAACGCCAGGCGCGCATCCAGCAATTCGCTTTCCTGATCGAGCACATCCAGTGTGATTCTCTCCCCCACAGCCAGTTCCTGCTGCGTTCCTTCCAGTGCGACCTCGGCAGCCTCGACCTGAGCGCGCGAGGCGTCGACCGCCTCCCGGAACGAGTTCAGCTTGTGCCATATCTCGGTAACGTCCTGCGTCACGGCCCGCTCCGAAGCCATGCGCTCGAAACGCGCCCGATCCGCATTCAGCTGCGCCGACCGCGATTTCGACCGCAATTCGCCCCCCTTGAAGATCGGCGCCCGGAACTCCGCAACAATTGACGCATCGGTATCCGTCAATGTCGTGTCCCAGTAGTTTTCGCGCCAGCCAGCCCGTCCAACCAGGTCTACCTGCGGCAATCGTTCGCCCCTTGCCGCCCGCGCCGCAGCCTCGGCCGACGCCTCGCGCGCCCTCGCGGCGACAAGGTCCGGATTGGCCTCCAGCCCCCAGGCGATCGCCGCTTCCAGCGTGCCAGGCAAGCGCGGCGCAGACGGCGGTTCCGCCAGCTGCACAGCCGGCCGCCCTACCAGTTCGACAAATTCAGCCCGAGCGCCCGCAAGCTCCGAGCGCGCCGCCAGCAAAGCCGCACGCGACCCCGCCGCACGCGCCTGCGCCTGCGATACATCCGTTCGGGTCACCTCGCCCACGTCGAACCGGTCCGTCGCCGCCTGCACCTGTAGAGCCAGCGCATCAACATTGGCCCCGCGGATCGTCAGCGCCTCTTCCGCCCTGCGCACGTCCAGAAACACCCGGATCACTTCCAGGATGAGGTCCTGCTGGAAATCGCTGAGCTCGGCCTGCGTCGCCTCGACTTCCGCTTCCGCCGCGCGCTTGCGCGCCGTCACCGACCCGCCGGAATATAGACTCTGCCGCACCTCAAGCCCGACGCTGGCGCGCGTCGAATCGCCGTCGCGCGGAAACGACGTGCCAGACGAATTGGTGAACTGTTCGCCGACTTCATTTTGATAACCGCCGAACGAGCCGAATGCCGAAACCGACGGCAATCCACCCGCTCGCGCCTGCACCAGGTCCTCGTCCGCGCTCATCCGCACACGCCGCTGCGCCATCATCAGGGGATTGCTTTCCAGCGCCGACGCGACGGCGTCAGCCAGGCTTTCGCTGCTCGCCTGCGCATGCGCGGCAAGGCCAGAAACCGAAGCCAGAAGAACCAAAGCCAGTCGTTTCATCTGCTCAGCCCTCATGTCATTGCGATTTTCGTTCGCTGCGGCGGCGCGACTGATTCACGGCAACGGATCATGGGCGCCGCACGCGCCGCTGCCAAGGCGCTGCACCATCACAGCGACCCGGACCAGTCAGTTCGCGCTAGAAGCGAAACGCCTCGGCGACCTCAAAGCCAGCCAGAACCGGCGGCATGCAATCAAATGGCGAGCGATAGCTCGCGATCCCGTCGCTCTTTACATAGATGCGCGCATGGCCAACGCCATTCTCGCGAACCGCGACAGCAAGCCGTCCGCCTTCGCCCAGCACAGCCGACCAGGCTTCCGGCACGATCTCGACTGCGCCGCCAACGATCACGACGTCAAACGGCCCTTTCAGCCCCCCGGCCGTGGCCAGATCGCCCTTCACCGCCTCAACGCGGTTATTGTCGGCAAAACGTTCATTGAGCGCGCTGACCAGGGCGTCATCATCCTCCAGCGCGGCGACATCCGCCCCCATCGCCGCCATCACCGCAGCCGCATAGCCCGAACCAGCGGCGATATTCAGGACCCGGTCCCCTTCCTCGACGCCCGCTTCCTCAATCAGCTTGCCAAAATCCCGCGGCGCCCACAGCCAGCGGCCCGGCGACGTTTCCAGCGCTTTTTCGCTGTAAGCCACGCTTTCCAGCGTTTTCGGCAGAAAGGCTTCCCGGGGCGTATGCAACAGGGCGGCGATCAGGCGCCGGTCAGTCACATCGTTGGGCCGCACCTGAGTGTCGACCATTGCTGTGCGAGCGGCTTCCATATCCAAGGGACGACCCCTACAATTGCGACTCAAGGCCTTGTGCGGTTCGGCCTATTAGCATAGGCAACGCCCCGCGCAACGCGCCTTGCGGTCGCTGTCATGTTACTGACAGGATCGGAAGTTTATAGTCGCCTCACATGGGCAAAGCGGCCTCGTGGCGGAGTGGTTACGCAGCGGATTGCAAATCCGTGTACCCCGGTTCGATTCCGGGCGAGGCCTCCAGCCGCGGCAGCCCCTGCGGCGCCCATATCCGCGGCTGCAAAGAAAATCCGACAAATTCCGACACCGGGATTCAGTTTAACCTGCGATTAACCAAATCCCGGGATGTTGATCCTGTCTTCCTTGGAAGACACCCCACCATCACCCAAACGCCTTTGCGGGAGCCTTCGGCTCCCGCCTTTTCTTTGTGGTCAGCGAAATCCACCGCCCGAGCGTCGATAAGCCCATAATTCGGGATTTGACGCGCTTGCGCACACGGGGATTGCTTGAGCCAGCGCCACTCGTTATACCGCGCCCTCCTACCGGCGTTCCGCAGTAGCTCAGTTGGTAGAGCAGTCGACTGTTAATCGACTGGTCGTTGGTTCGAGTCCAACCTGCGGAGCCATTTTCCCCTACCCCAAGACTGATCCGGCCCGCGCGCAATTCGCGGCGCGTAACTTATTGCGCCGCCGCAGCGAAGAACCTGCCAGTACGATCACACAATCCAACGTCCAATCATCAGACTAGGAGGCGCGTCATGGCGTCTGTAATTTCGCTCGGCCAAAAATGGCTCCCCCACGCCATCGCGGCGTTCAACTCGATCATCTTTCTCGACAGCCTGCGCTACAAGTTCACCGACCATCCGAACACGCAGGAAATCTTCGGCCGGCTCAATGACTGGTCCACCTCGCTGGGCGCGCCGGGTCTGTTCGCCCATACCGGCCTCTTCAGCCAGTACGTCATCGGCACCGGAGAGCTGATCGCCTCCAGCCTCTTCCTGCTGGGCATGTTCCTCGTGCGCTATCGCTGGCTGCAGGCGCTCGCCGCGCTGATCGGCCTCGCCATCATGACCGGCGCTATCTCCTTCCACCTGTTCACGCCGCTCGGCGTCGATCCCAACAACGACGGCGGCGGGCTGTTCATGGCCGCCTGCATCGTCTGGCTCGGCTGCGCCGCCATGCTCGGCCTGCGCTTCTCCGAGCTCAAGGTGCTGGGCGGAAAACTCGCCGCACTCCTCACACCCGTTCCTCCCACTCAACAACAAGGACAAGCATAATGAAACGCCTCACCATCGCGGCTTTGGCATTGACCGCCATCGCATCGAGCGCGAACGCCCACGCCGGAGAACAATTCGTCGATAAGTCCGGCGTCGCAAACTTCGGGTACGACGTCGTCGCCTACCACACCACGTTCAAGCCAACGAAAGGTTCGAGCACCTTCACGGCGACCTACAACGGCGTTCCATTCTGGTTTGCGTCTGCAGAAAATCGCGACCGCTTCGCCGCCAACCCGGCAGCTTTCGCGCCCGCATATGACGGTCACTGCGCCTATGCGCTGACGGACCACAAGAAGCTGACGGTCGACCCGGAAGCCTTCTCCATCGTCGACCCGGCGACTGGGAAGCTGGTCGATCAGGCCAGCTACACGCCGGGCGCCGGACAGCTTTACATCAACTACGATCCAGGCGTGAACCGCAAGTTCAACCAGGACCTGACCGGCAACATCGCCAAGGCCAGCTTCGCCTGGGACGATTGTCTCGAGCTTCGCCCGGCCGCACGTCCATCGAAAGGCTTCCGCGACCTGTTCAGCGCCGGTCGGCCGGACGACTGCCCCGCAGGCTAGACGGCAAGGTCGCACTGGCCGCCCAAATCTCACCCACCCCTGCCTGACCTGCAGGCCTCACACCCGCCGTCGCCACCCACTCAACGGGAGGCGGCGGCAATGTGTTTTGCGATTTCGCCAAGCCGGTGCAATGTGTACCGGATGTCCCAACCTCCGGATACTTTTGACGAAATGCATGGCTCCGGCGACGCGTCACGGGCGCCGTACCGGGGATACTCGAGCTGGCTCGAGGAGCAGGACCACAAACGGCTCCAGAAGAAAGCCGCCGACGCCGAGTCCTTCTTCCGGCGCACCGGCATCACCTTCAACGTCTATGGCTCCGACGAAGCCACCGAGCGCCTGATCCCGTTCGACCTCATTCCCCGCATCATCGGCGCCAATGAATGGCGGCGCCTCACCGAAGGCATCGAGCAACGCGTCCGCGCCATCAATGCCTTTCTCCACGATATCTACCACAGCCAGGAGATACTCCGCGCCGGCAAGATACCAACCGAGCTGATCACCCAGAACGACGCATTCCTGCCGAAGATGATCGGCGTCTCGCCGCCCGGCGGCATCTACACGCACATCGTCGGCGTCGACCTCGTCCGCACAGGTGAAAACGACTTCTTTGTTCTGGAGGACAACGCCCGCACACCGTCCGGCGTCTCCTACATGCTCGAAAACCGCGAAACGATGCTGCAGATGTTCCCCGAACTCTTCAGCCGTGTCCGCGTCCGTCCAGTCAGCTCCTATCCTGAATCTCTTCGCCGGTCGCTCTCGGCATGCGCGCCGCCTTCGGCGACTGGTCGGCCAGTTGTCGCCGTACTGACGCCCGGCATCTTCAACTCCGCCTATTTCGAGCACGCCTTCCTCGCCGACCAGATGGGCGCGGAACTCGTCGAGGGACGTGACCTCCGCGTCGTCGACGGCCGCATCTCCATGCGCACGACTCGCGGCTATACCCCGATCGACGTCATCTACCGCCGCGTCGACGACGACTTCCTTGATCCGCTGAACTTCAATCCGGACAGCATGCTCGGCGTCCCGGGCATCTTCGACATCTACCGCTCCGGCGGCATCACGATCGCCAATGCGCCGGGCGCGGGTATTGCCGACGACAAGGCGATCTATTCGTACATGCCTGACATCGTCGAATTCTACACCGGCAAGAAGCCGCTCCTCAGGAACGTCGAGACCTGGCGCTGCTCAGAACCCGACAGCCTCGCCTACGTCCTCGACCACCTCCCGGAACTGGTCGTCAAGGAAGTGCACGGCTCGGGCGGCTACGGCATGCTGGTCGGGCCCGCCGCATCCAAGAAGGAAATCGCGGCCTTCCGCGTCAAACTGATGGAAAAGCCGGGCAACTACATCGCCCAGCCAACCCTCGCCCTCTCAACCTGCCCGATCCTCACGCGCACCGGTCTCGCTCCGCGCCATGTCGATCTGCGTCCCTTCGTGCTGGCCTCGCCCGATCGCATCGACATCACCCCCGGCGGCCTCACGCGCGTCGCCCTCAAGAAGGGGTCTCTCGTCGTCAATTCCTCGCAGGGAGGCGGCACCAAGGACACCTGGGTGCTGGAGGGCTGAGCATGCTTGGAAAGACCGCCGGCGGACTGACCTGGATGTTCCGCTACCTCGAACGCTCTGAAAACATCGCCCGCCTCGTCGAGGCCGGCTTCCGCATGGGGCTCACCCATTCCGACGATGCGTCCGAATGGGAATCCATCCTCGCCACCGCCGCCGTGCGAGAGGCCTACCTGGAACACAACGAGGCCTACGACGTCCCCGCCATCGTCGACTTCCTGCTGCGCGATCCGGCCAACCCCACCAGCGTCATGTCCGTTGTCGAAGCCGCCCGCAACAACGCCCGCCTCGTACGCACCGCCATCACCCGCGAGGTCTGGGAAGCGGTCAACGAATGCTGGATCACGCTCACCGAGCTGCTCGCCAAGCCCGTCCGGTCCGCCGACCTGCCCGAAACGCTCGGCATCATCCGCCAGAAAAGCTCGCTCGTACGCGGCGCCCTGCACGGCACCATGCTGCGCAATGACATCTTCAACTTCTCGCGCGCCGGCACCTTCCTCGAACGCGCCGACAACACCTGTCGCATTCTCGACGTCAAATACTACATCCTCCTGCCGTCGGTTTCATTCGTCGGCTCGGCGATCGACAACGTCCAGTGGGAAACCATCCTGCGCTGCGCCTCGGCCCAACGCGCCTTCCGCTGGCTTCACGGCGGCGACACCCGCCCGAGCGCCATCGCAGACTTTCTCATCTTCGACCGCCGCATGCCGCGCTCGCTCGCCTTCTGCGTTGAGAAGCTGTGCTCCAACCTCACCTACCTCGAGGCCGAATACGATCAGAAGATGCCGTCGCTGGAGATGACCCTCGCACTGAAAGACAAACTCACGCGCCTCGACATTGACCAGGTCTTCTCCATCGGCCTGCATGAATTCCTGCAATCGTGCATCGCCGAGAACAACGCGCTCGCCAGCCAGATCGAGCAGGACTACAGGTTCACAGAATAACGCCCCGAAGAGCAACGCCCCTGATCCCCATGCGCCTATCGATCACCCACACCACGCATTACGATTACGACGAACCGGTTCCCTACGGCCTGCTCCAGATCCGCCTCACGCCGAAATCACGCGAGAGCCAGGTCGTCGAATCCTGGACCAACACGATCATTGGCGGCAAACGCGAAGCCGTCTTCGAGGACGAACACGCCAACACGGTCGAGTTGATCAGCTTCGAAGCCGGCTCCACCTCGCTGGAGATCCGTTCCGAAGGCGTCGTTGAAACCACCGACACCCAGGGCGTCGTCGGCCAGCAGGCGGGCTTTGTCCCCCTGTGGTGCTTCCGCCGCCGCACTGAACTCACCCGCCCCGGTCCGAACGTGCGCAAGCTCCTGAAACAGTTCGAAGATCCCGAGGAAGACATACCGCGCCTCCACGCCCTCTCGGCACTCATCCTCGAACACGTCGCCTACAAACCCGGGCGCACCGATTCCGGCACGCCGTCGGAAGCCGCCATCGGCGCGGGAGAAGGCGTCTGCCAGGACCACGCCCACATCTTCATCACCGCCGCGCGCCTGCTCGGTTATCCCGCCCGCTACGTCTCCGGCTACCTCTGGATGCCGGACCGGGTCGAACAGGAGGCCGGCCACGCCTGGGCGGAAGCCTGGGTCGACGGTGTCGGC
>JBHIWT010000163.1:0-8028 GCA_041987265.1 Hyphomonadaceae bacterium
GCAGCTCAAGGAAATCCTCGAGCGCCACAAGGGCCTGAAAGGCGATGAAGCCGAACGGATCATCATCGACTGGCTGGAACGCGTGCGAATTCCGGAAGCGCGGCGCCGCCTGCACCAGTTTCCGCACGAACTGTCTGGGGGCATGCGCCAGCGCGTGATGATTGCAGCCGCCATGCTTTGTGAGCCGGACCTCCTCTTGGCTGACGAACCGACGACTGCGCTGGACGTGACGGTGCAGGCGCAGGTGCTGGACCTGATGGACGACCTGAAAAAGGAAACCGGCGCCGGGCTCGTCCTGATCACGCACGATATGGGCGTGGTGGCGCGAATGGCCGACCGCGTCGTGGTCATGCGCCGCGGCGAAGCTGTGGAGCGCGGCGATGTCGACGCGATCTTCTCAAGGCCGGAACACGATTATACACGCATGCTCTTGAACGCGATGCCTCGCCTCGACCGCAACGATCGCGGCGATCGCCCGGCGTTGGTCGAACCGCCGGCGCAGACGACCGAGCCAATACTCGCCGTCGACGATCTGCGCATCACTTTCCCGGTGAATGTTCCCGGCGGAATGTTCGGCAAGCGCGTACCGTTGCGGGCGGTCGATGGGGTCAGCTTTGACCTCAGGCCGGGTGAAACGCTGGGCGTTGTCGGCGAAAGCGGCTGCGGCAAGTCCACGCTGGCGCGCGGCGTGTTGCGCCTGCTCGATCCCAAGTCGGGTTCGGTCGCATGGCTGGGCAAGGATATCGCCAAGTCATCGCGCAAGGACGTGCAGCCGCTTCGCGAAGACCTGCAGATCGTCTTCCAGGACCCGCTGGCGAGCCTTGATCCGCGCATGACGATCGGACAGTCGATCGCCGAGCCGCTGATGGTCTACAAGCCCGACCTTGATCGCGCCGGGCGCGAAGCGGCGACGCGCGAGATGCTGGAGCGGATGGATCTCGGCGCGGACTATATCAACCGGTATCCGCACGAGCTTTCCGGGGGGCAGAACCAGCGTGTCGGGATCGCGCGCGCCATGATCCTGCGCCCGCGTCTGGTCGTATGCGATGAAGCCGTTTCGGCGCTTGATGTTTCGGTGCAGGCGCAGATTCTCGATCTGCTGATCGATCTGCAGAAGGAGTTCGACCTCTCCATGCTGTTCATCAGTCACGACCTTTCGGTCGTGCGCGAGGTCTGCCACCGGGTGATGGTTCTCTATCTTGGCCGCGTCGTCGAAATGGCGCCGCGTGACATGCTGTTCGGCGATCCACGCCACCCCTACACGCGCGCGCTCCTGTCCGCCGTGCCGACCCCCGATCCCGTGCGCGAGCGCGCGCGTCAGCGCATCAAGCTGGAAGGCGACCTGCCATCGCCGCTCGACCCGGCGGCCTCGCTGCGGTTCATGAAATCGCGGTTGTCGGACGGCGAAACGACCTACCGGCCGCAATTGATCGAAGTGGCGCCGGGGCATTTCGTGGCCGAGCACGACCCCGCAAACGGGCGCGAAGGATTGTTCGCAGCCTGATCGGCTTACCCTTTCCCCTCGCTCAATTTCATTTATAGAGCGGCCCTTGAGCCGGGACCGGCGAACTGGGACGAAGTCAGACAGGCGACACGATTGTGAGCGTTACGATAGAAGATATCGAAGCGGCGGCTAAGGCCATCAAGGGCCAGGTCGAGCGCACGCCATTGCGCTATTCGCGGACGCTGTCGGGTATTACCGGCGCCGAAGTCTGGATCAAGTTCGAGAATCTGCAGTTCACGGCGGCGTTCAAGGAACGCGGCGCGCTGAACCGGTTGTTGAACCTCTCCAACTCGGAACGCGCGGCAGGCGTGATCGCGATGTCGGCGGGCAACCACGCGCAGGGGGTCGCCTACCACGCACAACGCCTCGGCATTCCGGCGACGATCGTGATGCCGCGCGGTACGCCGTTCGTGAAGATCGAGCACACGCAGAACTTCGGCGCCAACGTCATCATCCACGGCGATACGCTGGACGACGCCAATGCGCATGCACGCGCGCTGGAGGCGGACCAGGGGCTGACCTTCATCCATCCGTTCGACGATCCGCACGTCATCGCCGGGCAGGGAACGATCGGTCTGGAGATCATGGAGGATCTCGACGATTTCGATGTCATGCCAGTGCCCGTCGGCGGCGGCGGTCTGATCTCCGGTATCGCCAGCGCGGTGAAGGCGCGGATGCCGCACGTTTCGATCATCGGCGTCGAGCCGACGATGTATCCCTCGCTCAGCGCCGAACTGCGCGGCGAGGAAGCGCATGTCGGCGGCGCGACGATCGCCGAAGGCATTGCGGTCAAGAAGGTCGGCAGGCTTACAGCCGAACTGTGCCGCAAGCTGGTCGATGATGTTGTTCTGGTCGACGAAAGCCAGCTGGAACGCGCGATCACGCTGTTCACCAATGTCGAGAAGACGGTTGCGGAAGGCGCAGGCGCCGCAGGCCTCGCAGCCCTGCTGGCCGAACCGGATCGCTTCAAGGGCCGCAAGGTGGTGCTTGTCCTGTGCGGCGGAAATATCGACACAAGATTGCTGGCGTCTGTGCTGACCCGGTCGTTGGTGCGCGAAAAGCGGCTGGCTTCGATCCGCGTCATCGGCAGCGACCAGCCGGGCCTGCTGGCGAAGGTGTCCCAGATCATCGGCGATGAAGGCGCAAATATCATTGAGGTGGCGCACAATCGCATCGCCCTTGATGTCCCGGCGAAGGGCGCGGAATTCGATATCATGATCGAAACCCGCGATGCGCTGCACACCCAGCAGGTCATCGACGCTCTGACGCGAGCCGGCTTCCCGCCCCGCACAAACACCTAGCTGTGAAGGCGGCGCCGGGCGGCTCGCGCTTAAGCGTCATGGATGCTAGGGGAGGCTGACCAGCGCGGAATCACGCGCGGCCCAGGGAGTATGGATATGGTTCGTTTGGCGATCGCGGCTGCATTTGCACTGGGAGTTGCGGCATGTTCGCCCTCCGGCTCGGGCATCGACGCCGAGGATCCGTGGGCGGCGCTGTATCCTTGGGACGACGCCCGCGACGATATCGAAACCACCGAAAACGGCGTGAAGTATGTCGTGATCGAGAAGGGCGATGGGGAGAGCGGCTATCCCAGCCCGGCGGATACGGTGACGGTCCATTATGCCGGCCGTCTGGCGTCTGACGGAACCGAGTTTGATTCCTCGTATGAGCGCGGCGATCCGTCGAGCTTCCGCCTCAACCAGGTGATCCCGGGCTGGACCGAGGGTCTGCAGAAGATGCAGATCGGCGACCAGTTCATGTTCTATATCCCCTCCGACCTCGGCTATGGCCCGATGGGCGCGGGCAATGGCGAGATTCCGCCGAACACCGACCTGATGTTCCGGGTTGCGTTGCTCGACATTCAGGAGGCGCTGGTCCCCGACGAGGACGCGTGGGCGAAAGCATCGCCGTGGCCGACGGATTCCAGCGAGATCATCCGCACGCCGACCGGCCTTGAATACTTCATCATTTCATCTGGCGAGGCCAATGCGCCGTCGCCGGGTCCGACAGATTACGCCGTCGTGCATTTCGAAGGCCGGCTCGATGACGGGCTCGTCGCGGACTCGACCTTCATCGACCAGAACCCGCGCATCTTCCCGATCGCCCAGCTCGTGCCCGGCTGGTCGGAAATGCTTCAGGCGATGCACAAGGGCGATCGCTGGATTGTCCGCGTGCCGCCGCACCTGATGTATGGCGAGGAAGGCTATGGCCGCATTCCGCCAAACGCGGTCGTGCGCTTCGAGGTCTTCCTTGAAGAAGTCATCCCGGTGGAAGCGACCGAACCGGTTGATCCGCCGGCTGACGACCAGCAATAGGCCTTAGCCGATGGCCGCCATGCCCCGCCCGAACGCGGGACGGGCGGCCATTCGCTCTTCCCATCGCGCGACGTGATCCCAGCGGCGGCCCGTCGTCTCGGTGAGCTTTTCGTGCGCGTACTGCGAGAATGGATAGACGGCGATGTCGGCGATGGTCACCGCCTCGCCGCCGACATTCGGGCTGTCGGCTAGCCGGCGGTCGAGAACGCCGAACAGGCGCGCGGCCTCATCGGTAGAACGCTTCACCGTCGCTTCGCCCAACTCATCGGCGTGCGCCAGGCTGTAGTTGAACTGGCCCAGCATCGGACCGAACCCGCTGACTTGCCAGTACACCCATTGCAGAGCCGTGTAGCGCGCGGGCCCGGTCGCCGCCAGCATGCGGCCTGACCGGTCGGCAAGGTATTGCAGGATCGCGCCGCTCTCGAAGATCGTCACCGGTGCGCCGTCAGCGGCGTGATCGACGATCACCGGGATCTTGTTGTTGGGCGACATGGCGAGAAAGTCGGGCTCGCGCTGTTGGCCAGCGTCCAGATCAACCAGCCTGATCGTGTAATCGCACTCCGCCTCTTCCAGCATGATCGTGATCTTGCGGCCGTTCGGCGTGTTCCAGGCGTAGAGATCAATCATGTCGGCGCTTTCGTTATTCGGCTGGTCCCCTCAGTCATCGAAATAGGGTTCGACGGTGCCATTGAGGCGCATGGTCATCGGCTGGCCCCGGCGGTCGAGCGCGGCGCCCGCGACAACGCGGATCCAGCCTTCCGACACGCAATATTCCCAGACATTGGTTTTCTCGACGCCGTTGAAACGGATGCCGATCCCGCGTTCGAGCAATTCCTTGTCGTGGTGAGGACTCTTGGGGTCCTGCGAGAGGCGGTCTGGAAGCGTGTCGGTCATGTCAGAACTCGTGTCGTTCGTGGTTGTGGCCGGTGTTGGCGGGCGCAGGATCAGGCGGTTGCGACCGGCGCGCCGCCCCAGGCGATGAACGGCCCGTTGCGGAATCCATCCTCATGCCTGCCGTAAGTCAACGGCGATCCGTCAGGTCGTTGCACACATCCGCCGGCGGCGTTCAGCACGGCGTGGCCGGCTGCGGTATCCCATTCCATCGTGGGACCCCAGCGCGGATAGATATCAGCAGCGCCTTCGGCGATCCGGCAGAACTTCAGCGACGAACCGAACGAGACGCGTTCGGCGATCGACAGGTTCTCGAGAAAGCGGGTCGTGTTCTCGTCGAGATGCGAGGAGGAGACCACCGCCGTCAGGCCATTGTGCGGGTAGGCGCGGGTCGAGATGATCTGGCCTGTCTCAGAGGCAACGCTGTCGCCGGGCGACAGGTCGCGCCAGATATGCGCCTCTGTTCCGCCGGCGAACAATGTCTGGTGAGCCGGCGCGAATACGCATCCGGCCAGAGGTTCGCCTTTCGAGATCAGTCCGATGTTGATCGTGAAGTCCTTCTTGCGGTTCACGAATTCTCGGGTTCCGTCGACCGGATCGACCAGAAGGAAAAGATCGCCGGGGCGACGATGGTTCAGACCGTCCGCTTCGGCCTGTTCCTCGGCCAGAACCGGGACGCCCGACAGCTCACTCGCCAAGCGCTGGAGGATGATCTCTTCTGCGCGTTCGTCGGCGTCGGACACGGGCGATGAGTCCGACTTCGATCGCGTTTCGAAATCCGAATTGTAGACGTCCATCACCGCGACGCCGGCCTGGCTGCATATTTCTGCGAACAGCAGGGCTAGCCGGTTTCGTTCATCTGCCGACAGGGGATGGGGTGACATCAGGCGATCGTCCGGTTGGCCACGCGGGGCGCGGGCAGGCAGGCGATAGCCCATGTCGGCTGCGCTCTCAACTTGTCGGACGGCATCGAACGGACACGGACGCGTTCATGTCGCGGTTGACAGGCCCGGTTCGCCAACAGACTTTCCGGGCGTTCCTGTGGTCAGTACCCGATCGGACCCATTTCATGCGTATTCTCCTGACCGGAGTGGCGGGATTTATCGGCTTTCATCTCGGTAAAGCGCTGATATCGCAGGGCCATGATGTCCTGGCGATCGACAGTCTGAACGATTATTACCGCCCGCAACTGAAACTGGACCGGCTCAGCGAGCTGGGGACGCCCGCCAACCTGACGTTCCGGCAGGTGGATATTTCGGACGCGGATGCGCTCGCTGCGGCGGTCGGGGATTTCCAGCCCGATTCGATCATCCATCTCGCTGCACAGGCCGGGGTTCGCTATTCGCTGATCAATCCCGCCGCCTACGCCGATGCGAACGTGCGCGGCCAGATCAATCTGCTTGAACTGGCGCGCAAATATGAAGGACTTGGCCGCTTCATCTATGCATCGTCGTCATCGGTGTACGGCGACAGGGGCGATGGTCCGTTCCGCGAAGATGACCGGTGCGATGAGCCCGTGTCTGTCTATGCCGCGACCAAGCGGGCGGGTGAGCTGATCAGCCAGTCCTATTCGCATCTCTACGGTATGAACCTTACCGGCCTTCGGTTCTTCACCGTCTACGGTTCGTGGGGCCGGCCTGACATGGCCTACTGGATTTTTTCCGAGGCGATCGAGAGCGGCAAGCCGGTGCGCCTGTTCAACCAGGGCGAGATGCGCCGCGACTTCACCCATGTCGACGATGTCGTCACGGCGATCCTCAAAGTCCTGGATGCGCCGGAAAAACCGGGACACGAGATCTACAATGTCGGGCACGCCGAGCCGGTCTACCTGAAAGAGTTCCTGCGCGTACTCGAAGAGGCGCTCGGCAAGAAAGCAGAGGTCGAGCTATTGCCGATGCAACTTGGCGATGTCGGCGACACGTTCGCTGACACGACAAAATTTGCGAATGCGTTTGGATTCAAGCCCGGCATCGGCATCGAGACCGGGCTTGCCGAATTCGTTGCGTGGTGGCGCGGTTATGCCGGGCGCAACGCCAGCTAGAGCTTCTTGAGCAGCGCCTCGATCTTCTCGCGGGCTGCGCCGCCCAGCTTGGCGTTTGACAAGGCCATCGCGACGAAAGCTTCAAGATAGAGCAGCTTGTCGCCGCAATCATAATCCTGGCCCGAGAACTTGAAGGCGTGGAAATCCTGCTGCCCCATCAGGCGCTCCATTGCGTCGGTCAGCTGGATCTCGCCGCCCGCGCCGGGCGTCTGGTTTTCGAGGAGTTCGAAGACTTCCGGCTGCAGCAGATAGCGTCCGGTGATCTTCAGTCGCGATGGCGCCTGATCGACCGGCGGTTTTTCGACCATGCCCTTCATTCGGATCAGGTCGCCCTCGGCGTCGGCTTCAGCGGGATCAATGACGCCATAGGACGACACGCGCTCAGCCGGCACTTCATCAACCGCGATGACATTGCCGCCGACCTTGTCATAGGCCTGCATCATCTGCGCGAGGCAGGACGGGCTGGCGGACACAAGAACGTCGGGCAGCAGGACGGCGAAGGGTTCATCACCGACGATATCGCGCGCGCACAGGACGGCGTGGCCGAGGCCGAGCGGTTTCTGCTGGCGCACAAAGCTGGCGGCGCCGGCGGGCAGGATGGTTGCGACGGTTTCTTCCAGGATCGCGGTCTTGTTCTTGGCTTCGAGCGCGGCTTCCAGCTCATAAGCGTGATCGAAATAGTCCTCGATCGCTCCCTTGTTGCGTCCGGTCACGAACACGATGTGTTCGATCCCAGCTTCCAGCGCTTCATCGACCACGTACTGGATCGCCGGACGATCGAAGACCGGCATCATTTCCTTCGGGATCGCCTTGGTCGCGGGCAGCACCCGTGTTCCGAATCCTGCGACGGGGAGAACGGCCTTACGGACGGGTTTCATGTTCTACGACCTCAGATCTGGAATTCGTGGGGCGATTTGCCCGTGTTTGACCGGCGATGCGCGCAAGTCTGGCGCCAAGGCGCTAGCAGAACGTAACCAAAGCGCAAATTTCCCGGCAATTGGAGCGGTGAACCAATAAGAAACGGGCCGCGCAGGGAGTTTGCCCGCACGGCCCGCCGTCAATTGCATCAATCGCCAATCAGTTGCGCAGCGGGACCTGCGAATCCGAAGGCCGTGGACGCTGGCTCGCGGGCGTGCGGTAGTCGCGCGCGCGGATCTCCATTTCCTTCAGCTTGCGCAGGTAATCCTCGACCTGACGCACATAGGCGGTGTTCCAGGCCGGCTGCTCGCCAAGCGCGTCGATCCGGTCGAGCGGAAACCGGTTTCCGCCTTCGCGTA
>JBHIWT010000164.1:0-7965 GCA_041987265.1 Hyphomonadaceae bacterium
AACGCGGCGGCGACCGCTACCGGCGCCGCAATCACACGTTCCACGCCCGCCATGGTCGCGCCTGTAAACACGGCGGCGCCGACGAGCGCGGCGGTCACATAGACTTCCGGGCGTAGCAGCACAGACGGCTCGCCAGCGAGAACGTCACGGATGATCCCACCGACCGTGGCGGTCATCATGCCGGTCACCAGCGCGACGACCGGCGATCCCGTCGCGGCTAGTCCAACGGCGGCGCCCAATACCGAGTATGCGGCAAGGCCAATCGCATCGAGCCACAGCAAAAGCCGGTAGCGCGACTCAAACATCGGCGCAGTGAAGAAGACCACCCCAGCCACGCCAACGCACACCAGCACATAGGTCGGATTGAGCGTCCAGAACACCGCACGGTCGAGCACGAGATCCCGCAACGTGCCGCCACCCATGCCGGTGATGCTGGCGAAAAAGAAAAAACCGATGATGTCGAGTTCCTTGCGCGAGGCCGCAAGCGCGCCGGTCGCTGCAAAAACGGCGACGCCGGCATAGTCGAGCAACAATAGAAGGTTCATCGGCTCCTCCGGCTGTCTGGATAGACGACGGACGGACGCTCGAAAAGCGATCACGCTCCAGCGCCGCCGGCGAACCGGACCAGCCGCCGGCGCTAGCCCTTGTAGACCATCACCTGCTCGGAGGTCGCCAGAAGCGCGCCGTCGCGGCTCCAGAGTTTCAGCTCGTGGTCGAAGAATCCGCCCTCACAGCGCCGACACTTCACGTCGGACAGAACGAAATCGCTGCCCACCTTATCCAACTCTTCCTGCGTCGCGTGAAAATGCACCGACATCGAAATCGTCGACGACATGATCCACGGAGAGGTCTTGCGATGAAACAGAACGCGCGGCGGCGTCAGGTCCGCCATCGCCGCCAACAGAACGTTGTCCAGAGGGCGCCCGTGGACATCCCGCACCCATGTCTGTGTGTCGGCCCTGGCCCCCTGATCCTGCAGGTTCATGGGCGATGCGGTGATCCACCGGATCTGGAATTGTTGCAGGAACGGGATCGGCGCGCTTCCCTCCAGCAGCGTCTCGTCTTCCGGCGGCGGTACGTTGGGGAAAATCGCGTCGGTAAAGTTCTCCGGCGCCTCGGTGCGGACGCCGAACGTGATCTGCGCATGGGCGCACAACGTCTCGCCCTGACGCATTTCCGCGCGCCAGAACTGGATACGCTTGCCCGCGCGCAACAGGCGCGTCGATATCTGCACCGGCCCGTCGAAGATCGGATCAAGATACAGCATCGTCAGCGACAATGGCGGGCCGCGCTCGCCCGCCTCGCGCCGCGCCGCCTCGACCAGCGCAGCCGCCGTCCAGCCGCCAAACCGCCCGCCAGGGTGCGCGTAATTCGGGTCCGCTTCGCCCGACCATTTGTTCGGCGCATCAGCATTCAGGATAATGGAATCGGCGAAAGTGCTCATACCGACTGACTTAGGGAAAGATCACGCGCACGGGAAGTCCGGTCCTGGCCATGCTGCAGAAGCCAACGTCACTGAAACACCGTCTGTTCTATTTTTTGAAATCGTCGGATCTCTTTGCGAGAGTTCGTCCAAGGACAACAGATGCTGCCGCCACAGCTGCAACAGGCATTCCAGCCATAAGACCTGACCCACCCAAGCCAGCGTTTGTGACAATCACCGCCCAACCACCGGTAAAGTGCGCCCACCTCTTGACCACGCGTACTCGATTGAAACGATGAACAAGTTCGTCCGCGTCTTTGCAGGCCGAGTTCAGCTGTGCGAGTATAAGATCCAGTTCGTTGTCAGTGATGAATTCCAGCGCACTCGGTTGTTGAAGTTCTTGGAGTGTCGCGCTCCTTACAGAAATGATCGCGTCGGCAATGCGAGCCGCGCTAACATCCGAAAGCCCAGCATTTCGCAACTGGTCCTGTTCTATAGCCAAGAAGTCTACAAACCTCTCCCAGTTTTCTATGGCTCTAGTTAGATCGGATTTGAATTCTTTGGCGTCCGCGACTCTGCCGTTAAGGGCTTCGAGGAACTCTCGATCCTGGCGAATTGCTTGCAGTGCCGTATACAGTTGCCTCAGCAGGCTCTGGATGAATTCAGGCGGCAGCACTTGTCCGGATTCGGAATATCGAACCAGTTCATCTGTGATACGGAATAGGTGTCTATGTTTTCGTGCTATCATGTCCCCCTCCAATAGAACCCAACCTACCACCATCTCTCCGGACGCGCAGTGAACTGAGCTGCTTCCTCGATCGCCGCGCCGACCTTGAAGCAGGCCTCTTCGTCCAGCGCGTTGGAAATCACCTGCAGACCCAGCGGCAGGCCGTTGCCGTCCAGTCCTGCTGGAACAGCGATCCCCGGCAAGCCGGCGAGGTTGGCCGTCACCGTGAAGACGTCGTTGAGATACATCTCCACCGGATCGGCCGACTTCTCGCCATACGCAAAGGCGGCAGACGGCGTCGTCGGCGTCAGCAAAGCGTCCACCGTTTCGAACGCGCTCTCGAAGTCCTGCAGGATCTTGGTCCGCACCTTTTGCGCGCGCAGGTAGTAGGCGTCGTAATACCCGGCCGAGAGCACGTATGTGCCGATCAGGAGGCGACGCTGCACTTCCGCGCCGAAGCCCTGCCCGCGCGTCTGTTCGTACGTGTCCGTCAGCGAACCCGAACCCGACTGGCGTGCGCCATAACGCATGCCGTCATACCGCGCGAGGTTGGACGAAGCTTCCGCCGGGGCCACGATGTAGTAAGCCGGCAACGCATACTTGGTGTGCGGCAGCGACACATCGACGATCTCCGCGCCCTGCGCCTTCAGCCACTCGACGCCCTGCTGCCACAGCTTCTCGATCTCGTCCGGCATACCGTCCATGCGGTATTCCTTCGGCACGCCGATGCGCATGCCTTTCACGCCCTTGCCGACCGACTTGCTCCATTTCGGCACCGGCAGGTGCAGCGAGGTCGAATCCTTGTCATCACCCGAACACATCACCTCCAGCATGATGGCGGCGTCCATCACCGACTTGGCCAGCGGTCCCGCCTGATCAAGTGATGACGCGAACGCCACCATGCCATAGCGGCTGGCGCGCCCGTAGGTCGGCTTGATCCCGACCGTGCCGGTGAACGCCGCAGGCTGGCGGATCGAACCGCCCGTGTCAGACGCCGTCGCCGCAAGGCACAGGTCCGCGGCAACCGCCGTCGCCGAACCGCCGGACGATCCGCCGGAGGTCAGTTTCGTGTTAGCGCCCTTGCGCCGCCACGGATTGGTCGGCGGCCCGAAGCGCGATGTCTCGTTGGCCGAGCCCATGGCGAACTCGTCCATGTTCAGCTTGCCCAGCATCACCGCGCCCTGGTCCCAGAGGTTCTGAGTCACGGTACTCTCGTATGGCGGCGTGAACTCGCCAAGGATGTTCGAGCACGCCGTGGTGCGCACGCCCTCGGTGCAAAACAGGTCCTTCACCCCCAGAGGCGCGCCCTCCAGCGATCCGACCTTGCCCTTGGTCTTGCCGAGCTGCGCGTCGGAGGCGTCCGCCATCTTCAGCGCCTTTTCCGCCGTCACCGCGACGAACGCGTTGAGGTGCGGGTTCGCCCGCTCGATCTCGTCGAGGTAGGCCTGCGTGATTTCGCGCGATGAAAACTGGCGCTTGCGCAAGCCATCCAGCGCATCTGCGAGCGTGAGTTGGGTCAGGTTGGTCATTGCGTCGTCGTTCCGGCAAAACTTGGCCGCAGGTCGTGACCCTGCGCGGCGTACACTTCCAGCAATCTGTCGAACGTCATTCCGTCGCGATGCTCGGCGACCAGCGGATGCAGGTCGGGCGCGTCGCCCGGAGGCTTGCCCAGCACCAGCAATGGAGGGCTGTCAGCCTGCGGGAACGCGACGCCGAGCAGGCCGAACGTGTTCGGGTAGCCGCTGATGCGATTGATCAGGCGCGCCTGGAAGCGTTCGGGCGGATTGGTCATTTCCGGGCGCGGGTTGGCGTGGAGCTTCTCGAAGTCCGCCTTCTCCACGCTCGCCCAGACGACCAGAACAGACGCGGGCGGCGAGCAGCCCGCGACCGGAAGCGGCAGCACGCAACGGATCGCGAAATACTTGCCTTCGCGTACGGCGTAATCCTCGGAGAAGAAGTCCCCGTCCAGGCGCATCGCCTCGTTCGGCTCCCTGGCCGGAACGCCTGGCCAGTCGGCCGGAGTCAGGAAGGCGAGTTCGATCAGTCCGGTGTGGCGCTGGCCACACGAACAGTCCGCTCCCGTTTCCATCAATTGGGTCCAGCGGTGGTCGGTCACTCGACCACCTTCGGCACAACGAAGAAGCCATCCTCGGTCTTCGGCGCATTCGCCAGTACCTTGTCGCGGATATCGCCATCGGTGACGACGTCCTTGCGTTGAGCCATCGCCATCTTAACCGGCGTCGTCATCGCCTCGACATCCTCGATATCGACCTCGTTGAGCTGCTCGATCCAGTTGAGGATGCCATTCAGCTCCTCGGCCATCGGCTCCAGCTTTTCTTCCGGCACGGCAATCCGCGCCAGACGCGCCACTTTCCGCACGGTTTCCTTATCGACGCTCACGTCCGCCTCGCTTGGCTTGAAATCAAGGCAAATGCCCTAGACGCCCTTACCTTCCGCATCAAGCCGGTTCGGGCTAGAGGGTCCGCCATGGCTGAGGTTTCCCTCCACGAACTGCCCAAATCCGGGGCGCTTATGGGCCTTGATCCAGGCTCGAAGACGCTTGGCGTCGCCGTCAGCGACGCTACGCGCCTGATCGCCAGCCCGCTGGAAACCATTCCACGCGGCAAGAAACTGCGCCCGGCCCTTGATCGCCTGTTCGCCCTTTACGACGAGCGCAGTTGCGCAGGGCTCGTCTGCGGCCTGCCGCTCAACATGGACGGCACGTCTGGCCCACGCACCCAGGCCACGCGCGGGCTGATTTTCAGTCTCCTTCAGGTTCGCGATCTGCCTGTCGCCTTCCGGGACGAACGATTGTCCACAGCGGGTGTGGAAAGGCTGTTGATCGAGGCTGATCAAACCCGCCAGCGCCGTGGAGAAGTTGTGGACAAGATGGCTGCCGCGTGGATCCTCCAGAGCGCAATCGACGAGCTGGCGGAAGGCTGACATGGCGACGATGCTGCTCGCGCTCGCGCCAGTCTTCCTGGCGATCTTCACCGGCTGGTTCGCCCGCGTCACCAAACTCGTGCCCGAACCGGCCTGGGGCGGGATCACACGACTGGTCTATACGGTTGTCGGTCCGACCTACCTTTTTCTTCAGGTTGCGCGGGTCGATCTCTCGTTCAATGATCTCGCCTATGTCGAAGCTGCGCTGATCGCCTTCCTGATCATGGGCGCGCTGGCTTTCGTCCTCCTGCCGATCTGTACGCACCAGCGCAGCGCCTTCGCCAGCGCGCACCAGAGCGTCACGCGCTGGAACGCCTTCGTCCTTCTCGCCGCCTCCGAAGCGATGATGGGCCCGGAGGCTACCGCCCTGATCGCGCTCATCATGGGCCCCGCCATTCCGATCGTGAACGTGATGATCGTGTGGGTGCATGCGCGCTGGGGCGATGGGCAGAACCCGTCGTTCAAGGGCATCATGCGCTCGCTCGCCACCAACCCGATGATCATCGCCTGCTCGGCCGGCCTCATCGTCAATTTCATGGGCATCGCCCCCACCGGCTTCATCGGCGACTTCCTCGACATCATCGGACGCGGCGCCCTCGGCATCGCCCTGATGTGCGTCGGCGCCGGCCTCAACCTCTCGGCGATCTCCGCACGCCCCGGCCTCATGGCGGCATCCCTTGCGATGAAGCTGATCGTCGGCCCCGCCGTCTTCATCGCCGCTGGCCTCGCCTTCGGCCTTTCCGGCGTCCACCTCGCCTGCATGGCCATCGTCGGCGCCAGCCCATCCCCGCCCGCCGCGTACGTCCTCACAAGGGAGATGGGTGGGGCGCCAACATTCATGGCAGGGCACATAACCGCATCGACGATTCTATCGGCGATCGCGATTCCCATCGCGCTGGCGTTCGCGAACGCTTTGGGCTGACCGCAAAGCGATACGAACCTGTAAAGGCGATGTTTTTCGACTACACTCCGGCAAGCAAATTGAGTTCACAGCAGCTGGTTTAGCCTCGCTCTATATCGGGCCACCGCCGGTCAACCCCGGGCGAGTAGTCTGATTGCCGCCACCTTCGAAAAGTTGGAGGCGCAAATCTAGACGAGGGAAGCCAGTATGAAGCGCGACAGAGTTCCAATCTCTGACCGCCCGACAGCAGGCGACGCGGGGCGAGCCGCCCTGCGGCTGGGAAGGCGAATACTCAGCGTCGCAGTTTGCTTGGGAGGGCTTATTAGTCTTCTGAGATTCTTGAGCTGCTCAACGCCGCCATGCTGACCCGCTTGCCTCGACTCGAACCCCGCGCTATTCCGCCAAAAATCGAGGGAAACTCCCGCATGGCGGACTTCGACTATACCTTCCCCCACAGGCACTTGCTGGGGATCGAAGGGCTGAACCGGCTCGATCTGGAGCTATTGCTCGCCAAGGGCGCCGAATACGTCGAATTCAACCGCCGCGCCGAGAAGCACGCCGAAGTGCTTCATGGCCGCACCCTGATCAATCTCTTCTTCGAGAACTCGACCCGCACGCAATCATCTTTCGAGATCGCCGGCCGCCGCCTCGGCGCCGACGTCGTCAACATGTCGGTCGCCACCTCTTCAGTGAAGAAGGGCGAAACGCTGGTCGACACGGCAATGACGCTCAACGCGATGCGCCCCGACCTCCTCGTCATCCGCCACTCCTCCTCCGGCGCTGTGAAACTGCTCTCGCGCAAGGTCGGCTGCGCCGTGATCAACGCCGGCGACGGCGCCCACGAACACCCGACCCAGGCCCTGCTCGACGCGCTGACGATCCAGCGCCGCGTAGGCGACATCGCCGGGCTGAAGATCGCTATCTGCGGCGACATCCTGCATTCGCGCGTCGCCCGCTCCAACGTCGCCCTCTTGAACGAGATGGGCGCGCAGGTCCGCCTCATCGCGCCCAAGACCCTCACCCCCGCCGGCGCCGCCGACTGGGGCGCGCAAGTCTTTACCGACATGCGCGAAGGTCTCACCGACTGCGACGTCGTCATGATGCTGCGCCTGCAACAGGAACGCATGGACGGCGCCTATCTCCCCTCCGCCCGCGAGTTCTTCCACTTCTACGGCCTCGACAACGACAAGCTCTCTCACGCCAAGCCCGGCGCCTTCGTCATGCATCCCGGCCCGATGAATCGCGGGGTCGAGATCGAAAGCTCGATCGCCGACCACAAGACCCGCTCCCTCATCACCGATCAGGTTGAAATGGGCGTCGCCATCCGCATGGCCGTGCTCGACACGCTGGCCAACAATGTCCCTCAAGAGGGAGCGCGCAACCAATGACGACGACCCGAATCCACAATGCGCGCCTGCTCGATCCCGCCATGGGCCTCGACACGGCCGGCGGCGTCCTCATCGAAGACGGCGTCATCGCCGATGTCGGCAAGGACGTCGGTCTCGGCAAGGCGGATGAAATCATCAACGCCGAAGGCAAATGCCTCGCGCCCGGCCTGATCGATCTGCGCGTTAAGACCGGCGAGCCCGGCGCGGAAAACAAGGAAACACTGGAAACCGCCAGCGAGGCCGCCGCCGCAGGCGGCGTCACTTCAATGGTGGTCATGCCCGACACCGACCCCGTCATCGACTCGGTCGCCCTCGTCGACTTCCTCAACCGGCGCGCCCGTGACACGGCAAAAGTGAAAGTCTACCCCGCCGCCGGTCTCACGCTCGGCCTTGAAGGCCAGCGCATGTCCGAGATCGGCCTCATCCTCGAGGCCGGCGCGGTGATGTTCTCCAATGGCGATCAGGCTGTCGCCGACGCGGGCGTGATGCGCCGCGCGATGCAGTACGCAACAAACTTCGACGCCCTCATCGCCTGCCGTCCGGATACCCATGCGCTCACCCGCAACACGATCATGAACGCAGG
>JBHIWT010000165.1:0-7965 GCA_041987265.1 Hyphomonadaceae bacterium
CGCCGCGACGCCTTTTGAGCGCATCAAACGACACGCCTCGCGACCGTCCATATCCGGTAATTCAACATCGAGGATGGCGAGGTCCGCGCGTTCGGATTCCATTTTTGCAATGCCGTCGCCAGCGTTCGCGGCCTGCACGATGCGGAATCCTTCGTGCATCTCGAACTGCTCGGCCAGCGCCTCGCGCAAGTCGTCGTCGTCGTCAATCAGCAGAATCGTCTTGGCCGTCGACATAACCCACACACCTCCCGGACCGCATGTTTCTGCGGCTTGTTGAATCACAGGAGATGGCCCGCCATCGAAACATGCGGCACTCCTGACGCGGGTCGAAAATCCAACGCCCCGCAATCCCCAGACGCGCCCCCAGCCCATATTGGGTAAACTGCAGCGGAATATTGCGCAAGCGTAACCAACCTCACGCACGTGGCCCAAACAGCGCCGTTCCGACCCGCACATGGGTCGCGCCGAAGCGGATCGCCGTCTCGTAATCCCCGCTCATCCCCATCGAAAGCTGCGGCAGGCCATTTCGCTCTGCAATCTTGGCCAACAACGCAAAGTGCGGCCCCGCCGCCTCCCCAGCCGGCGGGATGCACATCAGGCCTGCGGGCTCGATCCCGTACTCTGCCCGCACCTGCGCGATGAAGGCGTCAGTCGCCATCGGGGCCACCCCCGCCTTCTGTTCCTCTTCGCCGGTATTGACCTGCACCAGGATCTCCGGGGCCCGCCCCTCCGCCTGGATTGCGTCCGCCAGCGTCCGCGCCAGCTTGGGCCGGTCCAGCGTCTCGATCACATCGAACAGAACGATCGCGTCGCGCGACTTGTTGGACTGCAAGGGCCCGATCAGCCGCAATTCCAGTTCAGGAAACCGAGACCGCCGTTCCGCCCAGCGCTTTTGCGCCTCCTGAACGCGGTTCTCGCCGAACACGCGCTGTCCCGCCGCCAGCATCGCATCGACGCGCGCGTCCGGCTGCACCTTCGACACCGCCACCAGCGTCACATCGTCCGCCGAGCGTCCGGCGGATTTGGCCGCGCTCGCGATCCGGTCCAAAACGTCCTGGCGCCTTTGCGCAATGTTCCGGTCGGTAATCTCGTTCATGACCCACCATCAAGCGCAACGCATCGCTCGCCGCAAGCTGCAAGCCGCTGCGCGTCGCTTTGCAGCGGATCGATTGGTCGGCGCCGAACGCTATCTTCCACCCGCCTTCTTCATGACGGACAGGCCGGAACGCACGCCAGACATGCTCGGCGCCGCCTCCCGACTGCCGCGCGGCTGGGGCGTGATCTACCGTCATTTCGGCGCACCGGATCGCGTCGCTATTGCTCGCCGTCTCGCCGCCATCGCCGCAGACCGGGGCCTGTGCCTGCTCATCGCGGCCGATCCGCAACTCGCGCGATCCGTCCGCGCCCACGGCGTCCACTGGCCAGCGCGCCTCCTGCCGACGCGCGCCGCCCGTGATCGCTACGGCATCGAGACCGCCTCGGCGCACTCAGCGCGTGAACGACACCGTGCACAACGCGCCGGCGTCCACGCCCTGATCATCTCCACCGTCTTTGAAAGCGACAGCCCTTCAGCAGCTCCCCCCCTGGGACCATGCCGACTTCTCCGTACCGTCTCGACATCTCCCCTACCCGTCTACGCGCTCGGCGGGATCAACGCGCACAACGCAGCCCGAATCGCCCCGAAGCAAAACAATCGGTGCGCCGGCTTTGCCGCCGTCTCAGCGATACATGATGCATGGAAACCGGATCGTCCGACCGGGAAAGACTAGAACGAGAATGCGGATTCGATCCGCACGCCAGCTTCGCCTTCCTGTTCACGCCAGCCTTCGGCCGCGCTCTTGATCGAGTCGCCGTTCAGCGAGACAGCGCCGCCGAAACGGAAACGCGGTGTGATCTGGTAGTACGCACCCGCGCTCAGTTCTTCGCGTGGAAGCACGTCATTGCTCGAGCGCTGGGTCAGGTCGAGGGTAATCCCCCACTTCGAACCCGGCCGCCACGCCAGAGCAAGCTGATCGGTGTCGAACGGCGCGATCGCGGAAACCGGGCGCTCCGGCGCGCGGCTCACACGCAACTGGTCGAGAAAACCGAACGTAATCGCTGAATCTTCCGACGGCTTCGAGGTGTCGGTCCGGTCGATTCCGGCGGCGTTGGACAGCGTTACGGTCGCGGTAGCGCCGAATGAGTCACTGCGCGCCTCCTGCGCGAACGCGGGAGCCGACAGCAGAGAAATTCCAAGGCAAAGTCCAGCAAATGTACGCATGTCCAGCCCTTTGTAGCCCAACTATACAGCGATCCAACCCGACAGAAGTTAACGAGAATTAATTTTCTCGCAAGAAACGGCGTTATTTGGGTGAGTGTCGCTAATTGCGCACACTCATTTCGACGACCACGCCGCCATCATTGAGCCTGCCATATCCATAAGGCGCTGTAATTGAGGGATATTTGTCAGACACCGCTTGGTAGGCGACGCCAAGGCTCAGTTTATCGCCAATCTCGCGCTTCATGCCCACCAGCCAGCTCTGGCCCTCAAGATCAAGGAATTCGTCGCTGGCCGAGCCCCACTCGACCCCGAACCGCCATGGCCCTGCATCCCGCGCCAGACCGACCTCAACCGCCTGATAGCTCTGATCGCCATCTCTGGCGTTGTTGCTGTCCAACCAGCGCAGACCCGCACTCCAGCCGTCCCGCTCCAGCTCCAGCCCCGCCCCGAACGCGGAATAGTCTTCATACCCGCCAGTCTTGGAGCCGCTCGAGGCGGAAACCCCGGTCAAAGCCGCCCGGACGAGCACGCCATTGGAACGAAACCGCCGCGAAAACGACAAGGCGCCTTCAAACACATTCTCCAGCTCGGCTCCGGCCAATCCGGATCCAGCCGGATCAGGATCAAAATCGGCTCCCGCAAGGTTGGCCTCAGGCGTAAACGACACGCCGCCGCGAAACCCGAGCCAACGCGGCGTCATATAGCTCACCTTTGCCGAAGGCCCCGTCACATCATTTCGAGCGCGCACGATCACGCCGCCGCTTGGATCCAGCATCGGCGAAAACGCGGACACGCCGTCCAGGACCTGTGGGGCGCGCGCATCCAGCCGCGCCGCAACGCCTGCATCCAACCCCGCAACCCCCTCGCCCCAGGGGCCGGAAACCGACAGCGAAGCGCCCTCGACAAACAGCTCCGCGCCGGTCTCAACCAGCCCTCCGCCAACAAACAGTCCGTTACCCGGGGCCACAGCGCCGCAACCGGGACCACCAGCGCAGGACCCAAATCCCCCGGCAAACGATGGCCGGCCGAGCGTATCGCGCCGTAGGCGAAATTCGCCGCGCCAGTCGAGCGCCAGCCCGTTCTCGAGGAAATCACGTCGCGAGACCACAAGTCCCGCATCCGCCGCGAACCCGTCAGCCGCCGGCGCTTCGCCCGGCGTCTCGTCCAGGGTCGACATTGCGAGCGTCAGTCTGGTGTCCAGCCGCCACTCGCCCTCGGCCTCCTGCGCGATCGCCGAGCCGGCAGGAATACCCACAGCCCCAAGAGCCAGGACCAGCAATCCACGTGCAGGCTTTCGAGCGATCGGCATGTGACAATTCCCTTGTGCGCCCCACACTTGGCGCGCCATGCGCTTTATGCCAACAGTCTCCGGCGCCTGCGCGCGAAAACGCCCTCCAGCCCGGGAAAAATCACCGGATCGGATTGCGGGTTCCAGCGCACCGGCGGACGTCTATGGAGAAGACCCGAAATGCTGTCTCGCGCCACCGCACTCTTTGCCCTCGCAGGCGTTGTCGGCCTTTCGGGCTGCGTCAATCTCGCCAACCCGGCGCGCGAGCGGCTCAGCATCTCCGACGCCGGCCCCGAGGAAACCGGCGGCATTGGCGTCAACGCCTATCTATGGCGCGCCAGCCTCGACACGCTCGATTTCATGCCGCTCGAATCTGCGGACCCATGGGGCGGCGTGATTATCACGGACTGGTTCGCCCCGCCGGAAACGCCCGACGAGCGTTTCAAGGTCACCGTGTTCATTCTCGACACCCGCCTGCGCGCTGACGGCGTCACCGCGAACGTCAACAAGCAGGTCCGCAACGAAACTGGTGAATGGGTCACCGGCTCGGTCGCAACCGACACGCGCATCGCGATGGAAAACGCAATCCTCGCCCGCGCCCGCGAACTGCGCCTATCGACCATTGACGAATAGGCTCGACAGCCGAAAAACAACTCGCGAACAAGAGTTGTAAGACCAGCCAGGACGTATCGAAGACATGGCCTCCCGCTACAATCCGCGCGAGACGGAAAAGAAATGGCGCGCCCGCTGGAACGAGGCGCAAGTCTTCCGCGCGAAGACGTCGAAAGAGGCCGGCGACGCGCCCAAGGCCTACGTCCTGGAGATGTTCCCCTACCCGTCCGGCCGCCTCCACATGGGTCACGTTCGCAACTACGCGATGGGCGACGTTATCGCCCGTTATCGGCTGGCCAACGGTTACAACGTCCTTCACCCGATGGGCTGGGATTCATTCGGCCTGCCCGCCGAAAACGCAGCGATCGAGCGCAACGCCAACCCGCGCACATGGACCCGCGAAAACATCTCCGCGATGAAGGCCCAGTTCGAACCGCTGGGCCTGTCGCTCGACTGGTCGCGCGAACTTTCCACCTGCGAAGAAGACTATTACGCCCACCAGCAGGCGATTTTCCTGAAGCTCTGGGAAAACGATCTGGTCTACCGCCGTACATCGAAGGTGAACTGGGACCCGGTCGAGAACACAGTTCTCGCCAACGAACAGGTCGTCGACGGCAAGGGCTGGCGTTCCGGCGCGCCGGTCGAAAGCCGCGAACTCGAACAATGGTTCTTTCGCATCACCCGATACAACGAAGACCTCCTGCAAGGTCTCGAAAGACTCGACCGCTGGCCGGAAAAGGTCCGCATCATGCAGGCCAACTGGATCGGCAAGTCACGCGGCGCGACGATCCGCTGGCCCGTTTCCGGCAAGGCTCCGGACGGCAAAGCCAACCACATCGAAGTCTTCACCACGCGGCCCGACACGCTCTTCGGCGCCAGCTTCCTGGCCCTGGCCCCCGACCACCCGCTGACCAAGGCGGCTGCCGAAACCAATCCGGACGTTGCCAAGTTTATCAAGGAAGCCGCCGCGCTCGGCACCTCTGAAGAGGCGATTGAAAAGGCGCCCAAGCTCGGCGTCGATCTCGGCTTCAGGGTGAAACACCCATTTGATCCCTCCTGGGAGATCCCCGTCTGGGCCGCCAATTTCGTGCTGTCCACCTACGGCTCCGGCGCCGTCTTCGGCTCGCCTGCCGGCGACCAGCGCGACCTCGACTTCGCCCGCAAATATGACCTGCCGGTGAAGCCCGTCGTCCTGCCGCCAAAGGCCAAAGCCGAAGATCACTCGATAGATAACGAGGCCTATGTCGGGCCCGGCACCATATACAATTCCGATTTCCTTGACGGCCTCGCGACCGATGAGGCCATCGAAGCCGCCATCGAGAAACTGGAAGAACTGAAACTCGGGACCGCCGCCACCACCTGGCGCCTGCGCGACTGGGGCGTTTCGCGCCAACGCTATTGGGGCTGCCCGATCCCCGCCATCCGCTGCGAAACATGCGGCGTCGTTCCCGTCCCGGAAGACCAGCTGCCCGTCCGCCTTCCGGACGACCCGGACTTCTCCGAACCGGGCAACCCCCTTGCCCGCCACCCGACGTGGAAATACACCACCTGTCCAAAGTGCGGCAGCAAGGCGGAACGCGAAACCGACACGCTCGACACCTTCGTCGATTCATCCTGGTACTTCGCCCGCTTCTGCGATCCGAAATCCTCAGACCCGATTAACAAGGCCGAAGCGGCCTACTGGCTCCCCGTCGACCAGTATATTGGCGGCGTCGAACACGCCGTCCTCCACCTGCTCTACTCCCGCTTCGTCACCCGCGCCCTCAACGCCTGCGGCCTACTGGACATCCCGGATGGCGAGCCCTTCGCCGGCCTCTTCACGCAAGGCATGGTCACGCACGAGACCTTCAAGAACGCCGCCGGCCAATGGATCCAGCCCGACGAAGTCGAAACTCGCGACGGGGCGGTCATCGAGATCGCAACCGGCAAGCCGGCCACGACTCACGGCGTCGAGAAGATGTCGAAGTCGAAGAAGAACGTCGTCGATCCCGTCGCCATCATTGGCGACTATGGCGCCGATGTCGCCCGGTGGTTCGTCCTGTCCGACAGTCCGCCCGAGCGCGACGTGCAATGGTCGCAGGAAGGCGTCGAAGGCGCCTGGCGCTTCATCCAGAAAGCCTGGTCGGTAGTTGAAGCATCACCTGAACAAGACGATGGCGACGCCGCCGAAGGCGACGCCCTCGAACTCCGCCGCCTCACGCACCGCGTCATCAAACAGGTGACGCAGGGCATCGAACAATTCCGCTTCAACACCGCCGTCGCCCAGCTCTACGAACTGGCCAACGCCATGCGCAAAGCCGAGAGCTCGACCGCCGTCGGCATGGCGACCGCTCGCCGCGAGGCCGCGGCTACGCTCTCCCAACTCGTATCCCCCTTCGCTCCCCACCTCGCAGAGGAGTGCTGGGCCCATATCGGCGGCGAAGGGCTGGTCGCCACGGCAAACTGGCCAAAGGCCGACCCCGCGCTGCTGACTTCCGACAGCGTCACGCTTCCCGTGCAGGTCAACGGCAAACGCCGCGGCGAAATCGTCGTCGCCAAGGACGCGCCCAACGACGCCATCGAACAGGCCGCCCGCGAAAACCCGGACGTCGCCGCTCACATCAAGAATGCAGCTATCCGAAAAGTCATTGTTGTCCCGGGCCGCATCGTGAATATCGTAGTCGGATGATCAGGACAGGCCTCCTCGCCCTACTCGCCCTCGCGGTCACGGCCTGCGGGTTCCAGCCTGCCTATGCGCCTTCGTCATATTCGGAAGGCGCCATCTCCATTCCGAAGATCGACGGCCGCACCGGCCACTATCTGCGCCAGGAACTCGTCCGGTCGGTCGGACACGGTGTTCCCGGCCTGTCCAACGGTCGCCTTGAAATCCAGATCAACGAAGGCATCGAGAACCTCAACTTCCAGCCCGACCAGGCCGCGTCCCGATCCGACTACATCGCGACGTCCGCATGGACATTGTATAACGCCGACGGAGAAGCGGTCGCATCCGGCGGCTCACGCGAAGCGGCAAGTTTCAACTTCGCCAACGCGGCCTTTGCAGACGTCTCGGCCCAGACCGCCGCACAGGAACGCGTCGCCATTCTGATGGCTCGCGCGGTCCGCCAGCAGATCCTGCAACAGGTCGGCTCGGTCCCCACCACTTCCGGCCAATGAAACTCGCGGGCCAGAAAGCGCTCGCCTACTGCGACAAGCCGAAGGCGCGCGATAGGGCCGTCCTCATCTTTTCCAGCGACCCGGGTCTCGTCTCCAGCGCCGCAGAAACGCTGATTGCAAACCGCCTCCCCTCGCTCGATCCGGTCAATGCCGTCCGTCTCAACGACGACAACCTGAAGAACGACGACGCAATGCTCGCCGACGAACTGGTCGCACGCTCGCTTCTCGGCGGCGACCGTCTGGTCCGTCTGCGCATGGACAAGGAGACCTACGCCAAACAGGCCATCGCCATCCTGGCCGACATCGATTCCGGCGCGCTCCAGCCGGAAGCGTTCTGGGTTATCGAAGCGCGCGACCTCGGCAAATCATCAAAACTGCGCGCCGCCTTCGAGGCCTCGGAATCCGCCCTCGCCCTACACCTCTATGCCGACGATGAAGCCACCATCACGGAATACGCTGAATCCCAGCTCCGCGAATCTGGCGTCGACATCGAACCCGAAGCGCTGGCCGCATTCTGCGCCGAACTTCCCGGCGATCGCCGGCTGGCGATGTCAGAGGTCGAGAAGCTGCAGCTCTACGCACTGGATCTCGGTCGCCCGCTGACGCTCGAAGACATCCTGTCGATCGCCGCCGCAGAACAGCCGCGCGGCGC
>JBHIWT010000166.1:0-7885 GCA_041987265.1 Hyphomonadaceae bacterium
GTCCACCATCAAGGCTGGAGCCCGTCAGGGCGTCCACCACATTCTTTCAGCAGCAAGCATGCAGACTCCCGAGCAGGGAGCGGGCGGCGAGCGGGCATGGGCGAGTTCGGTCGCCTCGCTCGGTGACTATGCCGTCGGCGCCGAGTCGACGATCCAACCCGAAAACATCGGCGTGAAACTTCCCGCCGGCGGCGCGTTCGCATTCCAGATGCACTACACGCCGTTTGGCAAGGCTGTAACGGACGTCTCCCAGGTTGGGCTCTATTTCTACGACGAAGGTGAAACTCCCGAACTGCTGATGCGCGAAGCGGCGATCGCCGACAGCTTCATCAAGATCCCGGCGGGAGCGGCCGAACACAAGGAAGTCGCATATCTCGAGTTCCCGGCTGACGCCCTGCTGTACTCGGCGTTCCCGCACGCTCACCTGAGAGGGGTCTATGCCGACGTTCAGGTCCAGTATCCCGACGGCGAGACAGAAATGCTTCTGCGGCTGCCGCGGTATGACTTCAACTGGCAGCGTTACTACGACTTCGAAGAACCGATCGAGCTGCCTGCGGGCTCGCGTCTGATTACGACCTACATTTACGACAACTCAACGCGTAATCCTGCCAACCCGGATCCGACCGAGGAAGTGATCTGGGGCGATCAGTCGTTCGAGGAAATGCACTTCACGAAAGTTCGCTTCCGTTGGGTTGGCGAAACCGCAGCCGAGCCAATGGATGGGATGCGAGAAGAGCTTTACAAATCGCGCGTCCGCGGAGCGATGGACACCAATCTCGACGGTATGGTTCAGCGAAGCGAGCTTCGTGGGCCTCTCCAGCAGGGTGCGGCCTATTTCGACCGGTTCGACACGGACAAGAACGACGCGCTCGATGACGCCGAACTGGAGCAGGTGATGACAGTGCTCACCAAAGCGGCGGCGGCTCGTCGCGCTGCGGGCGAGTAAAGGCAAGAAAGTACATCTGGCTCGGATCCGAACGTAAACCCGAGCCAGATTACCAGAGCAATCATCTCGATGGTTGCTCTAAGAAGGGGCAGACGCTTTCCCATCGTCTGCCCCTTTTTCGTTCATCTGTGGAGACGGAGCGCTGCGCTTGGCGCCGTATGTCGTGAAGTTGTTGGCGCCGCCTCGCCGCGACTTCCGCGGAGCATGTCTCCAGTCCGCTGTTAGTCGGAAGCGGACATCTCGATGTCGATCGTCTTGGCTAAGGAGAATCGCAGCGGCTGGCCTGGCGCATCACCGCATGACATCCAGAACGGCGTGGCCATAGCCAACACCGTTCCAGATCACATGCGCCGCATGGTCAGTGCGGAATGACCCTACAGATCTGGCGTATCCGCAAACGCCGCGAACAGTCGTCTGAGGTCAAGCACCCCGAGCTCAGACTTGCTCAGAGCGCCATCCTTGTCAGTATCAAGCGCCGCCAACCGCGGCTTGAACAAGGCGAATGGTCCGCTGATTTCGGACATCTGCACCATACCGTCGCCGTCCTCATCAAAGCCGCCGATGATTACCGACGTGTCCAGTTGCTTCTGCAGGTCATTGCGAATGTTGTCGGTGGTCTCATCGGCCCAACGATAGTTCACGCGGAAATACATCATTTCCTCCCAGGACTGCTCGCCCCAGGTCACTTCCGCAGTCGGGTCCGGGTTGGCCGGATTGTTGGTCGAGTTGTCGTAGACCCAGCGCGCGATCAGCCGATCGCCGGCCTTTACGTGGATAGGCTCAATCGGATCGTAGTCGCGCTGCCAGTTGAAATCGTACTTGGGTAGCGAGATCAGCGGCGTCTCCGTGCCGTCCTTTGATTTCTGGGTCAGTTCCACATGCCAGCCGCGGTAGTGAGCGTGCGGGTACAGCGTGTACAGATAGGCGTCTGCCGGGAATTCCAGGTACGCGACTTCTTCGTGACGCGCCTCTCCGGCCGGGATGGTCATCCCGAAATCGCCGATCACAACCGAGCGCTTGATGTATTTCGGCTTCTCGTCAAGCAGGTAGAAGCCAACCTGTGTGCGATCCACGGCCGGTTTGCCGGTCGTGGTGTAGTGCAGTTGGAAGTTCAATGAGCCGCCGGCGGGGATCGGCGCACCGGCACCGTCGGCCATCACCTGCGGCCGCGCTCCGGGAGTATAGGAACCGACCGACCCGCCCGGAAGTTCAGCCGGCGGTTCGCCGCGGTTGGGCGACCAGTTCGATACGACATGGTGGAGCACTGACATCTCGCCAGGCTTGATCGCAATTGCGCGCAGCCATGTGTCCTCATCGAACGGATTGTCCACGCGTTGGTTCTGGTACTCGATGATGCCTGATGCGGGTACGGCAAACTCCGGCAGGTCAATGATCACATCTGGCTCGCCGAGTTCGGCAGGCCATTCGGGCGCGCGCGATTTCTCCAGCGCGAGCCTGTCGGGCCCATCGCCGCGTTGCGCGCCGGCTTCGATCCAGTGCACGAGCGTCTTGGTCTGATCGGCGGTCAGGGCCTGATCATCCTTGAACTGGCCGATATGCGGATCAGCGAAGTAGGGCGGCATCCGGTCTGTGCGAATCGACTCCCGGATCATCGGCGCGAAGCCCTTGACCACTTCGTAGCTGTCCATGGCGAATGGCGCGATTCCACCTTCCTGGTGGCATGTCACACATTTGGCTTGAAGGACGGGGACGACTTCTTCCGCATAGGAAATGCTGGCGTGCTGGGCCTTCTGGTTGCGTTCCGGGAAGGCGATGGCCTTGCCGCCTTTAGCCTCTACGCGCGCCTGCTGAACCGGCCGATCCTCGATGACGGAGTCCAGCGCTTCAACCAGATAGGCTTTCTTGACCTTGGCCTTCGGGTTCGGGCGGGACTTGGCGAAACGGTCATCAAGCGGACCGTGATATGCCACTTCGAAATTGTTGCTGGGGTCGATGACGAATACTTCTGCTTCCCTCTGGACGCCGAGGCTCTCTCCAACCAGTTGAAGCTCGTCCATCAGGATCGGGATCGAAAGACCGAGCTTCCTGGCTTCTTCAGCGGCGTCTTCCCGCGACTGGCCCAGGTTCGAGTTCAGCAGATAGACCTCCACACCCTTCGATGCGTAGGTGTCGGCGATTTCCTGTAATTCCTTAGCCGCCTGCTGCGAAACCTTCGAACCGTTGATCTGAGTCATCAGCACAATTGCGGACGACGTCCTGAAATAGTGCAGCTCGTGCGCAAGTCGCTTGTGATCGGTCAGCTGGAAGTTATCCACGCGTGACGGGACTTCGATACCTTGGTTTGTCACCGGCGCGGCAAGCACGGACTGCGCGCCGACCAACCCAATGGCGAGCGCCGCGACGGCGGTAGACGTCAGGGCTGCAGTCTTCACGACAGATTTCATTGTTGAGAACCTCCAGAGGGCCAAAGACAAGCAAACACGCCTTGGTCAGTTTTCGAACAATGTTCGTCAAATGAATTGCTCCCTGATTTCTCGAGCAAAGCACGATGATCTGGGTGACATAAGCTTTTGAGACAACGAGTTTCGGTCTTCAGCCAGCGCACGTTGGCCTCAGCAGTTCTGGCCTGTTGTATTCCAAAGCGACCATTGGGCTCCGCAGCTGCAAGAAGCGATCTGGAGACCAGTCAGGTAATCTGGTCTCCATCGCCTGAGTGGCCCGGCTCAGAACTGGTGCGTCAGGGGTCGAGTGGAGCTTCGCGATCTTGTTCTGTCAGCGTTCGGGCAATCGCGTGCCGGTGTGTCGGGAATGAAGCAATGTCCGCAACCGGCGAATTGCGGCCAGTCACCTTCACCGTTTCGAACGACCGACAACGTCCTTTAGGTGGTCATTCCTTTGAGCGCGTCTCACTCACCTATACCCAAACGGGACATCCGCCTGAGACGCTATAAGTGTCTCACAAAAATCACTCTGTACCTTCTGAGACAACGTGCCATGATACTCTAGACCCTATTGAGACACTGGGAGCTAGGGGATGAAGATCGGGTACGCGCGGGTCAGCACCGACGATCAGGACACCGCCATTCAGGTCGCGGCTCTAAAGCGAGCAGGATGCGCGACGATCCGACAGGAGAAGGTGAGCGGTACGACCACCAGAGGCCGAGACGAGCTCGCTGCGATCCTTGAATTCATTCGAGAGGGGGACACGCTTGTCGTTACCCGTATTGATCGACTGGCGCGATCAATCGCGGACCTCCAGCAGATTGTGGTGCACGTACAAGCACGCGGCGCGAAGCTTCAGGCGACCGAGCAGCCGATCGATACATCAACCGCAGCTGGCAAAGCCTTTCTCGACATGCTTGGCGTGTTTGCAGAGTTTGAAACGAACCTACGCCGTGAGCGTCAGATGGAGGGGATCGCCAAGGCGAAGGCCGCGGGGAAGTACAAGGGGCGCCAGCCAAGCGTTGATGTCGCGAAGGTTCGGGAATTGAAGGGGCGGGGGATTGGGGCCACCGAGATTGCGCGAGAGATGGGAATCGGTCGGGCGAGCGTTTATCGCGCCTTACAGTCTACGTAGGGGTAGGCCGTCAGTCGTCGACAGGTACCGAACCTATGGGCAAGCGATAGTAGATGGACCATTGGTGTTGCGGTTCGCCAAGCAGTTTCAGTCGAGTTACCTGAATCGGTTCGAAGCCAGTGTTCCATCGGATGTGGGTATCTGCGGTTGATGTCTGCAAGTCGCTGAAATGTGCTAGACGCAGTAAAGTTGGGTTGCGGAGGGCTTATCGCGATGATTGTAGCGGACAATGAGACCGCCGTAGACCTGCTTTACTATGAGGCGATCGCCCGGACCGTCGTCCGCTTGGTGAAAGAGAAGTCTGACGAGCCATTGAGCGTCGGCGTCCATGGCGACTGGGGGGCGGGAAAATCTAGCGTCCTCATGATGGTGGAGAAGGCGTTTTCCGACGACGACCGCGTGCTCTGTGTGCGGTTCAACGGCTGGCTGTTCCAGGGCTTCGAGGACGCAAAGGCGGTCCTGATCGAAACGATTGTCGAGGAACTACGCCGCAAGCGGCCCATGTCTCAGAAAGTTGCTGAGCAGGCAAAGAAGGTCTTGAAGCGGGTCGACTGGATGAAGCTCGCGCGCAAGGCGGGAGCGTATGGCTTGACGCTGGCCACCGGGATTCCTCATCCCGAAACGATCAAGGATCTTGGCGAAGCCGCGCGAACTCTCCTCGGGAAGGGCGCCGAGGACGTATCGCCGGAGAATCTGGCCGCGCTCGTCAAGGGTTCCGACGAGTACTTGCGCGAAGTCGCTGAAGACAGCGCGCCGGAACAGATGCACGCTTTCCGGGAGGAGTTCGCCAAACTCTTACAGGACGCCGAGATCGATCGTCTTGTGGTCCTTGTCGACGACCTCGACCGCTGTCTCCCGAAAATTGCGATCGAGACGCTGGAGGCGATCAGGTTGTTTCTGTTCGTACCACGAGCGGCCTTCGTCATCGGGGCGGATGAGGGAATGATCGAATACGCCGTGCGGCAACATTTCCCGGACCTGCCCGTGGCTACCGGTCCAGCCTCCTATGCTCGTAACTATCTGGAGAAGCTGATCCAGGTCCCTTTCCGTCTGCCCTCGCTCGGATATGCCGAGACGCGGATCTATGTAACGCTGCTCTTGGTGCTGAACGCCTTCGGCGAGGATTCCAACGAGTTCCAGAAATTGACCGCGCTGGCGCGCGAGGTACTACGCCGACCGTGGAAAGGCCCTGGTCTCGACCGGAAGGCGGTCGAGCAGGCCTTAGGCGGCGTGCCGGTCGAGGTAGAGCGAGCGATGGAGTTGGCCGGGCGGATCGCCCCGATTCTGGCGGACGGCGCGCGAGGTAACCCGAGGCAGATAAAGCGCTTCATCAACACGATGATGCTTCGTCTGGCCATCGCGGAGGAGCGCGGCTTCCGCGATGAACTGAACATCTCGGTACTCGCCAAGATCATGCTCGCAGAACGCTTCGCCCCTGAGCTCTACGACGCGATGGCGCGCGGTTCCGCGAACACCGGGGCGTCGGAGGAACTCGCGGCACTCGAAGCCGTGGTCGCGGCCCCTCCCTCCGGCCTGGAGACGAAGTCGGCGGACGGAAAAACGACTGGTCCGTCCACGGAGACTTCGTTGCCCGATTGGCCAAACATCGAATGGGCGAAGCAGTGGGCGGCCATTGATCCGCCGCTCGCCGAAAACGATCTCAGACCATACGTCTTCGTAACCCGAGACCGGCGAAGCGTCTTTGGCGCGGTGACATCCTTGGGCGAACTGGACGAACTCGTGGCCAAGCTTCAGGGCTCGCCGCTACAGGTGAAGCAGGCTGCGGCGGAGGTTGCTCGGCTTCAGTCGATTGAAGCGGAACAGGTCTTCGATGCGCTGCGCGCCAAAGTGCGAGACGCTGAGGACTTGGCCCAGGAGCCCGTGGGCGTGAAGGGGCTGGCCGAGATGGCGCGTCAGCATCCCTTCCTGCAGCGGCCGTTGCTCTCTTTCGTGCAGGATCTTCCGGTCTCCAAACTCGGCCCTTGGGCGGTTAGCGGCTGGGCATCAGTCTTCAGCGAAACCGACGTAGCTTTGGACTTTGCGACGACGCTCAAGGGATGGGCCGATCGGGATGATAACAAACCGCTAAAGGCGGCGGCGAGCGCGGCGATGAAACTCTCCAGCAAGCGGAAGCGTAGCTGATGGGAACGTCCGGAACATTCGGCGGCTCCAAAAACGGGCTGGTTCCGAGCTGGGTCGACGAGCCTGCGTCGCCGCCCGCGGCCGCGCCCGACGATGCCGAGCCGGACACCGCAGACGGCGACGGGACCGGCGGACCGGATCAAAACGGGGAAGCGCCGGCCGGGGCGACACCGGCTCAGTCGTACCCGCCCATACCTGCCGTTCCGGTGAGTTCGGGTCTCGGTGGCGCGCGCGGGAACATAACCAGGGGTGCGCGAACATCCGATGAGCGAGCCCTGCGGCGAGGCGCAGGCCGATATGTAAGTGCGAGCGGTGGCGGACGCGCTGCGGCGAGCCGTATGCCAAACTCCCGCGCCGTGGCAGGCGGCGTGGCTGGTCTCGCGAGGAACATCGTCAATCAGGGTCCGGCAGAGGCGCTGAGGCGGTTCAATCTTGAGGGCATGGCGGGGGCTCCCGCCGAGGACGTGTTCGTCGCTTTGACGGATATGCTGTGTCCTGCAGGCGGCACCATCGACGAAGCGATCGCGAGAGACGCGATGCTTGAAACGGTCGCCGACCTGGCCGCCGCGGGTGTCGGGAACTTCGATGAGCTCTCCGCAGACGATTTGCGCGAGTTCTTCATCGGTGTGGTGAGCCGCTCGATCGAAGGCAAAATTCTCAACGAGGTAGGGACCAACGCCATCGCGGCGCCTTCTGACATCGGCGGCGTCGAACGCGCACAAGCCATGCTGCATGACTTCGTCGAAGGTTGTGTGCGCGATGAGTTCGATGCGCGCGGAACCGCTCTGAGCGACCTGGATGCGACCGCCATCGATAGCTTCGTCGACGACCTCTACGGCGCAGCACTCGATCTGGTCGAGGCCTTGGGAGACGACGGATGAGGAGGTTCAGTCTGATCGGTCGGCTCGGTCCCGACGACAAGAAAAAGGTCAACTTGGTCCAGTCCGACTCCGACGTATTCGAGATCGATTTCCTGGACGGTGACCTGCGCATGGGCTTCGGTATCGGTCATGCGTTGGACCAACTCGCCTCCCTGGGGCTGCAACCCTCGGAGAGGGGCATAGATCTCGTCGTCCTCGCCGCGCTCGTCAACGCCGGAGACACGAGGGTTTCCCGAAAGTTGAACGCACAAGATGGCTGGGCCCGCGAGATCGATCTCTACATCCCGGTGTCCGCCTCTGCGGTCTGGTTCCTATGGGTGAAACAAAGCAAATTAAATTAACCGCTGAACAGTTGGAGTTGGCAAGCAAGCTTACTCC
>JBHIWT010000167.1:0-7862 GCA_041987265.1 Hyphomonadaceae bacterium
GGGGGACGCGTCATTGCGGTCGGGACGACCAGTACCCGGATTCTCGAGGCTGCCTCCTCTGACGGAGCGCTTGCCAGCTGGGAGGGAAAGACAGATATCTTTATCTTTCCACCATTCCAATTTGTCTCGACTGACGGGTTGCTGACGAATTTTCACCTGCCGCGGTCGACGTTGTTTGTTCTGGTCAGTGCGTTGATGGGGCGCGATGTGATGCGGCGCGCCTACGAGCATGCGATAAAGGAGCGTTATCGCTTCTTTTCGTATGGTGACGCCTGTTTATTGCTGCCTCATGGGTAAGTTTCGTTTTGACATAGATGCGGTCGATGGCGCGGCGCGGACCGGGAAATTGCGAACCCCGCGAGGTGATATCCGCACGCCCGCTTTCATGCCTGTTGGCACTGCTGCGACTGTGAAGGCGCTGTATGTGGATCAGGTGCAGGCAGCGGGCGCTGACGTGATTCTTGGGAATACCTATCACCTGATGTTGCGTCCCACGGCTGAGCGTGTGCATCGGCTGGGCGGCCTGCACCAATTCATGCGGTGGCCGGGCCCGATCCTAACGGATTCAGGAGGCTACCAAGTCTACTCGCTGGCGAGCCTTCGGAAGATGTCTGAGCACGGTGTCACGTTCCGATCGCATATCGACGGGTCTGCTCATGAGCTGACCCCAGAGCGGTCAATAGAGATCCAGGCGGACCTTCTGGGCTCGGACATTTGTATGCAGCTGGATGAGTGTACGCCGTTTCCTTGTGAGCATGGGGAGGCGGCTGACTCGCTGAAGCTGTCCGCGCGATGGGGCGCGCGATCCAAGCAGGCATTCGGCGACCGCTCCGCGCAGGCTTTGTTTGGTATCGTGCAGGGTTCTGTCTTCCCGGATTTGAGGGCTGATAGCGCTAAGCGCGTAACCGATACCGGGTTTGATGGTTATGCAATCGGTGGTCTGGCTGTCGGCGAAGGGCATGACCGGATGTGCGAGACCATCGATGAAACGGCAGTGCACTTGCCGCATGACCGTCCCAGATACCTGATGGGTGTTGGGAAACCGATTGATCTGCTGGAAGCGGTGGCGCGCGGTGTCGACATGTTTGACTGCGCCTTGCCGACGCGGTCTGGGCGGCATGGGCAGGCATGGACGTGGGACGGACCGATAAACCTGAAGAACGCCACGTACGCTGATGATGAAACGCCGCTCGATGCGGACTCGGCTTGTCCGGCAAGCCGCGATTATTCCAAAGCCTATCTCAATCACCTCGTGCGGAGCGGTGAATACCTCGGCGCGATGCTGCTGACCTGGCACAACGTGTGGTTCTATCAGGATCTCATGGCGCGGATGAGGGCGGCGATTGCGGAGGGTCGCTTTGCAGCGTTGCGTTCCGATCTCCTCACTCGCTGGGCGATCGCGGCGACAAAAGCAAACTAGCGGTACTCGATCGGAGTTTCTTCCGGTGCGATGCCAGCTCTTGGGTCCGGAGCAGCGGGTGGGGCGCAGCCACTGCTGGCGCCGATTCCCTTGAGATAGGCTCGCCGCTGGGCACCCCGGTCATAGACTTCGCGCAGTCTTCGCTCGTGGGCCGATGCGCCGGACGCTTCGCGCAGGACTGAGCGATAGGGAATGAAGCCCGTGACGGTTGACGCCACTTGTCCGAGAGCAAGGTCGGCTGCCCCGTCTCCTGCTCGTTGGGAGAGCGTCGGGTCAGCGGATTCGTCCATCGAATCGCTGTCCGGGCCGAGAATGGCGGTCAGTTCCGAGATTTCGTGAGCCAGACCAGCGCAGCTGGGGTCCTGAATTGGCTCGTAGGGAGACAGGATTTCGGCGAGCTTCGGGGGGATCGGTGCGCGTCGGAGGTTGATGTCGGACAGCGGCGTCAGGACCGCATCGCCGAATCCTTCCCTCGTGCCGGTGACCGCCCGGTCAACGCCATCGGGGCCTTCGGCGGCTTGGGAGGCGCAGGAGACCAGCGCGAGCAGGACCAGAGGCGCGAATTGGCCGGCAAACCGGCTTGAGCGCGTTCTGGTAGGAATGGCCTGGCTGGATCGGCCGGGAATTGGGTGTAATTTCATTGGATTGGCCATGATGGAACTTTCGTTGACAATCCTGCTTTCGGAACTAGGTTCCGCCGCTTCGGGAGCCCGTAGCTCAGTTGGTAGAGCAGCTGACTTTTAATCAGCGGGTCACAGGTTCGAATCCTGTCGGGCTCACCACTTCCTCCAGTCAACTTATCGCCTCACTGACGCGTCGGGTAGGCTTGGTCGCATCCGGCCCAGCATGGCGTTGCTTCGCAATTTAGCTGCGATTAGGCATGTGAACTTCAAGAATCGCGTTGCGGGCGTACGGTCCCCGAAGGCGCGACGAGATTATGGTGGAGGACGGGCGTATGGCGCGGGGCGAAGAAACATCGTTGCGAACAGTAGTTGTGGCGTCGTCCAGCGGGACAGCCTTCGAGTGGTACGACTTCTTTGTCTACGGCACGCTCGCATCGATCATTTCCCGCAACTTCTTTTCCGAGCTCGATGAAACCAGCGGTTTGCTGGCGGCCCTGGCGCTATTTGCCGCCGGGTTCCTGTTTCGACCTGTTGGCGCATTGTTGTTCGGTAGGTTGGGAGACCGGTTCGGGCGAAAGGGCGCATTCCTCGCAACAGTGTTGCTGATGGGCGCCGCAACGTTCGCGATCGGGTTGCTGCCCAATTTCGAACAGGCCGGCATCTGGAGCACGATCATGTTGATCGTTCTGCGCATTCTTCAAGGCCTCGCTGTCGGGGGTGAGTATGGGGGTGCTGCGATCTATGTTGCGGAACATGCGCCGACGGCGCGGCGTGGGCAGGCGACGGGATGGATTCAGGCTTCTGCTGCGTTCGGTTTGGTGGGCGCATTGTGCGTCGTCATCATCACGCGGGATGTGTTGGGCGAGGAAGCATTCTCCGCCTGGGGATGGCGTGTGCCGTTTCTTGTATCGGCAGTTCTGGTCGCAATCTCGATCTGGATGAGATTGCGATTGAAAGAGAGCCCGGAGTTTGTGCGGATGCAGGAGGAGGGCGAGTTGAGCCGCTCGCCCTACGCTGACGTGTTCCTGAAGTGGTCCAACTTCAAATATGTGCTGATTGCTTTCGTGTCTCTGATGGGGGCGCAGGGGGCGATCTGGTGGTGTGTGTTTTTCTATTCGCAGATCTTCCTGGAGACGTTCATGAAGGTTGATCCGCTGCTGATGAACTACATTTTGATCGTTGTGACGATTGTCAGCATACCGCTCTATGTTTTTTTCGGGGCGCTGTCGGATCGGGTGGGGCGCAAACCGGTAATCGCGTTCGGCATTGGGCTGGCGATGCTCGCGATGTTTCCGGCCTTCCAGATGATGGCGCGAGGCGCCAATCCTCAACTGGTTGAGGCGCAGGAACGTACGCCTGTCATAGTTTACGCAGCGGCAGAGTCCTGTTCACTGCAGTTCGATCTTCTTGGGCGGGCGACCTATGACAGCCCGTGCGACATGGTTCGCAATGTGCTCACGCGCCAGGGGGTCCCATTTGAGTCGCTCGAAGCAGAGGCTGGGGCACCGGCGACGGTTCAGATCGGTGAGGTTCTGTTGGAGCCAGAGGACGCTCGGGCCCTTGGCGAGGAGGCAGTTGCGGAGGCTCGCGTCAGCATAACTGCGCAGATCATGGAGGCCTTGCAGCGCGCCGGATATCCGACGGAAGCTGATCCGGGTCGGATAAACTGGCTGTTGATCGCGGCGTCTTTTGCTGTGCTGGTTGTCGCTGCAACTGCGCTGTACGGGCCGCTGGCGGCCGCGATGGTTGAGCTGTTTCCGACAAGTATTCGTTATACGGCGCTTTCGGTTCCCTACCATGTCGGCGTTGGCTGGGTTGGAGGTTTCATGCCGGTGACAGCGTTTGCGATTTCAGCAGCAACCGGAAATCTCTACTCCGGGCTTTGGTATGCAGTCTTGTTCGCCGGCTTCAGTCTGGTTTGCTGTCTGATTTTCTTTCCGGAGACGAAAGGCCGTGCGCTGGAAGCCCAGGTTTCGGGGAACAGCTAATCCCTTCGACGTTCCATTGGCGTGGATGCCGGCAAGGTGAGGGTCGCGCGCAGGCCGCTTGGTTTAACGTTGGTCAGTGTGAGTTCACCGTTCAGCGCGTTTGCTATCGTATCGGCCAGAGCAAGACCCAACCCCGCTCCGCCATACTGTCGGTTGCGCGATGCATCACCTCGGTAAAACGGCTGTTTCACAAGCGCGAGCTGGTCTTCCGGGATTCCCGGGCCATCATCTGTGACGGTCACTGTGATGACTCCGTCTGCCCGACGAGTGACGAGTGAGACTTGCTCGCCATATCGAGCGGCGTTGTCGATCAGGTTCTGCAGGAGCCTGCGGACGAGGTCGGGGTTTGTGTGGCAACGAACTGCTTCGGGCTCTGACGTCGCTTCGACAGTGATACCCCGCTCGCGGTACGCATCTGATAGTTCTGACGCCAAAACGGCGAGGTCGACATCTTCGAGATTGTTTGTGGCCTCTCCGGTTCGGGCAAAGTCGAGAATGGATTCCAGCAATCGAGTTGTTTCCTCGATCGTGGCGATCGCTTTGTCCCGTTCTGTTTCGGGCTCCATGCTTTCAACGCGAATTCGCAGTGACGCCAGCGGGGTCCGCAGATCATGGCCCAGCGCGCCGAGCATGACGTCTTTTTCCCGCAGCAGGTGGCTGACCCGGCCGCTCATTGCGTTGAAAGCGGCGAGTGTGTGACGGATTTCCCTTGGGCCTCGCTCTTCTACCTTTTCAGGGGTCGGTGCATTTCCCAGCTTACTGGCAGCGGACGCCAGGTCTGAAAGCGGCCGGACCAGACGCATCGAGATCCAGATGGCTGCACCCAGCACGCAACCTATGGCGACTAGGGCGCCTAGAAAGAGCCGCGTGAACTCATCATTCGGCGGTTGGGGGGCCAGAAAAACGCCGCTGATCCATCGGTCCGGCGCGATCTCGTTCGTAAGCACGATCTCGCGGATTTTGCGATTGCCGTCGATACGACGGTCGGCATCGCGCTCACCCTGGCGGGGGCCAAAGGGCCGCGGGCCGTTTGGTGCGAGGGAGGACACGTCGATAATGCGCGTTGCAGCCATCACGCGCACGTTGGGGTGGCCCAGTTCTTCCATGGCGCGTTGCAGCCGACGCTCCAGCTGATCTTGTCTGCTGAGGTTGCGGGTTTCCACCATGCTCCGTTCAGCAATCAGTATCCGAGCCCCACGGCGGCGGAAACTGCGTGCGTCGTTCGGTTGGATAGCCTCAACGCCCCGGTTCATCGCCTCGGACGACATGTCGGCGAACCGGGTAATGGCGGGGCCGCTGAACTCGATGAGATCGGTTCGATTCCGCTCCGCCATGAGCACGACCAGCTGAACCGCGGCGGCTGCCAGCACTGCGATGGTCATGACCAACGCGAGTTGGGTCGTGAGGCTGGCGGGGCGCCCGATCATCATAGCCGCCGGACGTCTACGGAGAATACATATCCTCCGCCCCAGACAGTCTTGATGTATTGCGGCGCTTTGGGGTCTGGCTCGATCTTTCGCCGTAGTCTGCTGATCTGATTATCGATGCTGCGGTCAAACTGGCCGGCTTCGCGACCTTTGGTCAGGTCCAGCAGCTGGTCACGTGTCAGCACGATCTTTGGTCGCTCGAGAAATGTAAGGAGCAGTGTGAATTCACCTGTCGACAGCGGCACAGAGGCGCCGTCGGGCTGCAGCAGGTCTCGCGGCCCCGTGCGCAGAACCCAGTCTCCGAATGTGTAGCTGTCTGAGTCGGGCGGAGCTTGCCGTGGGGGGAGGGCGTTGACCCGACGCATCACGGCATTGATGCGAGCCAACAATTCGCGGGGATTGAACGGTTTAACGATGTAGTCGTCGGCGCCGATTTCTATGCCGACTATGCGGTCCACTTCCTCGGCGCGGGCGGTGAGGAAGATCACCGGGACGCCAGCGGTTTCCTGGATATGGCGGCAGAGTGAGATCCCGTCCTCTCCGGGCATCATGATGTCGGAGACGACGATATCCACATGGCTGGCGGCGATCGCTTCGCGTGCGCGTGCAGCGTTTTCGACCGCCGCCACCTTGCATCCGTTTCTTGAGAGGTATTGGGCGAGGGGTTCGCGGATATCCGCCTCGTCCTCTACCAACAGTAGTTTGATCGCCATCGCTCAGCTTTCATCGAGACGAAGGAGTGTCATCGTTCGGTCGTTTGTTGCACGGCTTTGGCGTCTCGTGAACGGATCTATTGCCGGTCGTTGCGGTGGCTTTCGATAGCTGCGTGGAGCTCAGCCTGTGTGACGACGTTATCTGAATCTGTGTCGATTGACTGGAAACGCTCCAGCGCCCGTTCCGAGAATTCGGCGTAGGTCACATCCTGTTGCTCCGCGCGTCTGCCATTGCCCGCGAACGCTGCACGCATTCTGCGACCTGAGCCTTGCTTCGCGGCGCCATCAGGGCTTGAGCCGAACTCTGACGCGGACAATTCGCCATCGCCGTCCTGGTCAAGCGCGGCGAAACGTGCGGCCTTGGCGGCTTCGCGTCGGGCATCACGGGCGGCGACCCGTTCCGCGTTTGTGATTACGCCGTCGCTATTTGTATCCTGCGCGGCGAACTGGGCCTGAAGCGCGGTCGTAAATTCGGCGCGCGTCAATTGTCCATCCTGGTTCTGGTCATGTCGCAGCATGCCGAAAGGGCCTCCGGGGCCGGGTCCGCGTTGTGCGAGGGCGGATGGGCTTAATGCGCCGCAGACTGCGAGGACGGCGAGCGAGCTGACGAGAAGGGGTGCGGGTTTCATTTTGAGCCTCGTTTCCTGGGGCGGGCAATCCGCCTTTTGAAAGGCCTTTCTCGCAGGCGGATATCTGCCAGGAATGCCGGGACTGATGGTTCTTTGTCGCAAATTGTGTCGGGTCTGCGGTTCCCTGTTCGGTATGTGATTGATTTTGAACAGTAATATTTTGCGCGCTTTGCCGCGCAGCAGAGGCCTTGTGGGGTTGGGAAGTGTCCCGAATTGTCGTTATAAGCGTCCACCTGACCGGACCTGATTGAATCTTGGATTTGTGTATGTGGTGGAACGCCAAACCTGCAGAAAACTCGGCTGAACTGAGCCCCAATGCGATTCCGTTCATGCGCTGGCGGATGCTTGGCGTTGTGGTGACGGTGATCGTCGCTCTGGGATCGATCGGTGCGCTGGCGACCATGGGGTTGAACCTCGGCCTGGACTTTACTGGTGGCGTCCTGATCGAGGCGTCACAGGCTACGGCTTTCGACGTTGGCGCGGTTCGGGATCAGGTCGCAGGAGCCGGCTTCGCGGAAAGCGCGGTGACGCTGACAGATGGCGGTAATACTGCGGTTATTCGCGTGCCGCTTGGTGCAACAGGCGGCGATGTTCAGGCGGTTGCGACGCAGATTACCCAATCGCTGGGACCGAATGTCGAGATCCTGAAGGCGGACGCGGTCGGACCTAAGGTGAGCGGCGAGCTGTTCTGGAAGGGCGTTACGGCCAGCCTCCTCGCCGTTGTCGTCATCGGCATCTATGTCTGGTTCCGCTTTGAATCGAAGTTCGGCTGGGCGGCCCTGATTACCACCTTCCATGATGCTCTGGCGGTTGTTGGGCTGTTCGCCGTGACACGGATGACGTTTGATCTGACGATCGTCGCCGGCGTGCTCACGGTCGCGGGTTATTCGATCAACGATACCGTCGTCGTATTCGACCGGATTCGCGAGACGCTGCGCAAGTACAAGAAACTTCCTCTTGCCGAGGTGATTGACATCTCGGTGACGGCGACGCTCTCACGCACACTGATGACTTCTGGAACGACGCTGCTGGCCGGGATCGCGATGATGGTTCTGGGCGGAC
>JBHIWT010000168.1:0-7738 GCA_041987265.1 Hyphomonadaceae bacterium
GAATGCAGCGCCCGCAATCCGTTGGCCTCGTCGGCAAACGCAACCGCGTCCTCGTGCATCCGGCCAAACACGCTCCGGCGGTCGGCGATCGACAACGCCTCCGCATTGCGCAGCCGCTCCAGAAAGAACGCCTCGTCCACGCCAACCTCTGCGCCCGCCGGCAACGGCCGCCCGTTCAGCGCCTCCACCCGGCGCGTCATGCGCTCCCGCTCGATCGACACCGGCGCAATCCACGTCCGGCGCACATCCTGCGCCACGCTCTGCGCCCGGTCGGCGAAGGCGAACCGGCTGCGCGTCAGCGGCCCGTCGCCCGGCGTCGAGTTCGGACGATTGGCGCAAGTCCGCCCCTCCGCCGCCTCGATCGCAGCCCGCTCGCGCGCCAGCTGCGCCGCCTCCAGCACAGCCGTCTCTGCCGCGCCCAACGCGCCGCTCGCCAGCCCCATCGATTCCGAAACATCATTGGCCACGGCGGTGAACTGGATGCGCGTGAACTCGCGCCCGGCCAGTTCCTTCCAGAAGAACCCGAAGCCGAACCCGACCGACCAGATCGCGAACAACAGGAAGAAGACCAGCGCCACCGGCCGCACCCATAACGGCCGCCCCGGCGCAACCACATGGTGCAACGCCACCACCATCGCAGCGACGACGAACACCGTCAGCGCGATGCTCACCGCAATCTCCGGCGGACTGAGTACGCCCGATTGCGTACCCGCAGCGCGCAGGTCGATGAATCCCATGCCTGTCGCAATTGCCGACAGCACACAAAATCCGACCAGCGTGATCGCAGACAAAAGCCCGCCGGGCGAGAACGGCCTCGTCAGCCATTCCCACCGGGCCGCACCCGTCTTCACGCTACGCGATCCCATACCCCCTCGAACTCGAACTGTCCGAGCCACTATGGCGCAAAGCTCGCCAATGTGCAGAGGCGATGCGAAAAATTCACGCGCGCGTCATGGCGCCGTCGCACAACCGCGATCAGCGCTCAGATGAGGATCAGGGATTGCCGGTGTCCTGCGGCTGGGTCTTGTCCAGCACCTGGCGCACCCACGCCGGCGCCTTTGCGCCCGTCTCGGTGATCCGCCGGTCGAACCCGCGGTTCCGCGCGCGGAAGCCGCGCATCACGTCCTGCGCCATCTTCGAATTGCCGATCACAAGGCTGAGCCCCGCAACGATCAGCACAAGACCAATCGGGATCGGCGTCCAGAACAGCGGGAAGCCGACCACAATCATCAACATGCCGAAAAATGCGAGCAGGAGCCTCATTATATCTTTTTATCTAGACTGCCCTGAAGTCGGACCGACCATCGAACAATCGTGTCGCCGTCATCGACGGTCAAGAACCGGTCACCTGATCAATCACGAAACTTATGCTGATTTTGAGGCGTGTTGCCGTTCGGAGACTCAACGACGACACTCGACTGACAACGCGCGCAACTTCACCTTCAACGCCATCCATCGTATGTGCACCGCAGCATGACAAACGACACACCATCCAGCGGCCGCATCGAAGCCGGCGTCCACACGCTCCCCGCACGCGTCTATTATGAAGACACCGACTTCACCGGCGTCGTCTACCACGCCAACTACCTGCGCTTCATGGAACGCGGCCGGTCGGAATATCTCCGCATCATGACCGAGCAGGCCGGCGGTCGCGACCCGGGCCTGTTCGCCGTCACCCGTGTCGAGATCGACTACAAGGCGCCGGCGCGCATCCACGACGCGCTGACCATCGCCACCCGCTTTGAGGGCATGAAGGGTCCCCGTCTCTTCTTCACCCAGCAGATCTTCTGCGGCGAGCAATTGCTGATCTCCGCCACCGTCGTCGCGGTTACCATTAACGCCGAAGGACGCCCCCGCCGGCCTGACGCTGCGGAACAAACGATGTGGAACGCCCATAAGGCGCCAAATCCTTCGGCGTGATCACCCTTTCAGCAGCGAATCGCGATCTACGTCCTTCATCTTGCCCAATTTCGACACCAGAAGCTGGGCGTTCGAGCTTTCCCTTGGTTGGCGCCCCAGCGCTCCAGCCAGATTTCTGTTGCGCAAGAGGCCCTTATGGACCCCATCGCCCTGCCCGAAGTCACCGCCGGGTCGTTCTCTTTGATCAATTTGTTCATGGAGGCGGACATCATCGTGAAGGCGGTGATGGTCATCCTCCTGATCGCCTCGGTCTGGTCGTGGGCGGTCGCTATCGACAAGTGGTTTTCGCTGATGGGCGCCAACGCCAAGGCCAACCGCTTTGAAAACGCCTTCTGGTCAGGCCAGCCGCTCGAAGAAATGACTGAACGCTCCTCGCGCGGCTCGGGTGACGCCATGGCCCGCGTCTTCGCCGCCGGCGCAACCGAATGGCGCGACGCCCGCCGCGTCGCCGCCCCGTCCAGCGCCGACATGTCCGCCATCGTCGATCGCGCCCGCTCTCAGATGTCGGTCTCCGCCGGGCGCGAAGCCATCCAGATGGAGAAGGGGCTTTCCACCCTCGCCATCATCGCTTCGGCCTCCCCCTTCATCGGCCTGCTCGGCACCGTCATCGGCATCATGAACGCCTTCCGCGACATCGCCGCCCAGGGTGAAACCAACCTTACAGTCGTCGCCCCCGGCATCGCCGAGGCGCTGTTCGCCACCGCCATGGGCCTCGCAGCAGCCATCCCCGCGCTGGTTTTCTACAACAAGTTCTCGGGCGACATCGCCAAGTTCGGCGAACGCCTCGACATGTTCGCCCAGGAATTCGCTGTCCGTCTCGACAAACGCCTGCGCGAACGCCGGGAAGCCTGATCCATGGCCATGCTCCTCAAGCGCAGCTCGAGCGGACGCGGCCATCGTCGCCCCCGCCCGAACGCCGAGATCAACGTCACGCCCTTCGTCGACGTCATGCTCGTCCTGCTCGTCGTCTTCATGATCACCGCCCCCCTGCTCGCCCAGGGCGTGCCGGTCGACCTGCCCAAGACCAAGGCCGAGCAATTGCCGTCGTCCGAGGAACAACCGCTGGTCGTGACCGTTGACGCTGAGGGTCAGATCTATGTCGGCACGCAGGATGAACCGGTCGAGGTAGAAGCCCTGCCCGCCCTGCTGGCGGCTGTGGCGAATGAAAACCTTGAGCGCCGCGTCTATGTCCGCGGCGACCAGGCGGTCGCATACGGCCGCGTCGTCAAGGTGCTGTCCCTGCTCCAGGCCGCCGGCTTCACCAATGCCGGCATGGTCGTCGAGGACGAAGAAACCGGCGGAGGCTGATCGACCGCATGCGCGTCGGCATTCCCTTCTCTATCGCCCTGCACCTCGCCTTTGCAGCGGCGGGCATCGTGGTCGTGCCGCAATTGCCGCGCGAGTCGACGCCTATGGTGATCCTGCCTGTCGAACTCCTGACCATTGGCGAGGCCACCAACGTCGCCCCCGTCATCGAGGAACAACCCGACGCCGAGATCGCCGAGGAAGCCGCCGCCGAGCCCGAACCGGCCGAGAGCCAGCCCGATCCCGCCGAGTCCGAAGCCGAGATCATCCCCGAACCGGAGCCCGCGCCTGCGGAACCGGAACCAAAACCCGAACCGAAAAAACCCGAGCCGAAGCCCGAACCCAAACCGGACTTCAACGACAGCCTGTCGTCCATCCTCCAGTCCGTCGAACGGCCGAAGGAAACGCGTGCGCCGCAAAGCGACCGCACCGCCGCCGACCTCCGCAATGTCGAGGACCAGGCCCCGCGCCGCGGCGTCGGCGACAACCGGCAGATGACCATCACCGTCGCCGACTTCGTCCGTTCGCAGCTCATCTCGCGCGGCTGCTGGGCGGACCAGGACGATATGGCTGACGCCCGTCGCCTGCGCGCCGTCATCCGCATCCGCTTTGAACGCGACGGCCGCCTGCTCGGCTCACCGGAACTGATCGAGCCCGCGCGCGAGCCATCAGCCGACCGTCCGATGCAGATTTTCGTTCAGCGCGCCCGCCGTGCGCTGAATCAGTGTTCGCCATTCACCGTCCCGGCGGAATACTATCAGGTGTCCCCCCCACAATGGATCGACATCGAATTCCTGCCTTGATGCGTTACTAGAAAGACGACGGCCGGTGGGCCGGAGCTAGAAAGGTCTAGATCGTGAAGAATACCGCCCTGCGTTTCCTCAGCCTCGCGCTTCTTGCGCTGACCGCGGCTTTTGCCGCGCTACCAGCACACGCCCAGCTCCGCGTCACGGTCGAAGGCGTCAACTTCCAGCCCATGCCGGTCGCAGTTCCCAATTTCGACGGCGGCAACGCACAGGCCCAGGAAATCGCCGCGCGCATTTCCGAAGTCGTCAAGGCCGACCTCGACAGCACGGGCCTCTTCAGCCTCCACCCCGGTCCATACATCGAACAAGATCTCGACATCGGCCTCGCGCCGAAATTCGCCGACTGGACTGTTCTCAACGTCCAGGCGCTCGTCGTCGGCAACGTCCTGATCGACGCCAACTACAACATGGTCACCCAATTCCGCGTCTATGACGTATTCGGCGCCGAGGAATTGCTCGCCAAGCAATACTCCGTCCCGACACCCGACAACTGGCGCCGCGTCGCCCACAAGGTGGCCGACGACGTCTATTCCCAGCTCACCGGCGAAGAAGGCTATTTCGACAGCCGCATCGTCTTCGTCTCCGAAAGCGGCCCGGCGCTCGATCGCAAGCGCCGCCTCGCGATCATGGACCAGGACGGCGCAGAGGCCGAATTCCTCATCCCCAACGTGTCCACGGTCCTGACCCCGCGCTTCTCGCCTACATCGCAGACCATTATCTTCAGCGCCTACGTGCCCGACCCGACCGATCCCCTTGCCACCCGCCTGCGCACCTATCTCTACGATATCGAGACCGGTCGCCAGGAAGTGCTCAACGAAGTCGCCCGCGCCTCCAACTACGCGGCGCGCTTCTCGCCGGACGGCCGCTATGTCGTCATGAGCCGCGAGCGCAACGGCAACTCGGACATCTACACCGTGGAACTTGCTCGTCGCACAGAAACCCGGCTGACCACCTCGCCGTCCGTCGACGTCTCGCCGTCCTACTCGCCTGATGGGCGAAATATTGTCTTCACCTCCGACCGTGGCGGCACCCCCCAACTCTACATCATGCGCGCCGACGGTTCGCAGATGAACTGCCCCACCGGCGGGCGCGACACCGCCTGCCGCATCTCGTTCGGCGAAGGACGTTACTCGACCCCGGTCTGGTCCCCGCGCGGCGACTGGATCGCCTTCACGCGCCAGAATCAGGGCCGCTTCTACATCGGCGTGATCCAGCCGGACGGACAGGGCGAACGCCTCCTGACCGAGTCCTATCTCGACGAAGGTCCGACCTGGTCACCCAACGGACGCGTCATCGCTTTCTTCCGCGAAGCTGCGCCGGGCGCCGGTCCGAAACTCTGGACGATCGATCTCAGCGGTCGGAATCTGCGTTCGCTGCGCACGCCGGGCGACGCATCCGACCCCGCCTGGAGCCCCTTGTTGCAATAAAACACTGGCGCGAAAAATTCATTTCCGGTGCGTCACGCTGCTGCAAAATGGGTTTGCTTGGCAAAAGGTAATGTGAGCTAGGCTCAAAACTCGCAGGACAGGTCGGGATTGGTCTTGCAAAATGTCTTCAATTCGCCGGTAATGCGCCCGGGCATTACGTTTCGCGTCAAATAAGCAGACGCGCGGCAACAAGGAGTTCGATATGCGGTCTACTCATCTTGCAGCACTCGTCATCGCGGGAGGACTGGCGTCGGCGTGTGCATCGCAGCCGGAGCCAACTCCAGAGCCAGTCGACACCGCGCCGGCGACGCAACCGCGTCCTGCGCCTGCGCCAGCTGCGCCGCCGCCGACCCCGGCCGGCCCCGCCGCCGGTTCGCGCGCTGACTTCGAAGCCAAAGCCGCCACGCGCGTCTTCTTCGGCTACGACCAGTACAACCTCGACGAAGCCGATCGTACGGCGCTTCAGGCCCAGGCCGCCTGGCTGAAGCAATACCCGAACGTTCGCGTCCAGATTGAAGGCAACGCCGACGAGCGCGGCACGGCCGAATACAACATCGCGCTCGGCGCCCGCCGTGCGGAAGCTGTTTCGTCCTACCTGCAATCGCAGGGCGTCGCGGCTGCGCGTCTCTCCACCATCTCTTACGGCAAGTCGCGCCCGATCAATCCGGGCAACAACGAAGCCGCGTGGAGCCAGAACCGCAACGCGCACACCAACATCGTCGGCGGCGCAACCAGCTAGTCCGACCTCAAAACCAGCCCGCCGCCCGTTCGCCACATTTTTGGCGCGGGCGGCGGATACTTTGAGCCACATGATTCACGCGCTTCCAAAGCTGACCGCCGTCGGGCCCGCGCTTGCGGCTCTTGCGGCGGTTTTCGTTAGTCTTCCGCAGGCGGCGAACGCCCAGGTCCTCGGGCAGACGCCATACGTCGCCCAGCCCGACCCGGTCGTCGAGCGGCTGCAGACGAAGGTAGACAACCTCGAAGTCGAACTGCGCGCCGCCACCGGCAAGGCCGAACAGCTCGCCTTCCAGCTCAACGAAGCCAACAAGAAAGCCGAAGCCGCCAACGCCGGCCGCCTCGAGCTTGAAGCCGTCGTCAACGCGCTGACCGCCCGCATCGAGGCGCTCGAAGCGCTCGCCCGCGGCGAAACCGAAGAACTCGTCAGCGTCGCGCCCACAGGCGGTGCCGGTTTCGGCCCGGCCCCCAGCGGCGCCGGCGGCCCGTCCGGCGCGCCATCTGGTCTCGCCTCGCGCGTCGAGGTGTCCGAACTGCCGACCGGGGAGACCGAACTCCTCAAGCAGTCGCGCGAACTTCTTCTTTCCGGAAACTATCCCGCAGCCCAGCAGGCGCTCGGCGTCTACCTTCAGCGCCACCCCAAGAGCCCGCAGGCCGATTCAGCCCAATACCTTTATGGCGAGTCGCTCCTCTATCAGGAAAACTACGCGGACGCGGCCAACGCCTACGGCAAGCTGCTGTCCGATTATCCCAAATCCGATCGCGGCCCCGAAGCCCTCGTCAAACTCGCGCGCTCCATGCGCCTGATGGGCAAGAAGTCCGAAGCCTGCCAGGCGCTCGGCCTCATGGGCGGCCAGTTCCCCAACGCCTCGCAGACCGCAAAGACGCTCGCCGCAACCGAACGCTCCCGCGCCGGCTGCTGATCGTTCAACGCGGCGACGCAGACGTTGCGCTGTTCATGCGCCGTTACGACTCATGCAGTCAGACATTAAGGGACGACGACAAGGGGACAGCCACAATGCAACGCCTGCACATCGCCGCCCTCTTCGTCCTTTTCGCAACGGCGGTCCCGGCCATTACGCCCGCCGCCGCGCAGGACGTGGTGCAGACCCGCGTCGGCATGTTCGACGCCTCCGACCCCGGCGGCATAGCGACCTTCATGCAGCGCGCCGGCTATCAGGCCCAGCTCACGGCTGACGACGAAGGCAACCCGCAGATCAACGGACGCCTCTCGCGCTCGGACTACATTATCAATTTCTACGAGTGCGAAAACGGCCTGTTCTGCAACTCCGTACAATTCCTCGCCGCTTTCCCCGCGCCGGAAACCGCCACCCTTGAATCCGCCAACGCCTTCAACGTCTCCTGGCGCTACGCCCGCGCCAGCCTCGTCAACAACCAGGTCCGCCTGCAGATGGACATCAATCTCGATGCAGGCGTCACCGCCGACAATCTTCGCGACACGCTCGACATCTGGCGCCAGCTCTTGGCAATCTTCGAGCGTGAAATCCTCGGCCTCACCTGACCCCGGCGACACCACCCGCCACG
>JBHIWT010000169.1:0-7676 GCA_041987265.1 Hyphomonadaceae bacterium
TGATTTCACGGAACCCAGCGGAGCGCTCATCGCGAACGCGGCTTCGGCGTGCGACATGCCGGCGCCGAGACAAAGCGCGATCGCGGCGCGTTCGTTGACCGCGAGTTCCTTGAAGGCGCGCAGGAGATCGATGCGGGCTGAGTCATGCGGCGCGGCGCTTTCGTCTGCCGCCTCGCTTTCCGGAGCAAAGGCGGGATTGTTCCTGCGCGCCTGGAGAAATTCCCGATAGGCGATGGCGCAGACCCAGGCGCGGAAGGACCCTCCGCGCCAGGACTCGCGCCGCCGCCATGCAATCAGGAAGGCGGACTGCGCGATGTCGTCACCATCGCCTACCGTCCCCGCCAGCCGACGCGACAGCGCGCGCACCGAGGCCTGGTGCATGCGAACGAGCCTTTCAAAGGCTCGTTCGTCGCCCGCCATCGCCGAGGCGGTCAGGTCTGCTTCGTCGAGCTGCCCCATCGGGCCCGCGCTCCCGCTAGGCGGTCTTCTGGTCGTTAGTAAAGAAGTGGAGGCCAATGTAGGCCAAGCCGATCGAAAGCGGGAAGACCGAGATCCCCAACAGCGCCCGGACGGCTTCTTCGTCTTCGGTGGCGACAATACCCGCGAGCGCGACGAAGGCGCCGGTCAGAGCCAGCAGCAGGATGCCGCGGCGCAGATCGGCTTTGGGATGCGTGATGCGGGTCATGGATTCCATCGCTTCGGGCGTGACTTCCTGGCCTTTCTCGATGGCCATTCGGACCGTTGCGTAAGCATCGGCTCGTTTCTTGGCGGCGAAATGGTTGGCTAGCCAGACGATCAGGACCAGCGCAGCGAAGGCGCTGACGGGTACGATGATGGCGACGTCCATGGGGAGAATCCGTTGTTCTACGCGCCATAAGGGCGCTCCTGGCAGTTAGATGCCGAATGAGGCCCAAACGGATGCGGCCGGCGAAAATAAATCCGCCGGCCGCATCAATCTCTGAGTTCTTACCGCGTAATCAGGCGCGCTGGCGTTCCAGTTCGCGGATATAGCGCTCGTGTTCGCGACGGGCCTCTGCGGCCGGATCGAGAGGGGCGGCGGAGCTGGCCGCGCCGTGTCCGCTGGGCGAGCCACTTTGACGGGCCATCTTCTTCTGGCGGGCCGCCTCTTTCATGGCTTTCTTGCGCTCTTTGCGCTCCTTGCGCTTTTCAGCGTCAGTTTTTTGCTGGGCTTCAAGCTTGGCGGCCTCTTCGGCCTGCTCAGCTTCGATGCGCTTCTGTTCGGCGCGTGCAGCGGCTTCAGCCTTTGCGCGGCGCTTTTCGGCCTTTTCAGCCTCGCGCTGGGCGCGGACCGCCTCGATGCGTTCGCGGCGCTCCTTCTCATGATCAATCGGCTCTTCAGCCTGGATCATGGGCTTGGGCTTGAACTTTTCGAGGAGGGCTTTTTTTGCAGCAGCCGATGCGGCCTGCCGATCGGCGAAGGTCGTGTTATTTGGATTCATTACAGCTTTCTGTGAGACTCAAGGATCGAATTGCGATGGCTTGGGTGGCAGCTACATAGGTCGGTGAAACGGATTCGTCCACCCCCAAGGACGCAGTCGCAGCATAAAAGCCGAGCCGACCGCGCGGGACGGTCGCTAGCGACCGAAAGCTTGCTGATAGCTTTCTGGTTTGAAGCCGACGAGGACTTCGCCGTTTGCTTCCAGCACGGGGCGCTTGATCATTGATGGTTGCTCGACCATCAGCGCCAAAGCTTTGTCTTTGGTGATATTTTCCTTCGCCTCGGGCGGTAGTTTGCGGAACGTGGTTCCGGCGCGGTTGAGCAGCTTTTCCCAGCCGACCGCTTTGGCCCAACGTTTGAGATGGGCGGGGGTTACCCCGAGTTTCTTGTAGTCGTGGAAGGTGTGATCAATCCCCTCCTCCGCCAGCCAGGCGCGCGCCTTCTTCATCGTGTCGCAGTTGGGGATTCCGTAGATCGTGGTCATTCCTCAGGTGTCCTCGCTTCAGGCGCCGCCAATCGCCCCTTCTGAGGCGATCGCGCCAGCAACCTGGAAGACATAGCGGATTCGGTCGGGATCGGTCTGTCGACTGAGCGTGAGTTCGACCTGATCGCCGGGGAACAGGACGCGGTGGAACTTCATTCGCCTGACTTCGTGATTGTGCGGGGCGAAGGCCCAGATTTCCTCGGCCAGTCGGGCTGCAATGTGGACCTGTGCCACGCCGGGAAGAATCGGCGTTCCGGGAAAGTGGCCTTCGAACCACGGCAGATCCGCAGACATTTCGAAGGCGATCGTGGCCTGATCAGGCGTGACCTCTGTACGCGTAGCATTGAGACGCGGGAGGATGGATCGCTGGGCGAAGATTGCGGCGAGAGCAGTCTGGGGGATCTTGGCTTGCGATGTGCGCGGCAAGGCGGCGACGAAGCGCCAGCGCTTGGGGCGTTCGGCGACTTCGAACTGGTCGGTGAGATCGGCGAGCAGACTGCGCGAATAGCGGAAGGCGCCGAGCGGACCGAGACGCTGGCGGCCGGCCTCGTTCGGGACGATGACGGCGGAGAGGCGCTCGCGGCCATCTTCGCTCGCCACCAGCACGCGCGCTTCGGCGATATCGGGATGGGCGGTGAGGATGGCCTCGACGCGGTCGAGCGAGACGCGCTTGCCTTCGATTTTGGCGATGCGGTCGGCGCGGGCCAGAAGACGAAAGGCGCCGGATGAGGTGATCTCGACGCGATCGCCCATGGGGTAGAATTCGCTCGATCCTGTAAACGGCGAGCGCACTTCAAGCGTCCCCTGCTCCGACTTTCGGATTTCGACATCTTCCAGAGGGGTCCAGAGTTCATCCGGGCTGTGGCTGCGGCGGGTGGCGACGCCCCCGGTTTCGGTGCTGCCGAGGATTTCGATGGGAGGCGCGCCGAACAGGCTAGCGGCGTGGCGCGCGGCTTCGAATGGGAGGGCCTGGCCGGACGACAGAAGCCGCAGCGGCGGTTTGCCTTCCAGGTCGAGATTCGGGGGAATGCGCGTGAGATGCGCCGGGCTGGTAACGCCGAGCGTCTTGTCGCCAAGCTGGGTGAGGAAGCTCTCCCAGGTGAACGCCTGAACGTCGGTTGAAATCCATCCGCCGAGGATCGGGGCGATGACGCGGAACAGGCAACCGTAAATGTGTTGGTGAGAGACGGTGCCGGCGACGGCGTCGACGTCGCCCGAGAATGTGCGCACCCAGGCGTGGGCTTCGCTTTCGAGCTGGGCGAGCGACTTTGGCGCCTTCTTGGGCGCGGCGGTGGAGCCGGACGTGTAGAAGGCGAGCGGGATGTCCGCGAGGCTTGATGGTTCGATGTCGGCTGGCGCGTCGGGCGGTTCATCGCGAAGGGTTGGCTGCTCGCCTTCGTCGGTGAGGAAGTTGTCTGTGTTGGCCCCGACCTGGGCGAGGTAGTCGGGCTGGGCGTGCGGGAGGATTGCGAGTTCGCGCCTGAGGAGGCTGGCAGCCAGTAATCCGGCGACAAACATGGATGCGGTGCGTGTGTGGAGGAAGAGCGGGCCGTCAGCGGTTTTGGTGCGCGCAGCGGCGGCGCGCGCGTTGGCGCAGATGCGAGCTGCTGTGACCAGTTCATCGTTTGATCGACGGAAGAGCGGCGCCTCAGGCGGCGCGTTTGCCAGCGTATCGAGGAATTTGCGGCTCATCCCTGCTCCGCCTCGTGTGCGGCGCGGACACGGCGACGGATGAGAAATTCGCCGGCGAAGAGGCAGCCCATCAGCAGGTACGAGATCAGCCCATTGTAGAGCGCCCATGCCTCAAGCGGCCATTTCAGCGCCGACCAGAGCGCGATCGCGCCATTGAGGACGAAGAAGCCGCACCAGACCCAGGTGACCTTGCGCGTGTAGGCGATGGCGGCGGGCGGCAGGTCGCCCTCTGCAAGGCGGGCGATCTGTTCGATGATTGTCGGCGGCCAGATCAGCGAGGCGGCGAAGACGGAGAGCATGGCGGCGCTCATCAGGGCGGGATAGACGCGAACCGCCAGAACGGGATTGATGCTGGTAATCGCAACAAGGACGGCGGCGGCGAGCATGGCGGCGATGGTCATGGCTGGCGGCGTGCGGCGGCCGAGGCCGAGAAACGTGCGCAGGATCAGGACGCCGATGAGGCCGATGACGATTGCGACGGGGCCGAATGGACGAACCAGAAACAGGACCAGCACCGGATAAGCGATGGAAATCGCGTCGAGCGCGCCTGTCAGCCAGCGGCCAAGCCTGCGCGCAATCATCCCTCGCGCTTGAGCGTCTCTACCAGCACGACGAGATCCTCGACCGTTTCGATGCCCTCGAACTGGTCGGGCGTGACCTTCTTGCCGGTGGTTTCCTGGAACTTCACCATCAGGTCGACCGCATCGATGCTGTCGAGTTCGAGATCGTCCATCAGTTTCGCGTCGGGCCGGATCTGGTCGGCCGGGATTTCGAAATCGCCGGTCAGGTAGCCGACGACTTCCTGATAGGTCTCTTCCTTGTATCGCGTCTTGGTCACGATGCGCCTCTTGAGCGTTCGATGAATTTCGCCAGCGCGGAGACGCTTGCGAAGTGTTCGGCGACGTTCTTGTCAGCCGCGTCGATCTTGACGCCATACTTCTTCTGTATGGCGACGCCCAGTTCGAGCGCGTCAATCGAATCGAGCCCAAGGCCGTCGTCGGCAAAGAGATTCTCGTCAGCGGAGATATCTGCTGTGGTGACATCTTCCAGTGCGAGAACGTCGACGATCATTTCGATCAGTTCGGTTTCAAGGGCGCTCATGCGGCAAGAGACTTTCTATGCGTTCGGCGACGTCGGCGGTGAGCTTGCGAACGGCGACCGGGGTCCGGTGATAGCCATATTGATTCGGCACATCAACACAGTCATGGACCTGGATCTTCCAGTGGGGTTTGCGTCCCGGTATGCGCCACCAAGGTTCGCCCTTGAACAGGATTGTGGGCCAGGCGTCGATGGTGACGATCTGGACCGGCGCGCCCGCCAGCAGCGCCGCGTTGGCGAAACCTCGTTGATAATGGCGCGGCTGGCCGGGAGGGGTGCGCGAGCCTTCCGGGAAGATGACGAGGTTGGCGCCGTCACGGAGGGCGGTGGCGCAATCGTCCACAAGTTTCTGCGGATCGCCAGTGTTGGGGATGTAATCGGCGGCTGAAACGACGCCGGACATGAACGGGTTTTTCCATACCCCCTCCTTCACCACTGCACGTGTCTCGCGCATGAACGCCATCAGGAAAACAACATCGAGCAAGGTTGGATGATTTGCGACGACGATGGTTCCGCGCAGATTTCTGAGCTTGTCGGGCTGGTCGCATTCGAATGACACGGTGCCGATGAACTGGATCACTTCGATGTAGATGCGCCAGATGCGGTGAACGCTTTCGCGGGCGAGATGGGCGCGGCGCACCGGCTCGCGCACGAACAGGCGCAGGATCGGAAAGTAAATCAGCGCCATGACAAGGCCGCCGACGCCGAAGATCGCGAAGGACGTCGCCGTGGCGATCAGCCGCCACGCCCTGCCCGGCAGGTTGAGCGGTTCGCGATCATCAGAGCGGGACGCCTCTATCGTGTGCATGAGATGTCCGCCGGTGAATTGGCGAGGTCGCGCGCGAGCGCGGCAATGCCCGCCCTGCCGCTATAGTTGCTGATGTGTAGCGGTCTCGCTTCACCTGCACGTGGCTGCGGCTGCAGTCGGATCGCGATGCACGCAGCGGGTGCGTGAGGTTCCGGATCGAATGCGGCGTAGTCGCCCGGCAAGGGTTCATCGGCGATGACGAGCAGCACGCTGGGCTCGCCAACGCGAAGACGCAAGGCGGCCTCCAACAGGCCAGCTTGGGCGCTGTCGGCGCCAGCCGCGACAGCGGTGTGTCCGCCGTGGTTCCGGGTGAGCAAGCTGGCGAAACCGGCGGCGGCGTTGTGGACCGAGGCGGAGAACGCAGCCGGCGACATCGGCTCTTCGGCGCACAACTGGCTGAGCAGGTCCAGAGTCAGTCGCATGTTGCCGTAGTTCGACGCCAGGACGAACGGCGCGTTGACGACGCTATCATCGCGCAAGCCCAGCACGCAGCGGGCGACCATGCGATCGAACGAGCTGAGCCGGCGGCGCATATTGCGTGGCAGGTCTTCGAGCGCCGCGGGAGCGCCGTGCACGGATTCGCCGGCGACATCGGCGATGATGGCGGCGCTGGATACAGCCCGCATGACGATTGGCGGCGCGGCCGATTGCATTCCCGTCCCCGGTCGATCATTTTCGTCCGCCTGCCGATCACCTTCCTGTGGATCACGGTCAAGCCCCGCCTGTATGGTGAGTTGCTGGCTGGCGAGCGGCCGTTGATGAGCAACAGGGGCAGTCTGTCCCGATTTGGGGAATGTGCAAGCTGACAGGCGCGTTCGACATGCAAGTGGTTGCGGGCATCGCCTCGCGCGGCGCCGACAAGTATCAACGCCTGGTCAGGAGCGCACAACGCTCGCTGGCCGATCAGGCGCTTGAGGCTGCTCGGGCCAAGCTGCCGGGACGTGCAGACCAGGACTGCCTGACGTCGGTCAGCCATTCCCGTGGTGTGGCGATGGCGGCCGTGCTGGCTGCGGGGAGCCATGCTCGCCTGTGGCGACTGGGCTGTGATGTCGAATGCGCGGATGCACCGCGTCACTGGGGCGAAATCGGTGCGTTTCTGACAGGCGACGCGATTGCCCATGATGCACGGACAGCCTGCCGGGCGTGGACACTGGCGGAGGCATGGTTCAAGGCGTTCGGGTCGTGGCCGGTACAATCTTTGGTGGCGCGGGCGATGGCGCGGCGGCAAGACGATGGCGAGGCAATCACGTTGGCGAGTTCGGTTAACTGGTATGCGTTTGCGCCGGTTGACGGGTTCGAGGCGTCGATCGTCTGGCGAGGCGACGCGTTCAAGCCAGTGATTGCCCGCGCCGCCGGCTGCGCCGCCACCAGCGGATTGGCGCTCTGACCGGCATCTGCAGCGCGAGGCGCGTGTGCATCAGCGAAATCGCGACATTGTCCTTCAGCATGCGAAAGTTGGAGACGTTGTTTTCGGGATAGATCACGCGCACTGGCAGTTCGACGAAATCGAGGCCGCGCCAGTGCATGTGGACGAGAATCTCGGTGTCGAAGTCCATGCGGTCGCCCAGGGTTTCCCGGTCGAGCACGGCGATGGTGTCTGCGAGCGGGTAAACGCGAAAGCCGCACATGCTGTCGGAGATGTCGCGCGAGAGGGTTTCGATCCAGACCCAGACATGGGTGATGTAGCGTCCCGCCTTGCGTGCTCCGGGGATGCTGTCGTCGTATCGTGGCACACCGCAGACCATAGCGTATGGGTTCGCTCTTGATTGCGCGATGAGATCGCCGAGTGCGTCGAGGTCGTGCTGGCCGTCCGCGTCGATCTGGACGGCGTGGCTCCATCCGGCGCGGCGGGCCTCGCGCAAGCCGGTCTTCACGGCTGCGCCCTTGCCCCCGTTCTGGTCGCGGCGAACCACCGTGACGCCCACGTCAGGGTTGTGGAGCGCGCCAATCTGGTTGGCGGTTTCGGGTTCATTGCCGTCGTCGACAACGATCACTGAAAGGCCTGCCGCCAAGGCTTTCTCCACTACAGTCGGCAGAACCGTGACATGGCGATAGGTCGGGATGACAGCGACGCCGGACCATGGCGTCTGCGGGCTTGGATCAGTACTCAAATTCAGCCCCGTTCAGCGGTTTTG
>JBHIWT010000170.1:0-7617 GCA_041987265.1 Hyphomonadaceae bacterium
GGCAGCGCAGAATCGAAGGAATAGGTGATGATCGCCGCCTGGCCCATCGCCGAGCCGTTCCAGGCGCCCGAAGACCGGATCAGCGCGCGATAATCTGTGACGACAGGCGTCTCCGCATCAAGCGAATAGCGAACCTCATCGCCTCCATCGAGGCTGAGAAATACCAGGTCGCTGGCGAAGTGGCCGGTAAACTCTGTACGCACGACATCCCCCCACGCCCCCGGCCCCGGTACATCGCCGGCCCATTGTCGCTTGCTCCTAGCGAACTAGATGTTCGCCCCCAAAGTCAAGCCGCCCAACAGGCGAACCCGCCCGAACCACCGCCAACCCCGCCGCCCCATCGTCGCGCCTCACCCGTGCATGATGGCCCAGTCGGCGCCGTCGGTGTTGATCCCGGCTTCCAGCGGTCCGGCGTGAACATCGAGTCCTGCAAGTTCCGGGGCGAGGGGATCGTTCGCCGACTGTAGGCGGACGCCTGACCCGGCCTCAGCCAGCGCCACCAGCACTTCAGGCGTTTCTCCATCGCCCTTCACCGCCAGCGGACTCTCCGCCGGCGCGCTGGCGGCGGGGGCTGCATCCGTCCGGCCCTCGTAGAAGCCGTGATTGATGTAATGTGTCGTAGCTGCGTCCTCGTTCGCGCCGAATGCAGCCTGCAGATCCGCATAATTGGCGAGATACTGCGCCGCATCGAAGTCATCGCGCGTGCGGCCTTCAGCGAAGCCATATTGGATGAAGTGGGCCGTCGCAGCAGCAGCATTGGTCCCGAACGCCTGAATCAGGTCGCCGAACGAGGCGATGTATTGCAGCGGATCGAATGTGTCGGTCGCGCGCCCTTCATTCCTGCCAGCGACGATATAATGCCATGCTGCTGCGGTCTCGTTTGCTCCGAGCGCGCCGATCAGATCGTTGTGGCTCGCAATGTAACGCAGTCCGTCAAACGCGTCGGCGGAGCGGCCCTCATTCTTGCCCGCGACAACGTAGTGTCGCGTGGCGCCCGCTTCATCCGTTCCGAACGCATCGATCAGATCCCCGTTGCCCGCAATGTATTGCAGCGCATCGAAACCATCCCGAACGCGACCTTCAGCGAAACCGGCAAGGATATAGTGGTTTGCCGCCGCCGTGGTGTCTGCGCCGAACGCGTTGAACAGATCGCCATGCGTGGCAAGGTAGGAGTAAGCGTCAAAAGCGCGGTCGGTGCGTCCTTCAGCATAGCCAGCGAGGATGTAATGCTCGACTGCGGCGTCCTCATCGGCGCCAAAGGCGGCAATCAGGTCATTGTGGCCAGCAATGTACGCGAGACCGTCAAACCCGTCCGCGTTGCGCCCCTCGAAATAGCCGGCGGCGACAAAGTGCTCGTACCCCGCGTCGGCGTTTAGACCCAGGGCCCCGATGAGGTCGTCATAGCCCGCGATGTAATCAAGCGCCCGGAACTGGGGAATGGAAGAGACATCAACCAATTGGTCCGTAAACTGAAGCGACTCAATCGAGGTGAGGCGGTCAGAGCCGGAGGCGTCGGACAGAACCGCCAGCAAATCGCCATGACGGACGAGTTGGTATGTTCCCATGTCGGAACGATACAGCGCAGTGTCCGTTCCTGCCCCGCCATCAATCATGTCGTTTCCGGCGTCGCCTACAAGTAGATCGTTTCCGTCGTCTCCGTTGAGGCGATCGTCGCCGGATAGGCCGTAGAGAATGTCATTCCCCGCGCCGCCAGAGAGAGTCTCCGGTGTTAGGTTGTGGTCTGATCCGACCATGCGGTCGTTGAAAGACGATCCAGTCAGGCTTGAAGCTGCAGACGTAGATGCCGCCCAGAGCTCGACATAGTCGTTCGCCCCCCAGTCAATCAGATCAAAGTTCGCTGACTGCAGAGAATATGTCCCGGGACCCTCCGCCTGAAACAGGACTCGGTCGGCGCCAGATCCGCCTTGGATACGCGCATCGATTGCAAGGCCGTCACCGAGGTCGGCGAAGTTGAAGACCATCACCGCCGATTGGGTTCCACCGAATGCCAGCTGTTCGAAGCTGATGATCGTTGCGCCGCGAAAATCAAAAACCATGGACGTCGATGGCTGCAGCACGATCCCGTCCGGGACCGCCACCGAAATCTGATCGCTCCCAGCCCCGCCATCGAGATATGCAGCGCCGGGGGCGCCAATGAAGCGGACCGTATCGTCGCCATCCCCTCCAAAGATCGTGTCGTCGGGACCGTTTGGATGGAACGTGTCGTTGCCGCCGAAGCCGTACAGCTCGTCGGTGAAAAAGCTACCGTAGATGACGTCGTTTCCCCCAAACAAGGTCGCGATTAAGGCGTTGGCGTCATTCGCCAGAATGTGGCCGACAACTGTTTGGGCCGGGATCGCGAAGCTGTTCATTTGGAACAGCACGGTGCTTCCCGAAAGCTGAGCAAAACCGGTTACCGTTCCAACGGTAGGCAGACCTGTGCTGTCGAAACCTCCGAACCCTTGTCCGCTGAAGACGTAGGTGTATCCCGTGGCGGGGCTGTAGACTCGCACCTCGGTTGAGGTTGCGCCCGGTTGAACTTCACCGAAGTTCCTCAGATCGGCCACGACCTCAGAGATAACCTCAGGGCTGAGCGATATTCCTCCGCCGTTGCCGGCTGCGACTGCTGTCATTTTTTGTTTCCCCCCAACTTCTGGCTTCAGCCTGTCTCTACGGACGGCCAACTAAAACGCCGCCAGCCGAAATATGCAAGGAACACATATCCACCCTCAGGGCTGGCCCCGGTCAGCCCATCACGCCCCAACCAGTCCCCCGCACAGTTTGCGCTCAATCCAACACCTGACGCGTCGCGCGCATAATGCCAGCATGACGATCAACTCTGCTCGTGCCGACATGCTGCTCCCCGCAGCCCGGCCGCGCGTTACCATCCCGGAGCTCTGGGATCGCGCGCGGCGCTTTCTCGCGTCCATCTTCGCCGAACACGGATCGGCGCGTGCGCAATTGCATCGCCGGCTCGACGCTAAACAGCGCAGCGCCATCCTGCGCTGGCTCAAGCCGGCCGAGCGCATGGCGCGCCAGCTGATCCTCGTCGCAGCGCTCACCCAGCTGCTGATGACGGAGCAGGGCAGGCGCCTGCGCGCCGCCGCCAGACCACTCATCCCGCCCGGCGCGCGCAAAACGCGTCGCCCGTTCGCCATCGTTCACACCGGCATCAACCTTTCAGCCAGCCTCGCGCGCCATCACCAGCCCACACCAGCCGCGCCAGAAGCGCCCCTGTCCGAAACGCCGGCCTGCGCCCGTCGCCCGGTCGATCCTGACGATCCTGAAACCTGGCGCGCCCCGTTCCGCATCCTGCGCTGGCTCGATCTTGCGCCGCCAGAGCCGCCGGCACGCTCATCACGCCGGCATGCCGCGCCCGACCCGCGCCGCCTCATCCGCCGCATCGAAGCCGTGCGCCGCGTGCTGGCGAACCCGTCCCCGCGCATCCGGCGTCTGACCGCCTACCTCGCCCGCCTGCCGCGCGGCGCGCTCGGCCAGCCGCCGCCCGTCCTGCGCCATCGCGGTCGGCCCAACCCGGTCCTGCGCGATGAGATCGCAGCGCTCCACGAACTGGCCGATCCCGCTTTCGAAGCCTTCAACACCAGTTGAGCCGCCTCACGCGATCGTCACGCAACGCCCGGCCGCCCACGCGGACCCCGGGCCGAAAGCGCAGGGGCGAACGCAACGGAAGGAGTTGAACCCGCGACAGGCTCGGCTAGGCTGCGCCCACGACTGGTCGCGTATCGGCCGCATGAGACTGCGCCGAACCATAACAAACCGATGAAACAACCAGACCGGGAGCCTCCCATGAACCATTCCGCCCGCAGCCTCGCCGCCGCCGTGATCGCTGCAGCCGCCGCCTTCGCCGCGCCATCGGCGTCCGCCCAGAGCGTCAGCGAAGTCGCCGCCGCATCCGCCGCCTCCGACTACAAGGCCCCGCGCACCGTCTATGGCCATCCGGACATCTCCGGCATCTGGAACCAGGACGGCTTCATCATGATCGAGTCCCGGCCGGACGTGCCGCTCGAACTGCCCGAGGAACAGGCCCACGCCTACTGGCTGCAGATCTCCAACGGCATGGCCGAAAACTTTGAACGCGGCCTCGACCCGGAACTCCCGGAACTCTACCGCGCCTCCAACGGCATGCCGAAAGTGCGCGGCAAGCGCCGTTCGCGTTCAATCATCCTGCCGGAAAGCGGCGCGCTGCCATACACCGCTGCGGGCAGGGCGGCGAACGACCGCGGCGCCATCCCCCCCGTCTACGACAGCTACGAAGTCCGCCCCGGCTGGGAACGCTGCATCATCGGCCTCGGCCTGCCGCCGATCACCAATATGGGCCTGATCGGCGAAAACCCGCGCGAAATCTTCCAGACCGAAGACCACGTCGTCATCTATACGGAATACGGCGCCGAAGCCCGCATCGTTCCCTTCGCCGACGCCCACCAGCCGACCCCGATCCACTCTGTCCTTGGCGACGCCATCGCCCGCTGGGAAGGCGAAACGCTGGTGGTCGAAACCATCGGCGTCTCCGAGGTTGAAAAGGTCCGCACCATCTCCGGCCTCGTCGTCACCTCCGACGCCAAGGTGATCGAACGCTACACCCGCATCGCCGAAGACGAGATGCTCTACCAGTACACCGTCGTCGATCCGGAAATCTATTCAGAGCCGTGGCTCGCCGAATACTCGCTTTATCCGTCGGACCAGCGCCTGTTCGAAGGCTCCTGCCATGAAGGCAATTACGCCCTGCCGAACATCCTCCGGGGCGCTCGCATGCAGGAAGCCAGAGAACGCGACAGCGAATAGATCGCGGCCCAAAAACGAAAGCCCCCCTCGCGAACGAGGGGGGCTTCCAGACGACCGGAAGGGTTGGGGGGGATCCCGGTCGGTCCTGTCATGGCGCGGAGCCAATCTGGACACGTTCTAGAACAATTCTAATTTATGTCAAGCGGCGCTCTGTCGCAGCCCTTTCAGTCAGGGCAGGCCCTGACGGACAGCCCGTCCGGTAGCCGCGTCGCCTCATCGCCACAGGCCTCATCAAGTTGGTCCTGGGTCAGCCCCTTCACATTGGCCAGCCAGGCGCCGGAAAGGTCGGTCCCGTCCAGCGCCGCATCTCCCAGCCGCGCCGACCCCAGCCACGCGCCTTCCAGCGTCGCGTCCGAAAGATCCGCCCCCGATAGGTCAGCCAGCCCCAGCTTGGCGCCCACCAGCACCGCCCCGCGCAGCTTCGCCCCAGCCAGGCTGCTCATGTCCAGGGTCACGAGCGACATTTCGGCCTCGCGCAGATCGGCGCGGGTCAGATCGCGTCCCTCAAGATCCTGATAGGCAAGGTCCACCCCCTGCAGGTCGCACGCCTGACAATCCTGTCCGGCGATCACGCGCTCGGCCCACAACAATCGCGTCCGCTCCACGCCCTCAGGCGTCTGCGTCACGCCTGCCGGCGCCAGCGCGCTAACCATCACCGCGAAGACAGGAAACAAGCGCCGCACTGAACCACCCACACGTTTCAAGCGCCCCGCCGCGCAAACACTGGGCCACACGGCCCGCGCGCTCAAGTGCCCTTCACCACCATGGCGGTCATTCCCTCCTGCACCACATCGCCTTCCGCGATGTGTAGTTCGGCGACCACCCCGTCGATCGGCGCTTCGTAGGGAACCTCCATCTTCATCACTTCCATGATGAACAGCGTCTGCCCGGCGCTAACCGTATCCCCCGCCGCCACTTCCAGCTTCCATACGCTGCCGCCGGTCTCCAGCTCGATCTTCGTCGCCATGATCTATCCGCCCCTTACGGCCGCACGCTAAAGTGCGAAGGCCCCAGCAATTGTCCCAGCAAAGGTTGCACGCGCTCCACCCACTTACACAGCATCGGCCGCGTTTCGCGCGGATCGATCACCTCGTGCACCGCCAGCGCCTCGCCGCGGGGGAAGGGCGATTGGCGCGCAGCCAGCATCTCCTCCAGCTCGCGGCGCTTGGCTTCGGGATCGTCCGCCGCCGCGATCTCCCGGTGAAAGGCGACCGCCACGCCGCCCTCAACCGGCAACGGCCCGCTCTCCGCAGAAGGCCAGGCCAGTACAAAACCGTCCGGCCCATAATGCGCCGCCTGCGCCACGCCGAACGAGCGCCGCACCATCACACTGGCCCATGGCACCCGCGTCATCGCCGCCGTCAGCACCGCCGCCGACCCATGCCGGATTGTCGCTTCCTCTTCGGCCTTGGAGCCGATCATGAAGCCCGGCTCGTCCACGAAACTGACAATCGGAAGATGAAACGTCTCGCACATCTCCATGAACCGCCGCGCCTTCTGTGCCCCGTCGGCGGTCATCGATCCGGCAAGGTGCCTGCCGTCGTTCGCCCACACGCCCACCGGCACCCCGTTCAGTCGCCCCAGCCCGACAATCTGGCTGCGCCCATACCCGCGCCCCATCTCGAAGAAACTGTCGGCGTCCAGCACCATGGCGAGCACGCGCCGCATGTCGAACGCCCGTCGCCGTTCGCGCGGCACGATCTCCAGCAACGCCTCATCCGCGCGATCCACCGGATCAGAGTTATCCAACGCCGGCGCCAGCTCCCATACACTTGCCGGCATGTACGAAAGGAACCGCCTGATCTCATCCAGCGCCGCCGGTTCGTCATCGGCGGCGTTGTCCACGGTCCCGTTCTTGGCGTGCACCTGCCATCCGCCAAGCTCGTCCTTGGTCTTCTTCTCGCCCATGGCCCGCTCGACCACCGCAGGCCCCGCCGTCAGGATCTGCGCTGTCGCCTTCGACATGACGGAGAAATGCGAAGCCACCAGCCTCGCCGCAGGCAGTCCCGCAACTGCGCCCATCGCCGCCGTCGCCACCGGCACGCTCGCCATCGCCTGCGCAACGGAACGAAAGCGCGGACGATCATAGACCGGCGAGGGAAGGCTCGGCCCACGCTTGCTCGATCCGCCAACGCTGCCGCCCGATCCCTCATGAAGACGGACCAGAGGCACGCGATACTGGATCGCCAGGTCCTCGGCGTAGATGCTCTTGCGCAACCCGGCAGGCGAGGGCGATCCGCCCTTCAGCGTGAAATCCTCGCCGCCCACCACACAGCGCCGCCCATCGATCTTCGCAAACCCCAGCACGAAGTTCGCCGGCGAAAACCCGATCAGCTTGCCGTCTTCATCATATTCCGGCTCGCCGGCCCCCATGCCGACCTCATCGAACGAGCCCTTGTCCACCAGCCCGTCAATGCGTTCGCGAATGGTCAGCCGCCCCTTGGCGTGCTGGCGCGCCACGCCATCTTCGCCGCCCTGCGCCTTCGCCATCTCGCGGCGGCGCATGATCTCATCGGATTCGTCTTTCCAGCTCATCGCCAGACAATCCCGTCACGCCACAGGAAAGTCAAAGCTGTCAGTTGTTTGTCTGATCACCATCGCCAGATTACCGCCCATGAAACCGGCAACGACGCTCGACATCTCCAACCGCGACGCCCGCCGCCTCTGGCTTCACGCCAACGGCCTTTCGTCCGCGCCCACCGGCCCGCTCGACGTCATGGACATCATTCGTCGTCTGGGTTTCGTGCAGCTCGATTCCATCCAGATCGTCTCCCGCGCCCATCACCACATCATCTGGTCACGCAACAACAATTA
>JBHIWT010000171.1:0-7561 GCA_041987265.1 Hyphomonadaceae bacterium
CCCAGCCGCGCGCCGTCAGGCCCATCGCCGGACCTGATGCGCGCAGGCCGACAATGTCGATCCGCCCTTCGCTCAGCCGCAGCGGCGTCTCGACCCGGGTAAACAGAACGCCGTCGCCGTTCAGCACGTCGTTCAGGCCCCGCAGGGACGCCAGCGACAGCAATTGCGTCAGCATCGGCGCCTGCGTCAGCCGCACATCCGTCATGGTCATGACTGCGTTGCCGACGCCCTCGGTGAACACGCCGTCGACCACCAGCGTGCCGCCGACAAGGTTGTCCAGCTTCAAGAGGACCAGCGCGCCAAAACCCGCATCATCAGAGCGCAGAGAGATCCGGCGGCTGTCGCCATCCGGCTCGATACGCACATCGACCGCCTTGTCCTCGCTGATGCGTCCGCGAATGCGGCCTTCGCGCGGGCCGTCATTGTCGAGGATCAGATTGACGCTGGCGTCGAGCAGCGTCGCCTCATCGCGCAGGCGGATGCGGTCGGCGTCGAGACTGATCTGCAGTGTCGTGTCGTCGGCCGGTTCGTCATCGCCGCCGTCAGAGCCGGACATGGAGAGGAAGGTGTCCATCCACGGGCTGGCGTCGAACAAGGGTCCGCGCATCGCGACGACATACCCGCCCGTATCGCGCCGGGTCACGCCGCCGCGCAGGTCGACATTGTCGCGCGAGAAGATCCGCTCGATCCCGATGGCTTCGAGTTCGCCATTGGCCGCCAGCGTCAGATCGCCGGTCAGCTCCAGTCCGTCGGCGCGGATGTCGCCGGTCACGACGCCGACGCCATTGGCGTCGCGCGCATACCGAAAAGCGCCGCGCGCGGCCTCATCATATTCCTTGCGCCAGCCGAACTCGGGTACTTCCAGCGCCGCCGGCGTCAGGTCGACATTTGCGGTCAGGGTCTCGAAGTCGCGCCCCGAGCCGCTCGCGCGCAATTCCAGCGCCGCCTCGCCCTGCATGAAATTGCGCGCGGCAATGCCGAACGCATTCAACAGATCCGGCGTCACGCGTGCAGAAGCAACGAGATTGGAGCGATTGGGATTGGCCCCGACATCGGCCGCCGCGTCGAAGCGTTCCGACCAGTCGAACACGACGGGCGCCGGACCAAAGTCGCCGGCGCCGGAAATCGTCATCTCCGATTCCGTCACCTCGACCCGCACATTCGATTCCGACAGCCCGAACTCGCCGACAATTTCCGGCGCCACCACGCCCTGGAAGCCGCCGGTGATATGATAACGCAGGTCCTCCTCCGGCACTTCGGTGAGCATCGGACGAATGAACTCGATCTCCAGACCGCCTTCGCCACTCATGCCATCGATATTGAGGCCGTAGACTTCACCGATATTCAGCTCCGACTCGTCGAGCACGCGCATCAGGTCCTGCATCGGCCCGCGACCGGATGCGACGATCTTCATGTCGGCGCCCTTGGGATGGAAGCGCGGCAGTACAACTTCAGCGGTGTCGATTTCCCATGCGCTGAAATCGCCGCTGGCGACGTCCACTGTCAGCGAGTTTCCAAACATGCGGCCTTTGGCGACCACATTGCGCGCCGGCGGCACATCCTCGAGGATCTGCACGGTCGCGCCTTCGACATCGAAATCGAGCGTCAGGTGTTCGTTCGGCAGGTAGCCCTCGTCATTGGCGCCCGGCGGCCAGTCCATCACGAACTCGGCGCCGGTGACGAAGCCGGCGAAAATGTTCTCCTTCACCCAGTCGCGCCCGTCGGCGCCGAGATCGACCGGCCAGAATGCGAGCACAGTGTCTGCGCCGCTGCGGCCGCTGGCCACCGCTTCGACCTTCGCGCCAATGCGTTCCTCGCCCGCCTCGTTCTGCCCAAGCCACAGCTCAGCGGCGCCATCAACAGTCAGGCCGCCGCTCGCCAATCGTATCGCGTCGAACGCCACCTTGCGGGCCGACATATCCAAAGCGCCGGAAATGTCAGCTGCTGTGAAACTCCATGGCCCCTCGAAGACGGGCGCGGCCGAAAGCTGGAAGTCCTGACCGGAAACCCGGAACGGGATCGGCGCCATCATCTGGCCGTCCAGCAATCCGGAAATGTCGAACACGCCGCTGACTTCGCCATCCAGCCGGCCGGAATCCACATTTAGACGGTCGATCCGTATCGACCGCGCTTCAGGATCGAACGATGCGTTCAGCGCCAGCGAGCGGACGTCAAAGCTGGTCGCGCCAATCGAGCCGCGGCCGGTGACATCGGAGAGGCTGAGGCTGGCGCGTTCCAGTCCGGTCGCTTCGCTCGCCGCGATATCAAACAGCGCGTTACCGGGCCGGGTGGATTCAAACGTGTCGCCGCTATAGCCGAAAACCTCCGCAAGGCCGACCGGGTCGACCCCTTCCAGCTCCAGCTGGGCGCTCGCTCGCGACACCTCGCCATCGGCTTCGAGTGCAATCTTCACGCGGTTCGGGTCCGCGCGCCCGACGAGCTGCATGTCGAGGTCGAGGCCGACGCCCTCGCGCGTCGCCCGCCAGACGCCGTTTGCCGGATAGGCCTGCCAGCGCGTGCTGGCCTTGCGGTCTTCCACATAGATCCGGAAATCATCGATCTCGACGTATTCGAACGAGCCGGTCGAGATCAGCGCCCGCACCGGCGTCGCCAGCGTCGACCAGTCGAGCGACTGCAGCGCGGTCAAAAGGTCCCCGCTTGGCGGCTCGCGCAGCACAACCAGGTCCGCCAGCGTCCAGACGCCCGCCTGCGAGCGCACCACGGACGCCGATCCGCGCTCAAGGCGCAGCCGGGTGGTCTTGACCTTTCCGGACAGCAGCGCCGCGCCATCGAGGGAGACAACGGCGCGTTCCGCACTGAAGGAGGTTTCGCCGGTTGGCTCCAGAGCCACCAGCCCACGCGCGGCGGCCTCGACCCGGCTGTTCTCCCGCGACCATTCCAGCACCAGCGACTCGATCCGCACCGGCTCGCCGCCGCGCGCATTGGCCAGCGCCTGTTCAACCTGCGGTCGGATCAGCTCCAGGTCGATGGGGCCCTGCGACAGCCGCCAGGCAAGGAAGCCTGCACCCGACAGAAGCGCGAAAACAAAGAAGGCGAGAATTTCGAACGCCAGCAGCCGCGCCGACAGCCGAGCTGTTTGCGTCCCTTCCGGCTTGCGTTCGAGGTTCAGCGCCATAAATCTACAATCTGCTAAGGACGAGGTCCTTGAGCCTGGAAACATCGAAGCACGAGGCGAGTGTGGCGAAAACCGTAGCCGAGGGCGATAAAGCGCCAAAGTTCAAACTGCCAGCCTCAGACGGAAGCACGGTCAGCCTGTCTGATTTTGCCGGCAAGCGCCTGGTGATCTTCTTCTACCCCAAAGATGCTACTTCGGGGTGTACAAAGGAAGCGCTCGGCTTCAGCGAGTTGCAGTCGAAGTTCAGTCGCCGGAAGGTCGCCATCCTCGGGGTCTCGCGCGACAGCATCGCCTCCCACGAAAAGTTCATCGACAAGTACGGGCTGAAAGTCCGCCTCGCCTCGGATGAAGACGGCGCAATGTGCGAGGCGTTCGGGGTCTGGAAGGAAAAGAGCATGTATGGACGGAAGTTCATGGGAATCGAGCGCTCGACCTTCCTGATCGACGAAAAGGGAATCATCAGCCGGGTCTGGCGGAAGGTCCGGGTCGCGGGTCACCCAGAGGAAGTCTACGAGGCGACTGGAAAGTGATCGTTACCTGACCCTTAACGCCAAATTTTCGTTCGTTCATAGCTGCTTAAAACTCCACCTGCACAATGCCGGAAAAATGCGGCTGAAAGGGCTTCGCTTGCACGGTTTTGTGCGGTAAGCATGTGGCCGTCGGGCAACACGCGGGCGGGCGGTGTTGACTGACGAGTAGCGACAACGATCGGGCGGCGTAAATGGCGACTAACATCGGATCTCGCATCAAGGCGCTATTCGACAAGGCCTTCCCAGAAAGACAGATCTACCATCGCAGTGGCGGCTCGGTGCGCTATGTGTCCGTGTCGCCGTGGCGTCAGGCCGGCATTGCGGGTCTGGCGACGATCGTCGTGGGTTGGTGCCTTTTCGCGACCGCCAGCGTGCTGCTGCGCGGACCTACCCTCAGCCTTCAGAGCGGCGCCAGCGACCGCAAGGTCGCCCGCTACGAGCGCGAACTGAAACAGGCGCGCGCCGGCGAGGCTATCGCCCTCTCCCTTCTGGAGAAGCGTACGTCCGAATTCGAGCAGCACATCACCGAAGCTCAGGACCGCCACACCACACTGAAATTCCTGCTGGCCAACCTTCAGGGCCAGGACATCGCCAACGCCGTCGCGCTCAGCGGCGCCAATTCCTTCCTCGTCGATTCAACGATCGAGGAAGCTGACCCGCGCCAGAGCCACCCGGGCAACGTCGCCTATGCAGCGAACGACGTCGCCGGCTTCCGCGCCAAGTTCGACGGCCTCAAGAGCGATCAGGCCGAGTTCCTCAACACCGCCGAAGATGAAGCCGTCGCGCGTTCGGAAAGCGCACGCGGCGTGATCCGGCTGACCGGCGTGCCCCTGTCACGCGTACTCGAGCAGCCTGAAATGGGCGGTCCGCTGATCGAGATTGGCGGCCTGCTGGACATCGACAGCTATGGCGACGCCGAACTCGACAGCTTCGAACGCCGGGTGCTTGAAGTCGCCGCCCGCCTCAAGGAAGCGCAGATCTACGAGCAGCTGATCCATTCCCTGCCCCTCGGCGCGCCGCTCAACATTCCCTATCGCGAAACTTCCGGTTTCGGTTTCCGCTCCGACCCGTTCACCCGCCGCACTGCATGGCATGACGGCGTCGACATCGCCGCCTATTCCGGCGCGCCGATCCGCTCGACCGCCCCCGGCAAGGTGATCTTCGCCGGCGTCAAATCGGGTTTCGGGCGCTGCGTTGAGATCGACCACGGCCTCGGCTTCATGACCCGCTACGGTCACCTGCGTTCCATCACCGCCAAACGCGGTCAAACCATAGCCATCGGCGAGAAACTGGGTACGATGGGCTCAACTGGCCGAAGCACTGGACCGCACCTCCATTATGAGGTGTTCTTCCGGGGCAAGTCGTACGATCCGATCAAGTTTTTGAGGGCAGGTAAACATGTTCACGCGGGGTAAGACGCCAGATCAACCCACGCCGGCGCCAGCGCCAGCGCGTCCCGCTGCGGCTGAACCGCCAAAGCGTCAGCCGTCATCCGCTTCGCGCGCTGGTCCTTCGATCATCAGTGCAGACGTCAAGATGAAGGGCTCGATCTCTTCGCAGGGCGAACTCGACATCAATGGCCACATCGAGGGCGACGTTCGCGCCGCTGCGCTGACGGTTGGTGAAACCGGCGGCGTCAAAGGCGAAGTTGTCGCCGAAACAGTCGTCGTTCGCGGCACCGTCGAAGGCACGATCCGTAGCCGCAAGGTGCAGCTCTGCTCAGGCGCCAAGGTCCAGGGCGACATCTATCACGCCTCACTGGCGATCGAGCCGAACGCCGTCTTCGAAGGCGCCGTGAAGCACTCGCAGGACCCGCTCAGCGGCAGCGGCTCTCAGTCGACGATCATTCCGCAGGCCGCCAACGGCCCCAGCGTCGTCAGCTAGCAGGCTCCGACAATCAATCCGGTATCAGGCGGCGCCATTGTGCGCCGCCTTTTGCTTTTGGCCGCCTAGTCGAGGTCCTCGACCGGCTCGCCCGGGCTCAGCTTGTGCGAGAGCGCCGCAGACAGGAACTGATCGATATCGCCGTCCAGCACGCCGCCAGTATCTGACGTCTCCACCCCGGTGCGAAGATCCTTCACCATCTGATAGGGCTGGAGCACATAGGAGCGGATCTGGTGGCCCCAGCCGATTTCGCTCTTGGAGTTCTGTTCGGCCTGCGCCGCCTCTTCCCGCTTTTTCAGCTCCAGCTCGTAGAGCCGCGCGCGCAGCATGTCCCACGCAGAGGCGCGGTTCTTGTGCTGGGAACGATCCGTCTGACACGACACCACTATCCCCGTCGGTTCGTGCGTCAGGCGCACGGCGCTGTCGGTTTTGTTGATATGTTGTCCACCAGCGCCGGACGCGCGGTATGTATCGGTTCGCACGTCCTTCTCGTCGATCTCAACCTCGATCGTGTCGTCGATCACCGGATAGACCCAGACGGACGCAAAACTGGTATGACGGCGCGCATTGGAGTCGAACGGCGAAATCCGCACCAGCCGGTGAACGCCGGACTCGCTCTTCAGCCAGCCATAGGCGCTGTCGCCCTTGATCATCATCGTGGCCGACTTGATGCCCGCCTCTTCGCCTTCATGCTCCTCGATCTCCTCGAGCTTGAAGCCCCGCGCATTGGCCCAGCGCGCATACATGCGGCGCAGCATCGAGGCCCAGTCCTGGCTTTCGGTGCCCCCTGCTCCCGCATGGATTTCGACATAGCAGTCGTTGCCGTCGACTTCGCCGGACAATAGCGCCTTCAATTCTGCTTCGGATGCGCGCGCCACCGCGTTGCGCAGCGAGTCCTCGACCTCGCCGAACATCGACTTGTCGCCCTCGGCGTCAGCCAGTTCCCACAGCTCGACGGCGTCGGCCGCTTCCTGCTCAAGCGCGCGCACGTCGTCCATCGCCGATTCCAGACGATTACGCTCGCGCATCAAGGCCTGCGCCTTGGTCGAGTCGTTCCAGAAGTCAGGTTGCTCTGAAAGCGCCGTCAGTTCGGCGAAGCGTCGTTCCGCGACATCCCAGTCAAAGACGCCTCCTCAGCAGTTCCACTGACTGCTTGATGGATGCCACCATTGCCTCGAGTTCGGGCTGCATTGCGCCTGCCTTGTTTCTTCCCTGCGTCGGAAAGCACCGACCAGTAGACGGTCCCTAGAAGATGCCGTCGCTCAGTGTCAATTCTTCCTGCGGCGGGGCGGGTTGGGCCGGGGCGAATGGATCGGAAACGCCTGCGGGCGCCGCCGACGTAGTCTCGTCGCCCGGCAGGATCGATCCGAAGTCCGGGACGAACTGGACCGAGTTCATCGACTCGCACCGCTCGGTCGGTTCCGTGCCCGGCTTGAAGGCCTCAAGGATCATCAGACGCGTGGTCGGCGACGGCAGGCATCCGGTATCCGCATCGATCTCGACCAGACGCACGCCGGGCGGGATGCGGAACGGCAGCCCCGGCGAGCCCTGAAGCGCCGCGGTCATGAAGTCACGATAGATCGGTCCCGCGACGCGGCCGCCGGACTCGCCCTCACCCATCGATTTCGGTGTATCGAACCCGACCCACACGCCGGCGACCAGGTCGGGGCTGAACCCGACCGTCCATGCGTCGATGAAATCGTTGGTCGTGCCCGTCTTGGCGGCGATCGGTACGCCGACCGACCGGATCGCACGTCCGGTACCGCGTTCGACGACGCCCTCGAGGATCGAGACCATCTGGTAGGCCGTCACCGGGTCAATGATCTGTTCGCGCTCGTCCAGCAGCTCCGGAGGTTTCGTCCCGGGCGTCCATTCCGCGTTGCAGCCCGAGCAGAGGCGCGCGTCAGTCTTGTAGACCGTTTCGCCATAACGGTTCTGGATACGGTCCATCAGGATTGGCTGGACCCGCTTGCCGCCGTTCACCAGCTCGGCATAGCCCAGCACCATCCGC
>JBHIWT010000172.1:0-7477 GCA_041987265.1 Hyphomonadaceae bacterium
CAGGTCGCGGGCGTTGTAGATGACGCCCTCCTCCTGCTTGTAGGAGGTGTCGTGTTCCTCATCGACGATGATCAGGCGAAGATTGGGAAACGGCAGGAACAGCGCCGAGCGTGCGCCCACCACGATCCGCGCGCGCCCGTTGGCGACTTCGCGCCAGACCCTGCGCCGCATCTTCGACCCCGCCGCCGAATGCCATTCGGCCGGCACGGCGCCGAAGCGTTCCTCGAACCGGCCCATCACCGCCTGCGTCAGCGCGATCTCCGGCAACAGCACCAGCACCTGCGCCGTCGGATCATCGCGCAACGCCGCCGCAATCGCCTCGAAATAGACTTCCGTCTTGCCCGAACCGGTGACGCCATCGAGCAGCGCCGCATGATATTCACGCTCGCGCACCAGGTCGGACAAAGCAGCGGAGGCCGCCTGCTGGTCCGCGGTCAGCGCCTTGCCCTGCATCTCGATGTCGGGCTGCGCAAACGGCATGTCGACTTCGCGTTCGACAACCTGCAACGCGCCCTGATCGACCAGTCCTTTCACGACGCCTGACGACACATCCGCCTTGCGCGCCAGATCGGCGGCGGACATCAATTCGCTCGCCGCAGACAGCACCTTCTCGCGCGCCGGGGTCATGCGTTCCGGCGGCTCCCCCGTCGGCGCGATCAACCGCTCAACCGGGCTTTCCTCCAGCGCCTCGCGCGAGCGCATGGTCATCGCCAGCATGTAGCCCAGCGATGCGCACGAATAGCTCGCCGCACGCTCGATGAAATCGCGCACGCTCTTCGGCAGCGGCGGGGCGCTGTCGATCACCGCACTTACGGCTTTCAGCTTGGCGTGCTCGGATGTGTCCTTGTGTCCCCACACCACGCCCATCACCTCGCGCGGCCCCAGCGGCACGATAACGAAGGCGCCCTCCTCGGCTTCCATGCCGTCGGGCAGGATGTAGTCGAAGGGTTCCGGCAGGGGCTGGGCCAGCAGCACCGAGACGATTCGCATAGGAAACAGCATGTTGGAGAATGTGGGTGGAATGCCCGCGCTGCGCAATGCGCTGGTTCAGCCCGCCAGTGCGTGACTCCCGGGCCCTGGTCTGCCTAGAGTTCTCCCTACAACTGGGCGGGTGATGACTAGGGGACGATGTCATGGCTGGTTTTCTCAAGGGATTGCTGTACGGCGCTGTGCTGATCGCCGCGGGATGGCTTCTCGGGTCGCTCTATCCCGCCCCCCAGCAACTGACCGCGCCGATCAAGGGCCGCACCGACGAACTGATCGCGCAACTCGATCTCAGCCAGGAAGGCCTCGCTGAGCTCAGACGGCGGCTGACGCCCGAGCAGTATTCCGCACTCGTCGACGACATGGCCGAAGAAGCCAGCCGCACCGGCGACGCCGTGATCGTCGAACGCGATGCGGTGGCCCTCGCTGACAACGTCCATGCGATGGAGGCGATGGAAGCCGCCTCTGCAACGCCGGAGATCGACCCGGGTGCGGATGCGTTCGAAGCCTCGCTCGCGCTGTGCCCGCAGATGGCTGTCTCAAATGCGCCGTCGGCGGACGCCGAGCGGCTGGTCATTGATTATTCGCCGCGTGTCGATGTCGACGGCATCGCGATTGCGGTAGCGCCCACGCGCGGCGCGTGCTTGTCGTCAGGGTTTGGCCCCCGCAGCGGCGGCCAGCACAAGGGACTCGATCTTCACTCCGCCGATGGCGGACCGATCCTCGCTGCCGGCGCCGGGACCGTGGTGGAGAAGAAGTATCGCGATGATTTCGGCAACATGATCCTGATTGACCACGGCGAAGGCGTCTTCACGCGCTATGCGCACCTTTCAACATTCGATCCGGCAGTGAATGTCGGTGCAGAAGTCGAGGCCGGCCAGCAGATCGGATTGATGGGCAACACTGCGTCCTACCGCATCCCGATCCACCTGCACTACGAGCTGCTTCGCGGCGATTATGAAACGCGGGCGCGGTCGTTCGGGCTGACGCCGGCTTCGCCGTTCGACTTCCCGCCCGCGACGTGATCTGTCGAGGCGGACAGATCTCCGCCAGCGTCTTATTGTCTCCACACGGATGAACCGGCCCACGCCGCCTGTGTTGGCGACGCCACATTGTGTGAGCAAAAGCGGGCGCAACGGGCCCTGACCCAAATTGTCATCGTACTGAAACATTAGCTTCGCCGAAACGTCACTAGCGGTCGTTAGGCGAGCGGGCATCGCGATTCAAACGTTCTTGCAGAAAGGAACGCCCGATGCTCGGCAAATCGATCAAGACCAAATGGCTGCTCGGCGCAGCAACCGCCGCCATCGGCGCGGCTCTCGCTCCGGCCGCAAACGCCGACACGGTGCGCGGCGTCGTCACTGACAATTCCGGCGACGCGCCGCTTCAGGGCGCCATCGTCACGATCGAGGAACTGAACCGCACCGCCACCACCGATCGGTTCGGCAACTACACCTTCAACAACGTGCCGGCCGGCGACTACACGCTCAGCGTCTCCTACATCGGCGCAAGCCGCGTCAGCCAGAACGTCAGCGTCAACGGGGTTGCGGACGCGCCTTTCCGTCTCGGCGACGCTGTTTCCTACCGCGACAGCGTGCTCGTCGTCGGTCAGGCCGCCGCACAGGCCGGCGCGATCAACCAGCAGCGCGCCTCCAACGCCATCATCTCCGTGATTGACAGCGACGGCCTCGGCAACTTCCCTGACACGACGGTCGCCGACTCGCTGCAGCGTGTGCCGGGCATCTCCATCGAGAACGACCAGGGCGAAGGTCGCTACGTCTCGATCCGCGGCATCAACACCGACCTGATCGGCTCGTCGATCAACGGCGTGCGCACACCCTCCCCAGAAGACCGTCGCGGCGTCCTGCTCGATGGTGTGCCGTCCGACCTGCTCGACACGATCGAGGTGCAGAAGTCACTCACGCCTGATGCCGACGCCGACTCGCTCGGCGGCATCATCAACCTGAAAACGATTTCGGCGTTCGACCGCGGCGGCCGCTTCCTCCGCGCCAAGGTCGAAGGCTCATACAACGACATCACCGAAGACTGGTCGCCAAAAGGCACCTTCACGTACTCTGACGTCTTCAATGAAAATCTCGGCGTCGCCTTCTCGCTGAACTACCAGGATCTCGGCATCCAGGCGCACAACAACGAGACTGGCGGCCCGATCCCGTCTGACGATTACGAACAGCGATTCTACGATCTGACGCGCGAGCGTCTGGGGCTCGTCTTCAACGTCGACTATCAGATCAGCGATTCGACAGAGCTCTACCTGCGGACGCTGTACAACCGCTATATCGACGACGAGGTGCGCAACAAGTTCGAGTTCCGCGATCTCTCCGAAGAAGGCTTCACCGAGACCGAGACCGGCTACGACATCAATTTCGCCGAGGTCGACACGGAAGTGCGCCTGCGCGAAGAGATCCGGAACATCCAGACGTATTCGGCTGGCGGCGTCACCGAACTTGGCCCGTGGACCTTCAATTACGAGGCCTCCTACGCGTATGGCGAGGAAGACGATTCGAACAACCACGACGTCACTTTCCGCTCCGACGACGATGACACGCCCGGCATCCTGTCGATCGACCTGACCGATCCGCAAAAACCGGTCTTCTTTGGCCCCGGCCTTGCGGCGCTGCAGGATCCGGCGAACTACGAAATGGACGCATTCGAACGCGAGTTCACGGTCAACGAGGACAGTGAATGGGCGGCCAAGTTCGACGCCTCCTACGACAGCTTCGTCGGTTCGGTGCCGGTCACCTGGAAGGGCGGCCTGAAGTACCGCGACAAGGAAAAGACGCGGGACGTCAATCTGATGATCTGGGAACGCGATGACGTCGCTCTCAGCGATTACATCACTTCGTCCATGCCGATCGGCAACTGGCGCATGAACAACGACATGTATTCATGGCCGGACCCAAACCTCACGGCCGCGCTGCGCAATGCGTTCTCGGCTGACGAGCTCGACGAGGACGGCTCGAACTTCGACAGCCTCGCGGAAGACTACACGATCAATGAACAGATCCTCGCAGCCTACGCGATGGGTACGTTCGAGTTCGGCGACCTCACCATCGTCGGCGGCCTTCGCTTCGAGGACACGCAGACCGACCTGCTCGGCAATCTCTTCGCCGAAGAGGCCGATCCGGCGACCGTGACCCAGCGGTCAGTCAACAACGATTTCTCGAACCTCCTGCCCAGCATCAATGCGCGCTACACGTTCAGCGACCGCATCATCGGCCGCGCGGCATACTATGCGGCTGTGGTTCGTCCGGGCTTCGGCGAGATGGCGCCCTATGCGCTTCTCAATGACGACCGCGACGAGCTCGAGATGGGCAACCCGAACCTCGACGCCTACGAGGCGGACAATTTTGACGTCTCCGTCGAATTCTATCCGACCAACCTGTCCGTGTTCTCCGTCGGCGCCTTCTACAAGGATATCTCGAACCCGATCTACGGTGCGACCTTCGACATCGGTGACGTGCCGGCAAATGTCGACCTGTCCTTCCTGGCGCCGGCCGACCTCGCCCTGATCGAGGAAGTCTCGACCTATATCAACGTCGACAGCGCAGAGGTGAAGGGCGTCGAGTTCAACTACGTCCAGCAGTTCGACTTCCTTGGCGCGCCGTTCGACGGCTTCCTGGCCTCGGCGAACCTCACGCTTTCGGAATCGGAAGCGACGCTGCCCGACGGTCGCGAAGTCCCGCTGATCAAGCAGACCGACACGGTGTGGAATGTCTCGATCGGCTACGACAAGGGTCCGTGGGACCTGCGCGTCTCCGCCGCCTATCGCGGCGACTACCTCGATGACCTGATGGGTGTGGACGAGGATTTCGGCTTCGGCGTCATCGATCGCTACACCGACGACCACCTGTCGGTTTCGGCGTCCGCCAAGTACGACGTCAACAACAACCTGCAACTCTATGTCGAGGGCAAGAACCTCACCGACGAGCCGGAATACTACTACTTCGGCAACACGAGCCGGCTGTCACAGTATGACGAGTTCGGCTGGTCGGCGATCATCGGCGCACGCCTCACCTACTAGCCTGGCCAAACCCTCGACTTGACCTCTTGGGCTGGCTTCGGGCGCCCCACACGCCCGGCGAACCGCTCCGCGTCCCACGCGCGGAGCGGTTTTGCGCTGTCGGGCTATTTGCGCTTCATCAACAGGCCGAGCACGCCGCCGATGACGCCGCCGCCAACGCCGCCCTGCAGGAAGTCGCCGAGCAGATTCATCAATTGCGAACCGCCCAGCAGCTGCAGGCCGGCGGCGTCCATGCCTGCGCCGCCCGCAAGACCGCCGATCACGCCCGCAAGCGCCCCGGTCGCCCCCTTGCCGCCGAGCAGTTTGGACAGGATCGGACCGACGATCACGCCGCCAAGTCCGTTCATGAGATACGGAAGTAGTGCTTCCATGACGATTTCACTCCCTGTTCTGTTTTGCAGAAATCGTACTGGTAGCGCCTATTCGCGACAATCGCCGGGCGGCGCATTCTGACTTCGCCTTACGCAGCGTCCTCGCGGTTCAACTCGTCTTAAGGCGGATTTGGCAGGCTGAGCGGGATGAGCCGCTCGCCCCACGCCGACATGCCCGCCCACGAGGCGATGGCAGAATTCTCCCGCTGGCTGGAGGCCGAACGGCGTTCCTCATCCAAGACGGTCGAGGCCTACCAGCGCGACGTCGCCCACTTTCTCGGCTTCATGTCCCAGCATATCGGCGCGGAGCCATGTGTCGGCGAACTCGCCCGCCTGTCGCGCCACGACATCATCGCGTGGCTCGCCCATCGCAGATCCCAGGACAATCTCGCCGCCTCCTCCCGCGCGCGCGCCGCCTCCTCGATCCGCGCCTTCTTCAAGTTTCTCGACCGCCGACTCGATGCGCCGAACGCCAAAGCGATGATGTTCGAAACTCCGCGCCGCCCGCATCGCCTGCCGCGTCCCCTTCCCGAACAATCCGCGCAGGATGCGATCAAGTCCGCCGGCGACGGCGCGGCCGGTTCCGACACGCCGACCTGGGTCTGCGCCCGCGACGCCGCACTGGTCGCCGTCATGTACGGCGCAGGCCTGCGTCTTTCAGAGGCGCTATCGATCACCGGCCGCGACGTTCCGGCGCCCGACCAGCTGCGCATCACCGGCAAGGGCGGCAAGGTCCGCATCGCGCCCCTGATCAAGCCCGTGCGCCAGGCGCTCGACGCCTACACCGACATCTGCCCCTTCCTGATCAACAAGGACGAGCCGATCTTTCGCGGCGCGCGCGGCGGCCCGCTCAACCCACGCATCGTCCAGCGCCTGATGGAGCGCGTGCGCCACGAACTCGGCCTGCCGGAAACCGCGACACCGCACGCCCTGCGCCATTCCTTCGCCACGCACCTTCTGTCCAACGGCGGGGATCTGCGCTCGATCCAGGCCCTGCTCGGCCACGCCTCGCTGTCGACCACGCAGATCTATACCGGCGTCGACGCCGCCCGCCTCAAGGCGGTGCACAAGGAAGCGCATCCGCGGGCCTAGGTCCCCCTACGATATGCTGGCGTTTCTCGTCTGGCGGCATAAGCTCCCGCCATGACAAACACACCCGATCTCCAGACCGCCTCCGCCGCCGACTTGCTGAAGGCGCTCGCCGCAAATCAGGTTTCTGCAATCGAACTCTGCGAAGCTTCCATCGCCCGCATCGAGGCGCATGACGGTCCGATCAACGCGGTGATCGTGCGCGATTTCGAGCGCGCCCGCGCCGACGCGAAGGCCGCCGACGAAGCCCGCGCCAACGGAAACGCGGGCCCGCTCTGCGGCCTGCCGATGACGGTGAAGGAGAGTTTCGACCTCACCGGCTATCCCACTACGTGGGGCTACAAGCTCGACGAACCTTTTGTCGCCAGTGACGACGCGGTCATCGTCAAGAAACTCAAGGCCGCCGGCGCCGTGATCCTCGGCAAGACCAACGTGCCGCCCGCCCTCGCCGACTGGCAGTCCGACAATCCGAATTACGGCCGCACCAACAATCCGCACGACCTGTCCCGTTCGCCGGGCGGCTCGTCCGGCGGATCGGCCGCATCGATCGCGAGCGGGTTCTCCGCTCTTGAGGTCGGCACCGACATCGGCGGATCGGTGCGCATTCCGGCGGCGTTCTGCGGCGTCTTCGGATTGAAGACCACGTACGGCATCCTTTCGCTGGCCGGTCACATGCCGCCGCACGCCGACCGGTACATGCGACCGGCGCCGCTCTCGGTCGCTGGGCCGATCGGGCGCACGGCGGATGATCTCGCCCTGGCCATGCATGTGATCGCGGCGCGCGATCCGATGTCCGCAGGAGGGCCGCTGTCATTCGAACCGGCGACCGCAAAAGCGGCTGGCGACTATCGCGTCCTGATCCTCGCCGAACATCCGCGCGCCAAGGCGGACAGCGCTGTCCTCTCCGCGCTGGAAAGCGTCGCCGCCGAGCTTGAGCGCGCAGGCGCAAAGGTCTCGCGCGACGCTTCGATCCTGCCCGACCTCGGCGAAG
>JBHIWT010000173.1:0-7443 GCA_041987265.1 Hyphomonadaceae bacterium
GGCTAACGCTGCGATGGCGCAGAACGCAGGCTACACGGCTCCGACGGCGGCGCCCGCCGGATATCGTCAGACAGTCGAGATCGCGCAGGGTGCGCTTGCAGGGCGGATCGCGGATGGCGTCGGCTGGTTCCTTGGCCTTCCATATGCGCCAGCGCCTGTCGGAGAGCTTCGCTGGAGGCCGCCAGGCGAACCGCCGGTCTGGACTGGAGTCCGCGACGCGACGCAAGGGGGAGCAACTTGTGCGGCCAGCGAGGACTGTCTCTATCTAAACGTTCTGCGGCCGGCCAACGCCGAGCCGGGACAGTCGCTGCCAGTCATGGTGTGGATACATGGTGGCGGATTCGTCAACGGAACCGCGCTGGGCGGGTATGGAGGCGACACCGATGGCCGGGCGTTCGCCCGACAGGGCGTCATAGTTGTCTCGGTCAATTACAGGTTGGGTCGCGCTGGATGGTTTGCGCACCCCGCTCTCACGCGAGAAGGTCGGCTCCATTCAAACTACGGCCTGATGGATCAGATCGCCGCGCTGCGTTGGGTCCGCGACAACATAACAAACTTTGGCGGGGACCCGACAAACGTCACGGTGTTCGGGGAAAGCGCTGGCGGTGCGAGCGTTCTCTATTTGATGGGCTCGCCCGAAGCGCGCGGCCTGTTCCAGAGGGCGATCGCACAATCCAGCTATGCCCGGTACGAAGCCGTTCCGCTCGCAATAGCCGAACAGCTCGGTACGGTTTTGGCGGAGTCTGCCGGGATTGGTGGAACCGGAGCAGAGGCTGCCGCAGCGCTTCGGCGACTGCCGCTTTCGCGCTTGCCGATTGAAACACATGGGGATCCTGGACGCGGCGCGCCGGGGCTGGACGGTCGGCCTTATCCTGTAATCGACGGCCCACTGATTCCTGCCTCAATTATGGATGTGTTCGCCAACAATGGTCAGTCGAGAGTTCCCCTGATCATAGGGGGCACATCGAATGAAGCGAGCCGAACAAAACCCACGCCTGAGCGGCTGGAGAAGCTCGATCCTGACGTGCGCTCGGAAGTCTTCGAAGTCTTTGATCCGCACGGCGCTCGCGACCTCTGGCGGATCGTGAATGATTTTGAGACAGTGCAGGACATGACAGAGCCCGACCGTGCGATCGCGCGACTACACGCGGCCACGGGTACGCCGACATGGCTATACTACTTCGACTACGTTCCGGTCGCTCAAAGCGATGATCGTCCCTTCGGTGCAGGGCACACTCAGGAACTGCCGTTCGTGTTCATCTCGCCGCGTTCAAGCCTGGGCCCGGAAGACCTGACAGTCGCGAAGGCGATGAACGCCTACTGGGCCGCGTTCGCGCGGTTCGGCCAGCCAGATGCGGCAGGCGGCGTCAATTGGCCCGAATGGGAGCCAGCAACGCAATTCGAGATCGAATTCGGCGGCGGATCGCCGATCCTCCACACAGGATTCAAACAGGCGCAAAGGGACCTGCTGGAGGCGCTGGCGGACGACCCGCGCGGTCCCCGCTAATCTTCCGCCGATCGCGGTTCGGTGAATGCCTGTTCAAGCGCCGCAGCGAGCGCGTCGTCTGAGAAGGGTTTCTCCAGAATAGCTGCGGCGCCAGCTTTCTTAGCTCTCGATTTCAATGAATCGGTGAGGTTTCCCGAGATCAGTATGGCCACCGGCCGTCGTCGCCATTCGGTCATGATTTCCAGAAGCTCCACGCCTGTGAGCCCGTCCATCTGGTGGTCCAGAATCACCCCGTCGAACTGTACTTCCAGGTTCGCTTCGAGGAATCCCGTCGCCGATGAATACGCGCACACACGGTATCCGGCCGCCGCCAACAATGCGGAGAGGGAATCTCGTACTGCTTCATCATCGTCGACCAATGCAAGGGTTCTGGGCATGCAGGGGTTCATTCCACTGACTCGAACTTGCCCGCGGGCGATCGCCTCTGTCGCGGGCATCACAAACTGGCGCGATTGGGTGCGGTTGAAAATCGGGAACACTACGTACTCACCGGACCAACATGTGGCGTATGCCGGCCGGGCGCTTAAGGACGCGCGTCGTCCGTGCCGACGATGCCAGCGGTGATGGCCATCCGAACGAGATGGGAGAGATTTCGCGCGCTCAGCTTCTCGATCACGCGCGCACGATGAATCTCGACGGTTCGCGGACTGATGCCGAGGTTGTAGGCGACGATCTTGTTGGGGTGACCAAGCGCGACTTGCTCCAACACTTCCCGCTCTCGCGGAGTCAGCTTTGCAATGTTGGTCTGTACTGCCGCCGCCGTGGCTGCATTGGCTCTCTGCTCGGCGCCGCGCGACAAGGCGTCACGAACGCTCGAGAGAATCTCTTCGTCATCGTACGGCTTCTCGATGAAATCGATGGCCCCAGCTTTCATCGCCTTGACGGCCATGGGCAGATCACCATGTCCAGTAACGATGATCACCGGCAGCAGGCAGTTCATTTCAGCGAGTTGTGCTTGCAGCTCCAGCCCGCTCATGCCGGGCATGCGCACGTCCAGCACGATGCAACCGTCCATGTCCTCGTCGAGTTCCGTAAGGAACGCATCACAGCTCTCAAACGTACGCACTGCATACGCGCACGATTGGAGCAGTTCGCTGAGCGAATCCCGGACGGCGGCATCGTCGTCCAGAACGAACACGATTGGTTCCGCGCTCATCTCTCGGGTTCCTCCGGTTCCGCCGTGAGGTTGAAACTGAAAGTCATCCCACCCCCAGGGTTCTCTTCCGCTATCAGCTTTCCGCCGTGGTCTTCCACGATTGAGCGACAGATAGACAGGCCCACGCCCATTCCCGTGGCCTTAGACGTGACAAAGGATTCGAACAATTGATCCTTCACCTGCTCGGCTAGTCCGGGGCCATTGTCGCATATCTGGACCGTAGCGCCTCCGGGGGAACTTGCGACACGGACCTCAATCTGTCCTCCGCCTTGCCCCTCCAGTGCTTCCATGGCGTTTCGAACCAGATTCACAACGACCTGCTGGATGCGGATCTTATCGATCAGGACCGCGGGCATGGCGGGCTCTACGACAACATCAACGGCGATGCTCCTCGCCCGAAGCGCGGAAGAGGCGAGACTGACGGCTTCGAGCACCACGGCGCCGAGGTCTTCGAATGTTTGTGCGCCATCGCCTTTGAGGACGAACTGGCGGAGCCCGCGGATGATCTCGCCGGCGCGATGCGCCTGAGCGATCGCCTTGTTCATCAGGCCCGATGCGCGCTCCTGCGCGTCAGGCGCATCGCCGATGAGAAATCGGTTCGCCGCACTCAGATAGCTGGCGATGGCGGTGAGGGGCTGGTTGATCTCGTGCGCCAACCCTGACGCCATCTCACCCATCGCGCTCAATCTCGAGACATGGTGAAGATCGGCCTGCAGATCGCGCTCGCGTTCGCGGCTCTGTTCAAGCGCAACTTCTGCCTCTTTGCGTTTGGTAATGTCTCTGAAGGAGATGACCGCGCCAACGATCTCTCCGCTGTCGATAATAGGCGTACTGACATACTCCACGGGAAAACTGCTGCCGTCCTTGCGCCAGAACACATCGTCATCGACGCGGTGAATTTCTCCATCCCTTAGTGCGGAATAGATCGGGCATTCCGTCGCCGGGTAATGTCGGCCGTCAGCATGGCTGTGGTGCGTCAGCTCGTGCTGCGAACGTCCGATCATCTCATCAAGGGCGTAACCGCACATCCGTTCCGCCGCCGGATTCGCAAACATCGTGAAGCCATTCTTGTCGATCCCATAGACGCCGTCGCCGGAGGCTTCGAGGATAAGGTCCCGATATCTATGGGGACGGGGCTGTTGCGCCTCACTCATGCCGGGCTCCTCATCTGCGAAGTTGCTTGGGAATACAGGATATATCGAGCCTCGCTTATAAGGGCGAGTACGTAGGGAGATATCCGAATTACGAAGCCCGGAACGGTTTTCTACCTTCTGTCTCGTTGGGGGGCGGCGCGCATCGCCGGCCCCGCGAGAACAGAAGGAATGAGAACATGGCCGCTGTCTACGCCACCGAGATGCGCCCAGCCAACCAGACTGCGCGCAGCGCAAACGAACTTGTCTCGGCTGAGGACGCAGCCTTCGCGCTAATCCAGTTGCAGCGCCGGATCGCGGAGCTCGAACGCGAAAACGTATTCCTGCGCGATTGCATACCCGCATTCATCGCCGCCGCACCGCAACCACTCGCCTCGCTCGGACGCTCTGGCTGATCGCCAAAGCGCGTAACGGCGTCGAACCCTTCTCCCCGAAACAACAGACCTGGAGCATCCGATGTACCCGAAGCACAAAATCATGGCGAGCGCAGCCTTCGTCGCCATAACTGGCGCCGCTGTCCTCATAGGCGCCAACATCTCGGGCGTAGGCGTGGCCGAGACCCAAACGCCGGTCGCGCAGGACAATAGCGGGCTCCCCGACCCGGGGGTGCAGATCCAAAGAGGCTCAACGGCCCTCGTGGTCACCGACCCTCAGAACGATTTTCTGAGCCCGGACGGCGTCACCTGGGGCGTCGTCGGACCGAACGTCGAGGCGAACGGCGCCGTCGAGAACATCGAGCGCCTGTTCGCCACCGCGAAGGATGTCGACATGCCGGTGTTCATCTCGCCGCACTATTACTATCCCCATGATCATCAATGGCGTTTCGAGGGCGCGCTGGAGCGCCTCATGCACCAGATCGGGATGTTCGACCGGCCGGGGGCTCTGAATCTCGATGGCTTTGAAGGTTCTGGCGCGGACTGGCTCGAGCCCTACAAACCTTACATCGAGGACGGGCAGACCGTCGTGACGAGCCCGCACAAGGTCTACGGACCGGATTCGAACGATCTCGTGCTGCAGCTCAGGAAGGCCGGGGTCTCCAAGGTCATCCTCGCCGGGATGTCGGCAAACCTGTGCACCGAATCCCACATGCGCGCACTGATCGAGCAGGGGTTCGAGGTACAGGTCGTCACCGACGCGACCGCGGCCGCGCAGGTTCCCGGATACGACGGCTACGCCGCCGCGCTCACCAATTTTCGCATGATCGCAAACCACGTCGCGACGACAGACGAGACAATCGCAACAATCGTCGCAGCGTATGCGAGCTGACCGCCCAACAGCTCGCAGTCCGCATGAAGTCACCGGGTGCGTCCGCGCCCCCTCCGCCCGGCCCGGTGACTTCATGCCCCCGGAACACCAACGTCAGGAACAAGCCAATGACCGCGCCGCTCATCCCGCCATTCACCCGCGAAACAGCGATCGCCAAAGTGCAGGCCGCTGAGGACAATTGGAACACTCGCGACCCAGATCGAGCCGCCCTCGCTTACACCGAGGATTCCCAATGGCGCGATCGAAACCGGTTCTTCACAGGCCGTCCGGCAATCCGCGACTTTCTCGAGAAAAAGTGGGCGCGCGAACTGGATTATCGGCTTCGCAAGGAGCTCTGGGCGTTCACCGACAACCGTATCTCGGTACGTTTCGAGTACGAGTGGCGCAACGAAGCCGGCCAATGGTTCCGCAGTTATGGCAACGAACAATGGGAGTTCGCTGCCGACGGACTGATGGCCCGCCGCGAAGCGAGCATCAACGACGCTCCGATCGAGGAAAACGAGCGCCGCCTGTAGCTACCGCGCTCCCCCAACCACCGAACACTGCTCCCTGTAACGTACTCCCATCAAACGCGCAGGCAGATCTCTGATCGCTGCAAGACAGCCTTTTCTGGCCAGATGGGTGGACCAGGTAACCGCGCACGCTGGTCGAGTGCGAACGGATGCCGATTCCGTAGAGACGACCGCCTTCACCAACAGCCCGATTGGGCGCAACAAGAAAGGATCAGGGAATGACCCCGATCAAGACAATCCTGGCCGCATCAACGATCCTGTTTGCGGTTTCCGCCAACTCTGCAGCATTCGCCGAGGACGAGTACAATACCTCTGTCGGTTCGACGCTCACGGGCGCAACCGTTGCGATCCGGGGAACCGACGCCGTCGCTCTGGCGACCGGTAAGAAAGTGACTGCCGGTAGCGCGACATACACGTTCGACTATGACGGCGTCGCCTATTACTTCGCGTCGGAAAAGTCGATGAAGCAGTTCGCTGCGAACCCGGCGGCCTTCATGCCGCAATACGGCGGTTTCTGCGCTTTCGGCGTCGCGATCAACAAGAAGCTCGACGCCGATCCGCACTACGCCGACATCGTTGATGGCAAACTCTATCTCTTCCTCAACGCGGTCGCCTTCGGCAAATATCTCGAAGACAAGGAAGGCACCCTGATAAAGGCTGCAAAGAATTGGCCGGCGATGCACCACGTCGCGGTCGCAAAAGTGAACGCCACGTCCTAGTCGACACGCTTACTGCTCGCCGCGGGCCGCTTCGCCCGCCCGCGGCGACCAAGGGCGCTCACGTCCATCTGATACATTTGCCAAGCATTGGCTTTGAGATATAAATCCCGTGTTCAAAGTGCCGGTGTCCGGGGAGGCGCGACGGGGATGGCGAGTCTGTTTCGAGTATTGTCATGTGCAGTTGTAGCGGCCGGACTGGCCTCGACGGCTGTCGGCCAACAATCCGCAGAATGCAGCCGATGCGACACGATGATGAAGTTGTCGTCAGCGGAGTTCGCCTGCTTGCAGTCGAAACTGCCGACCATGTCCAGCCGGACGACACGGTTCGTGTTCTTCAACCTCTCACCGGAAAGCTGTGAGGGCGCGCTGGAGGATCGAACGCGGAGCGTAGATACGAGATTGCCGCGGGTAGTGAACAACGCGCCGAAGGTCTTCAAGCTGCCCGTTGAACGCGTCCGCTGCCTCTCCGAGAAGGTTGATGCAATCGAGCCTGACGGCGACGGCTACGTCCTGGATCTGGTATCGCTTTGCCCATGAGTGCGGAGGGCGGGGCCAACGAAGATCCAGGCAAACGGCCCCTGGAAAACCTTTACTACCTGAGCGAGATCCTGGCGAAGATCGGCTTGGTCTTCGCCGGCGCGTTCGCCGTCTACCAATTTCTTTCCTATCAGGAATCGCAGCGGGTTGATCGCGTCATCGGCTATGTCGAACAGTTCGAGGCCGGCCTGGTCGCGGAGGCGCGCCGCGAACTGCGGGCGAAGACGCGTCCCTATTATGATCAGTTCAGCGAGATCAGCGGCACAGGGATTTCGCCGGAGGACCGTCGCGACATCACGCTGCTTCTGATTGAAGAGGACGCTGACGGCTCGTTTGCGGACGCGATCGAAACTGTGGCGGATTTCTACGAAGGGCTGAGGCTGTGTACCGAGGAAAATCTCTGCTCACGTTCGGTCACTGAAGGGTATTTCTGTCCAAATCGCGCGAGTACGTTCTGGGACAATTACTCGCCCTACATTCTCGACCGGCGAAGCAACAATCCAAGCTTCGGCGATGCGCTGGAATGGTGCGCATCGCACTGATCTCGCGTTGCTCAGCTGCAAAAGCAGACGAAGCCGCCCCAGAAATATGGATG
>JBHIWT010000174.1:0-7350 GCA_041987265.1 Hyphomonadaceae bacterium
TTGGTGTGCCGTATTATGTCAAATGCGATATTGAAGGCGGCGATTCCATCTTTGCGGCGCAGTTGGTGGGGCTGCAGGAGAAGCCGAAATTTGTATCAATCGAATTCACGAACTTCGAAGACCTGATCAACCTGCGCGTGGCAGGTTACACGAAGTTCCAGATCGTGAACCAGTCTCAGAACTACCTTGTGTCGGCCCCCGAACCGGCGCGTGAAGGCGAATATGCGCCGTCAACGTTTACGGCTGAGACAAGCGGCCTGTTTGGTATGGAGTTGGATGAATCCCGCTGGCATTCGTTTCAGGAGGTGTGGTCCGCTTTCGAGCAGTGGAGCGAGCTCAGAGCTTTCCAGCCTGACCTAGCGCTCGGTTGGCTCGATGTGCATGCGACCTGACTGACGCCCCGGCTTAGCGACCTCGTCCGGCCGCTGCGCGGCGAGGGTCACGGGGTTTCGCGGCTGGGGCTGATTTCGGCGCCTGGCGCGGTCAAGTAGTTGGCCAGCGGGAGCTTCGCCAAGGCCTCGGCTGACCAGCGGTCGCGCAGGCGTTCGATCGTGGCGCGGATCGCGGCGACGTCGGCGGCGACGGAGGACGGGTCGGCGAGGATCGCCCTCAGTTTTTCGGCGGCAATGCGGATGTCAGGGTCCGCCCACTGGCCGAGGCCGCCTGCGTAGACGCCGTCCGGGTCGTGCGCGGGGACCAGCGCGGCGGGGATGTGCAGGTTTATGGCGTCCTTCATGAATTCCATGTTGCCCGACCAGCCCGTCGCCAGCGGCGGCGTGCCGAACATGGCGGCTTCCGCGATCATCATGCCGTAGCCTTCGGAACGGTGCGGATGGAGCAATACGTCTGCATGGGCGATGAGGGCGTGGACTTCGCGGATCGGCATATCGCGTGTGGTCAGCTCGAGGTCAGGTCGTGCGGCGATGCGATCGCGAAGGCGGGTGAAGGCCGGGGCTGTCTCATCCGGGGCGACGAGCTTGATCAGCATGCGTTGTCCGGATTGTGGTTCGGGATAGGCCGTCAGATAGATGTCGATTGCGCCTTCGAGGTTCTTGCGGGTGAGGCTGGAGCGAAGGTCACCGGCGGCGAGAACGTAGCGAACGCCATCAGCCAGTTCGGGCGACCGGGGCATTGGAGACGTATCCAGTCGCACCGGGGGCGGCATGACCCGGATGGTTGTGGGGGCTTTTGCCAGCGCGTCGGCGACGAACTGGCTCGGCGCCCAGATCTCGTGGAAGAGGCTGGCGGCGCGCAGCCAGAAGCTTGGCGCCTTTGGCAACTCCCATGCCCAGTAACCGATGCGATAGACGTTGCGCCATTGGGCGCGGGACGCCTTTGAGAGAGCCATGACCGCTTCAAAGGGGTTGCACTGAAGCAGCCAGACGCCGCCATCGCCGCATGGCGCCGGCGCGCCTGAGAACGACCGGTGAGGCCAGAGGTCGCGTAGCTCGTGGGCTGTGGGATTGAGGCCCTGATGTGCAAGTTCCTGAAACGAGAGCTGGGCGCCGCGGCCGATGCCGAGCGTCTCGTTGAGGAAGCCGGAGACGGTGAGCGCGCCCGGTCCGGGTTCGCTGCGGGCCAGCTTTTCGAGTGTTCCCAGCGCGGCCAACTGGGTTTCGGAGATGGCGCGCCCGATGATCGGCGCTGCTCGGGCGGGCAGACTCATCGCGCCGGCACGGCGTCGGTCATCGACGCGCTAGTCCTTGGTGTGCCAGCGCCAGGCGGTGGCGATGATGTTGTCGATTGAAGAATGCTGCGGCTCCCAGCCAAGGATGGTGCGGGCCTTGTCGGCAGCGGCGACCAGCGCCGGCGGGTCGCCTTCGCGACGTGGGCCGACCTTGCGGGCGACCGGCTTGCCGCCAATGCGTTCGACCGCCTCGGCGATCTCCGCGACCGTGGTGCCGACGCCTGTGCCGAGATTGAAGATATTGCTTGCGCCGCCGTCGAGGAGGTAGTCGACCGCGCGCCGGTGCGCGTCCGCAAGATCGGTGACGTGGATATAGTCGCGCAGGCCGGTGCCGTCGCGGGTGTCGAAATCGTCGCCGAAAATCGTGAACACATAGTCAGGCTTGAGCGCGCCTTCGATGATCAGTGGAATGGCGTGGGTTTCCGGTTCATGGCGCTCGCCGACCTCGCCATCTGCATCGGCCCCGGCGGCGTTGAAGTAGCGCAGCGCGACATAGCGAAGATCGTGGGCTGTCGAGAAGTCGGACAGGATCTGTTCGACGAAGAGCTTCGACCAGCCATAGGGATTGATCGGCGATTGCGGGTGGGTTTCGTCGATCGGCGTTTTCGTCGGCACGCCATAAGTGGCGCAGGTGCTGGAGAAGAGCAGCTTGTCGACGCCAGCGTCGCGCATCGCTTCGATCAGGTTGAGCGTGCCCAGCGTGTTGTTGCGATAGTAAAGGCCGGGGTCGGAGACGGATTCGCCGACATAGGCGAAGGCGGCGAAATGCGCGACGGCGTCTGGCTTCACCCTGGCGATTGCGTCATCCAGCGCGGCGCGATCAAGAATATCGCCTTCGATCAGATCGCCATAGCGGACGAGGTTGCGCCAGCCGCGGCTCAGGTTGTCGAAGACGACGACCTTCCATCCGGCCTCGGCGAAGGCCTTGCAGCAATGGCTGCCGACATAACCGGCGCCGCCGGTAACCAGAATGGTTTTCACGAGGAAACCCTACCCGTTTGCAAGCTGGCGGAAGTAGCTGATGGTTTCCTTCAAACCATCCTCAAGCGCAACCTTTGGCTCCCAGTCGAGGTGCTTCTTCGCCAGCGTGATGTCTGGCTGGCGTTGCTTGGGATCGTCCTGGGGCAGCGGCATGTGCGTGATCTTCGATTTCGAGCCGGTCAGGCGGATGACCATTTCGGCAAGTTCGAGCATCGAGAACTCGCCGGGATTGCCGGTGTTGATCGGCCCGGTGATTTCATCGCCGGTGGCCATCATGCGCAGGATCGCCTCGACGAGATCGTCGACGTAGCAGAAGGAGCGCGTCTGGGAGCCGTCGCCGTAGATGGTGATGTCGTCGCCGCGCAGCGCCTGCATGATGAAGTTGGAGACAACGCGGCCGTCGTCAGGGTGCATGCGCGGGCCGTAGGTGTTGAAGATCCGCACGACCTTGATGCGCAGGTTGTGCTGGCGGTGATAGTCGAAGAACAGCGTCTCGGCGCAGCGCTTGCCCTCGTCATAGCAGGAGCGCGGGCCGACCGGATTGACGTGACCCCAGTAGTCTTCCGGTTGTGGGTGAACGGACGGATCGCCGTAGACTTCCGAGGTCGAGGCCTGAAGGATCTTCGCGCCCAGGCGCTTGGCGAGACCGAGCATGTTGATGGCGCCATGCACCGATGTCTTCGTCGTTTGCACCGGGTCGTGCTGGTAATGGATCGGGCTGGCCGGACAGGCCATGTTGAAGATCTGGTCGACCTCGACAAACAGCGGGAAGGTGATGTCGTGGCGCATGAACTCGAACGCCGGGTTATTGTGGAGCTGTGCGATGTTGCGCTTCTGGCCGGTGAAGAGGTTGTCGACGCAAAGGACTTCATGGCCCATGGCGATCAGCCTGTCGCAAAGATGCGAGCCGACAAAGCCGCTGCCGCCGGTAACGAGCGCGCGATTTGTCAGCAGGGAACTGGCTTGTGCCATGGAGGTATCCTCTTTGAACCTGCGGGAGCGAAGCGTCTTCTAAACCGGCCGGCCGATGCTTGTGTATTCGAAGCCGTGTCTGGCCATGTCTTCGGGGCGGTAGATGTTGCGGAGGTCGACGACGACCGGGGCTTTGAGCGTCTCCTTGACGCGGCCAAGGTCGAGCGCGCGGAACTGGTCCCACTCGGTGATGATGACCATGGCGTCGGCGCCCTCGATGGCGTGGTAGGGGCCGTCGCAGAAGGTGACATCGGTGAAGTGTTTCTCGGCCTCTTCCATGCTTTCAGGATCGAACGCCTTGATCTTCGCGCCGGCGGCCTGGAGCGCCGGGATGATGTCGAGCGAGGGGGCGTCGCGCATGTCGTCGGTGTTGGGCTTGAAGGCGAGGCCGAGGACGCCGATCGTCTTGTTCGATGCATCCCCGCCCACCGCATCGATCACCCGCTGCGCCATCGCCTTCTTGCGGTCGGCGTTGACGGCGACCACGGTGTCGACGATGCGCACCGGGCTGTCATAGTCGTTGGCGGTCTTGGTCAGCGCCAGCGTGTCCTTGGGAAAGCACGAACCGCCATAGCCGGGGCCGGCGTGGAGGAATTTGCGGCCGATGCGGTTGTCGAGACCAATCCCCTTGGAGACTTCCTGGACATTGGCGCCGACCTTCTCGCAGAGGTCCGCCATCTCGTTGATGAAGGTGATCTTGACCGCAAGGAAGGCGTTGGCCGCGTACTTGATCAGCTCTGACGTCCGCCGGCCGGTGAACATGATCGGCGTCTCGTTGAGGAAGAGCGGGCGGTAGAGCTCCTTCATCACTTCCTGGGCGCGCATCCCCTGTTCGCCGTCGGGCGTGCCGACGACGACGCGGTCGGGCCGCTTGAAGTCGGAGATGGCCGCGCCCTCGCGCAGGAATTCCGGGTTGGAGACGACTGCGAAATCCGCATCGGGATTGGTTTTGGAGATGATCGCCTCGACCTCATCGCCGGTGCCGACCGGCACGGTCGACTTGGTGACGACGACGGTGAAGCCGGACATGTGTTCGGCGATCTCTTTTGCCGCCTCGTAGACATAGGTGAGGTCGGCATGGCCGTCGCCGCGGCGCGAGGGCGTGCCCACCGCGATGAAGACGGCGTCGGCCTCGCCGATGGCGGCCTTGGCGTCGAGCGAGAACTTCAGACGGCCCTCGGCGACGTTGGTGGCGACCAGCTTGTCGAGACCCGGCTCGAAGATCGGGATCTCACCCATCTCGAGCATGTCGATCTTCTTCGGGTCCTTGTCGACGCAGGTCACCACATGACCAAAATCGGCAAAGCAGGCCCCCGACACCAGGCCAACATAGCCAGCGCCTATCATCGTTACCTGCATGATGGTTACCCTTCAGAAGACGGCCCCGCGTACGGGCTCGCCCGTCTTTAGCGGAAACAGGGCCGGACTAGTCAAGGTCGGCCCCTGATAGATTTTCCTGAAGCCTAGAGCTTGGTGCGGTGGAAGATGAAGGACGGCACCGCGCGGATGATCAGCATGATCGGCCGCCAGAACCACGGGCCGTAATGGATCGGACCCTTGGTGTCTGCTGATTTGCGGATCGTGGTGGCGACCTGCGCCGGGCTGGCCCACAGCGCGCCGGACTTGTCCATACCGTCGGTCATCGGCGTATCGACGAAACCGAGCTTGACGGCGGTGGCGTGGGCGCCGGTGGATGCGAGCGAGTGGGCAAGGCCCTGCACGTACAGCGTGATCGCGCCCTTGGCTGCGCCGTAGGCGTAGTTCGACTGGCGGCCGCGATCGCCGGCGACCGAGGAGATGACGACAAGCGAGCCGTGGTTCTGCTTGCGATAGTGGGCGGCGACGGCTTCGGACCATTGCGCGGCGCTGGTGAAGTTGACTGCAAGGATGCGGTCAAGTTCTTCGGGATCGGTCTGCGCTTTCTCCTGGTCACCGAGATAGCCGTAGAAGATGAGCGCGTGGTCGAGACCGCCCATCGACTTGATCCAGTCTGCCAGATGTTTGCGGGCGGAACCGGCTTCGCTCACGAGATCGAGGGCTATGGCGTCGACTTCAACGGCGCCGCGGGCGCGCAGATCATCGGCGATGCGATCGAGGCGTTCCTTGTTGCGGGCGACAAGCGTGAGCCGGGCGCCTTCGGCGGCATAGAGCCGGGCGGTGGCGATGGCGATGGCGGACAGTGCGCCGAGAATGAGGACGCGGCGACCGGCGCCGGGAGCCGGCTTTTCCGTCGCCGGGGCGGAGGCGGTTGTGGTGTTCATTGTGATACCCGTTTCCAGAATCCCGAGGACAGAACGGGATCGATGAACTGTTTGAAGCCTTCCCATTGCGGGTAGCCGGACTGGAACATGTCGGCGGAGATTCGCCCGTCCTTGGCAGGGTAGAGGCGTCCGCCGGTCTGTTTGACGATGTCATCGAGGCGCGACATCAGGCGAAGCGTGGTCTCGCCCTTGTTGGGGAAGTCGAGCGCGAGGGTCGTGCCTTCCATCGGGAAGGAGAGGAGGCCGACAGGTTCAGCGGATCCGAAGTCCTTGAGTACGGCGAGGAACGAGCCCTGACCGGAGGCGGCGATGGCCTGGAGGATATCGACAGTTCCATCGCGCGCGGCGTCCGGCGGGATAACGCACTGGTATTGGTAGAAGCCCTTCGAGCCGTACATGCGGTTCCAGTCGGCGATGGAATCGAGTGGGTAGAGGAAGGGTTCGTAGTGCGGATGGTAGGCGCCTTCACGGGTCTTTTTCAGGGTGTTGAATGCGGCGTTGAAAGCCTTGATCGAGACGGTGTTGAGCGCAAAGCCGGGGGCGTCCAGCGGCATGGCGAGGCGCGGATTTTCGCGATGGGGTTTGAGTTTGCCCTTCTCTGACCAGTTGGCGCAGGAGAGGACGCCGCGGCCAAGGTTTTCGCCGCCGGCGAGGCAGTCGATCCACGCCATCGTGTGTTCGAACGAGGTGGCGCGATCCTTCATCAGGTCGAAATAGTCGTTGACGTTGGCGAAGGAGATGTCCTCGGCGTCGAGATAGGCGGACGGGATACGGGTGGCCTGGAACTCGACCCATTCGATGACGCCGGTCAGACCCATGCCGCCGATCGTGGCGTGGAAGCGTTCGTCGCCGGGTTCGAGTATTTGCGGTTCGGCGTCGGAGCGGCGCAGGCAAAGGCGTGTGACGGAGGCGCCGAAGGTTCCGGCGGTGTGATGGTTCTTGCCGTGGACGTCGTTGGCGACGGCGCCGCCGAGGGTGACGAAGCGGGTGCCGGGCGTGGTTGGCAGGAAATAGCCGGCGGGTACGAGGACCTGCAGGCACTGGGACAGGCTGACGCCGGCTTCTGCGCGGAAGACCCCGGTGTCGCGGTCGAAGGCGATCATGGCGTCGAGGCCGGTCATGTCGATGACGGCGCCGCCAGGGTTGAGATTGCTGTCGCCGTAGGAGCGGCGCAGACCGATGGCCAGACCGGGTTCGTCTGCGGACAAGGCGCCGATCAGCGGGGTGAGTTCGTCCGGATAGGCGGGTTTGGCGATGCGGTGTGGCGCGCGGACGACCCGGCCCCAGGAGACGAGCTTTTCGGTCGGTTTGAAGAGCTTGGTCTGGTCCGGGTTCACGGATGGGCTTTCGGTGCTGGTCTGGTCAGGGCGGCAGGTTGGTGAAGTCTATAACAATTGGCTTACGGAAGGCTTGATGGCGCTGGGGAATTTACGCCTTGCTAACCGCATC
>JBHIWT010000175.1:0-7349 GCA_041987265.1 Hyphomonadaceae bacterium
GTCGGCGTCCTGCTGGGCCGCCGCCTTCTCGAAGATTTTCGCCGCGCGGGACCAGCGTCCCTTCGCCATCGCGATGCGCCCTTGAAGAACTGCCTTCGCCAGATCGCGCTCGACGCCGCGCTCCATGTCGACCCTGCCGATCGCCCGCGCCTCGGCCGCCGCGCCGCGCAGATCGCCCAGCGTGATCAGCGCCTCGCCGCGCGCATAGTGGCGATAGGCGGTCAGGCGCTCGTCGTATTCCGCGCTTTCCGGGATCGCCAGCGCGCGCTGCGGCGCATGGCGGCCCAGCGCCACATAGGTGCGCGCGACGGGATAGCTGCGCTGGTCCATCGGCGCGCCTTCGGGCCATTTCAGCGTGGCGTGGTCGGCGTATTTCAGCGCCAGTTGCGCATCGCCGGACATCAGCGCCCCGGCGAGCCCGAAGGCGAGATTGTGCGCATAATAGAGCGGCCAGGACTGGGTGCTGTCGCCTCCGCCGGTCACCCATTTCATGTCGGCGTCGATCGCCGATGCGTTGGCCTCGCCCGCATCGTGATAGGCGCCGACGCGGAAATAGGTATGCGCCGGCATGTGCACCAGATGGCTCGCCGCCGGCGCCAGGTCGCCCAGCCGCCGCGCATAGCCCAGCGCATCGCCCGGCCGTTTCGCGAACTCGGTGCCGTGAATGTAATAGTGGATCGCGCCGGTGTCGTTCGGACGCTTGGTCAACACCTGCTCCAGCGTTTCAAGCGCTGTATCCAGTCCGCTTTCGTCTTCCCACCGCACCGGGATCATCAGCGAATGCGCCGCCAGCACCGCAAGTTCCGGCTCTTGCGGATAGCGCTGCGCGATCTCCAACATGGCGTTTCCGAACGCAGGCTCGGTGCTCTCTTCAGACGGCTGGTAGCGCGCGATCATCGCATCGATCAGCTCGACCGCCTTTGCATCGTCCGCATCGACCAGCGTCTTCGCCCGCTCCGCCTCGGCGAGCGCCTCGGCCTTCTCCTCATCATCGGGCCGCGTGTTCAGCGTCGGCCCCAGCATCCACGCCAGCCCCCAGGCGCACCGCGCGCAATCGGGATCGGCCTCGACCGCCTTGCGCATCGCCGCTACCGAGTCGCGATGGTAATAGGCATGGTGCAGCGCGAAGGAATAATCGAACCAGGCCTGCGCATCCGCATTGTCGCTGTCGACCGGAAAGCCGCCCGAGCCCATGCCCTCGACCAGCTTGATGTCGGCCCCAAGATCGTCGCTGAACCGCGCCTCGGCGCCGCACATGGCGTTCATCGCCATCAGCGTTTCCAGCGTGATTTCCGGGGCGGCGGCCAGGGGCCTGACCGGCTGCACCGTCGATGTCGTCGCGCACGCCGCCAGCGCCAGAACCGAACCGCCGAGCAAGTGTCTGATCATCGCCGTCTCCCTGAACGCGTCAGTCTAACACCGTCGATCACGCGCGCGTAACCCTTCACGTGGCGCGGTCATCGCTGCGGCCCACATGCATTTGATTGCCCGCTGTCGCCGGGGCATGCTAGCGGGAACAGAAAAGAAGAAACGCCCGGCCCGCATGTCCCCAACCCGTCTCGCCCTCGCGGCCCTGACCGCCATGTGCCTCATTGCGCCAGCGGCCTTCGCGCACGCGATTGGCGGCGCCGATGCGGAATTCGTGCGCAACACAATCGGCGCCGATCCATTCCCCTTCATCTATCTCGGCGCCAAGCACATGGTGACCGGGTATGATCACCTCGCCTTCCTGATTGGCGTGATCTTCTTCCTCTACCGGCTGCGCGACGTCCTCATCTATGTGACGCTGTTCTCTCTCGGCCACTCAACCACGCTGCTGCTTGGCGTCATCGCCGATCTCAATGTCTCAGCCTACCTCGTCGACGCCGTCATCGGCCTGTCGGTCTGCTACAAGGCGTTCGACAATCTCGGCGGCTTCAGGCGCCTCGGCTACCAGCCGGACAACCGCGTCGCGGTCGCCGGGTTCGGCCTGTTTCACGGCTTTGGTCTTGCGACCAAACTGCAGGAACTCGGCTTGAATGAAGACGGCCTGATCGCCAACTTGATCTCATTCAATATCGGCGTGGAGATCGGACAGCTCATCGCCCTGTCGCTGATCGTCCTCGCCATTTCGGCATGGCGCACCACGGCCAGTTTCGGCCGCCTCGCCGTCACCGCCAACGCCCTGTTGTTCTTCTTCGGTGTGATCCTCACCGGACAGCAGCTCGGCGGCTACTTTCTCGCAGGAGATGCATGATGTCTGAAGACGCACGGCAGCCCAACGCTCACATCGCGCCCTCGCCGCTCAACGTCGCGCCAAAGACGCTGGCGATGATCGTCGGCGGCGGCATTCTGGCGGGCGCGATCATCGTGCTCGGCTTCATCATCCCGGCTGAATACAATTCCGACCCGATCGGGATCGGCAAGCTCACCGGCGTCTCGGACCTCTATGCGCCGGATGAAGAAACCTTCGAAGGCGAAGGCGGGCCCGCCGCCTATTCATCCCCGCGCCCGATGAAAACCCACGCCGTCGAGTTCGAACTCGGCCCGGCCGGGTCCGATCGCGAGGCCATCGAATACAAGGTGTTCATGACGCCCGGCCAGCGCTTCCTGTACACTTGGCAGGCGTCCAACGCGGCTGGCGGTCCCGTCTCCGATCCGGTCGAGTTCGACTTCCACGGTCACACCGTCGTCGAGGACGAGAACATGGTCGTCGGCGAGTACATCAAGGACACGGCCTATCGCGACACTGGCGGCTTCACCGCGCCGTTCGAAGGCATCCACGGCTGGTATTACAAGAACCACTCGCCCGACCCGGTCGCCATCCGCATCGAGTTCGAAGGCTTCTTCGATGTCGTCCCCCCCGGCGCGCCCGGCAATGAAGCCGGCATCCTGCCCGCACGGGACTAGCCAGCGCCACGATTGTCTTCCTGGGGCGCTCGTCTCTCCCCCCGAACGGGGGGAGATCAAGAGGGGGGACCGCCGTCGAATACCGCTCGTTGTTTGAGGTAGGTCCCCCTCCTGTCCTCCCCCGCTCGGGGGAGGAACCCTGTTCGCTCCACCCCCGACCGCCTGCGCCATGCCCGCGTCCCTCACGCAACAGGCGAATTTTCAACGGTTTTTTCCGGTTCAGCCCCTGACTTATGGTTAATCCTGGGTCACACTGACGCCTCGGGCGGGATGAACTCTCCGGAGCGGCGATGCACGCTCCGGCACAGGAGGCTGGGTTAATGGAAGCGATCTGGAACGACATCGTCGCGCAATTCGAGCGGTACGGACCAAAGGTGTTCGCCGCAATCCTGATACTCGTCGGCTTCATCGTCGCCGCCTATCTCGTGCGATGGATCATCACCAAGGCGATCGACGCCACCAACTTCGCCAAGAAGTCCAACGCCGAGGCCAAGGAGGGCGTCAAATCGCTCGGCGCCTCGCTCGCCTCCGCAGCCTTCTGGGTCATCCTTCTCGTCGGCATCGTCCAGGCCCTCACCCGGCTTGACCTCAACCAGGTCACCGATCCGCTCAACGGCATGTTGCAGGAGATCTTCGATTACCTGCCGCGCATTGTCGGGGCGATCCTGATCTTCTCGGTCTTCGCCATCGTCGCCGGCGTCGTGCACAAGGCGGTCGGCGCCGTCCTCGTCTTCGCCGATCCGCTGCCAAAGAAGTTCGGCCTGTCGGATACCGACATCGACATTTCAGGGATCTCTGCGGTCATCCTGTCGTCCATCGTGCTCATCTTCGGCGGCATCGCCGCGCTTGAGGCGCTGCAGATCACCGCGATCTCCGAGCCCGCGGTCGACATGCTGCAGGAGATTCTCACCTTCATACCGAACATCATCGCAGCGCTTCTGATCCTCACCATCTTCGTGGTGATCGCGCGCTTTTCCGCCGGGCTGATAGCGCGCACCCTGCCGTCCACCGGCCTCGACAGCGCGATCGCCAGCCTCGGGCTCCTGAAGGGCGCCGACAAGGGCCTCACGGCCTCGAAGATGGTCGGCAACCTGGCGCTGTTCTTCATCATCCTGCTCGGCCTGATCGCCGCCCTGCGCGCGCTCAACATGGAAGCCGTCACCGAGGCGATGTATGTCGTGCTCGACATGGGCGCGAGCATCGTCTTCGGCGCGGTGATCATCTTCGCCGGCGTCTTCATCGCCAACCTCGTCACCAGCGCAATGGGCTCGGCCGGCGCCGGCTCGACCGACGTCACCGCCAATGTGGTCAAATGGATCATCATCATCCTCGCAGTGATCCTCGGCGTCTCGCGCATGGGCCTTGATCCGCAGAACGGCGCCTTCGTGCTCGACGCGGCGCGCATCCTCCTGATCGGCGGCGCAGTCGGCCTCGCCCTCGCCTTCGGCCTTGGCGGCCGCGAATGGGCGGCGAAGCAACTCGAGAAGTGGCGCTCGTAGCCAGCTACACCTTCCACGCCCCCTCCAGCGCCCTCCCACCCGGGAGGGCGTAACCCATCAGTCGCGGGAATCCCCGGAAGGAAATCCCGCGCGCCCGCCACTGGACTCCAGCCTGCGCTGGGGACGCGTCTCTTCGAAACGCTTTGTCTCTGGAAGCGTGACGCCAGTCACGCGTCCCCAGCGCAGGCTGGGGTCCAGCACGACAGACAAGCCGGGCGCAGCCCGTCCATTGTCCAACACCAACAGGTTCTGATCGCCCGCTTTCCCGGGAATGAGCGGGAAAGCTGTCCAACACCCCCACGCCCGCGCCTATCCTCCCCACATGGCCAACGCCGCAGAGACTTTCATCGACCCCAACGCCCCGGCGCTTCAACGCGTGCGGGCGCTGGTCGCATTGATGCTGCAACTGATCTGCAATCCGTCCCGCGCCGATGACATCGCCCGCATGTGCGATGAGGCCGAACGACTGCTCGCCCGGCTCTTGTTCGACGCCGTCATCCAGCTCTCGGGCCGCGACGATCTGCGCGCCACCCACGAACCGGTCCTGCGCCTGCGCGGCGGTTCATTCGCCTTCGGGATCCGCGAAAATCCCGGCGCGATGCATCCTCATTACTGCATCATGCTCAACCGCTGGCGCGAGGCCGCCATGCAGCGCTATCGCACCGCCCTCGGTTGCCGCTTCCGCTGCTCGCCCAAACGCAGCCGTCTGCGTTTCAACAACCAGCGCCGGCGCCAACGGGCGATCGCCGCGCAACGCTCAACCTGCTGCGCTCCCCCATCACACACCCCGGTACGCATCAACGCGCCGCCCTAGCCACCCCTACCGCCGTCATCCCGGACAAGCGGCAGAGCCGCGCCGATCCGGGCCCCGGCGACGTGCGCCACCGCCCACACTCCGCCGGCGCCCGGATCCCGGGTTCGCTTCGCGCCCCGGGTTGACGACAGGATAATCGCTCCGCCAGCTGCCGCTCGCGGAGACGCAGGCGCTGGCGCGCGCGTCAGGCGTTGAAGTTCAGCCGCAGCCCCGGCTCCGGCCACCTTGTCTTCACCAGCGAGCCGCCGCCGGACAGCGTGATCCAGGCGTCCATCATGTCTGCGCCGCCAAAGCAGATATTGGTCGTGTAGATATCCGGCGTCGAAAACTGCTCGACCGTCCCGTCCGGCGCGATCATCGAGATGCACGGATCCAACAGCGTCGCCACGCACACCTTGCCAGACGCGGTCACCGCCAGGCTGTCAAAGAATTGCGGCTCCGGGCCCTCGGACACAGCGGCCACGTTGCGCCCCGCAAGCCGTCCCTTGCCGCGCTTGAACTTGCCGGGTTCGACGATGTCGAACGCCCACAATCGCCCGGCGCTGGTCTCTGCGGCATAGACCACGCTCTCATCCGGCGACAGCCCGATGCCGTTATATCCCGACGATCCGAACTCGGCCTCGACGATCTTCGAACCATCGGGCAGCGCATAATAGATCGCGCCCTTGTCGCGCGTGCGGCCGTGGTCCTTGCCGTAGTCGGTGAACCACATGCCGCCAGCCTTGTCGAAGACGATGTCGTTCGGGCCGCGCAGGCCATAATCGCCGCACGCATCGTAGACCCGCTCGACCTTGCCGGTAGCGAGATCAACCCGCTCGATCCGCCCGCCGGAATAATCGTCAGGCGTCCCGTGCGGGATCAGCAGGCCGTCGCGCTCAAGATACCGGAACCCGCCATTGTTGCAGATCCACATTGCGCCGTCCGGCCCGATCGCCGCGCCGTTCGGCCCGCCGCCGATCTCGGCGATCACTTCACTCTTGCCGTTCCAGCAGCGCGTCAGCGTCCCCCGCGCAATCTCGACCAGGATGACCGAACCATCCTCCATCGCGACCGGCCCCTCCGGGAAGCGGAGGCCCTCAACAACGGTTTCGAACTGCACGCGCTAACCCTTCCTCACCAGCTCGCGGATCACGAACGCGGCTTCATTGTCCGCATCGGCTTCGTGGCGCACCGCGGAAACCTCGCGCCATTCGCTTTCGTCGAATACGGGGAAGAAAACGTCGGCGTCAGTTTCCGCATCGACTTCCGTCAGCCACATCCGCTTCACCATCGGCAGCGCAGCGGCGTAGATCTGGCCGCCGCCAATCACGCAGACCTCCTCGCGCCTTGCATTGTCCGCCAGCGCGCGCGCCGCCGCCGCCGCCAGGCCGACACTGGAAAACACACAGGCGCCCTGGGCATCAAAATCCGGGTTGCGCGACACCACGACATTGGGACGCCCGGGCAGGGGTTTCCTCGGCAGGCTGTCCCAGGTCTTGCGCCCCATCAGCACCGGCTTGCCGCCTGTCACATCGCGAAAATGCATCATGTCGGCCTTGAGCCGGAACAACAGCTCCCCGTCCCTGCCGATCTCTCGCCGTCGCCCCATCGCCGCAACAATGGTCAATCCTACAGGATCGTCGTCATACGACACTCAGGACTCCGCTCGCGGCTCGGTTTGGGCTAAGGGCTCAACAGCAGCGCCACCGAACCAGCCTTTGGGCGGCGGTTCAAGTGCGCACTTGGAATCCGGGAGCGACTTTCACGATGAGCATTCTCGCCGATCTCTGGTCGGAACTGATCGGCGCCATCGCCTACCGGGACACCAGTCAGATCTGGCTGGTTCTCATCGGCTATGCGCTGACCGGCGGCCTGATCTGGAAGCTCGGCGGGCGGTCATGGGCGTTTGTCTATGTCGCCATCATCCCGATCCTGAACTTCTCCTTCGCCCGCGTACACAGTTTCGAGCTGATCGCCCCCAACGACACGTTTGTCCACGGGGTGCTGCTCAATCCGCTGACCATGGTGACGGGTCTGGTCTTTGTCCTGCGCGACTTCGTCCAGCGCGAAATGGGGCACAAGGTGCTCATCCTCATGGCCGCCGCGATCGCCTGGTCGTTCTATTATTCTTGGCCTGTCATCGCCATCGCGTCCGGTCTCGCCTTTGT
>JBHIWT010000176.1:0-7305 GCA_041987265.1 Hyphomonadaceae bacterium
TTGATGCGGCGCTGCCGAAATCGATGCCAGTACAGGGAAATCTCGATCCCCTGAGACTGCTTGCAGGTGGGCCCGAAATGGATCGACGGGTGCGCGAGATCGTCGGCGCGCTCAAGGGTCGGCCCCATATTTTCAATCTTGGTCACGGTGTCCTGCCAGAGACACCAATCGAAAATGTCGAGCGTGTGCTTTCCGTTCTGCGTGAGTCGCAAACATGAACGGGAAGAAGGTCGCCATCGTTCTATTCAACCTGGGCGGACCAGATGGGCCCGACGATGTGCAGCCCTTCCTGCAGAACCTGTTTTCAGATCCGGCTATCATCCAGTCGCCTGCACCGGTCAGGTGGTTCCTGTCTCGGCTGATCTCCCGATCGCGCGCGCCGATGGCGAAAGAGAACTATGCTCGCATGGGCGGCGGGTCCCCCCTCCTCCCGGAGACGCGCAGACAGGCTGAAGCGCTGGACGCCGAGATGGAGAGGCGCGGGATCAACGCGAAGTCGTTTATCGCAATGCGTTATTGGAAGCCCTATGCCTCCGACACCGTTCAGGCCGTAAAGGAATGGGGGGCGGATGAAACGATACTGCTGCCGCTCTATCCGCAGTTTTCGACGACTACGACGGCCTCGTCCTTCAAGTCCTGGCGCGATGCAGGCGGACAGGAAACCGCTGCCGTTTGTTGCTATCCGGCCGAACCGTCCTTTCTTGGCGCGCATGCCGAGCGGATTCTCAATTGCTGGGAGGCTGCAGGAAAGCCTGAAAATGTCCGGCTGCTCCTGTCAGCGCATGGGCTTCCGGAGCGCGTCGTGGCTGGGGGTGACCCCTACCAGTGGCAGGTGGAGAAGACGGTCGACGCTGTCCGTAGTTCGTTGCCCGAAAACTGGGAAATCGAAATCTGCTACCAATCGCGCGTCGGACCCCTGAAATGGATAGGCCCGCCGACGGAGGAGGCTATTCGAGATGCGGCGCGCGCCGGAAAATCCATCATTCTCTCGCCAATAGCCTTTGTTTCCGAGCACATCGAGACTTTGGTCGAACTCGACTACGAGTACAAACTGATCGCCGACGAGGAAGGTGCGAAGGTTTATCTTCGTGCGCCGGCGCTGGGTGTGGCCGAAGGTTTCATTGCTGCGCTTGCCGGCCTTGTTGAAGATGCTCTGGCGGACGTTGGCGACGGACCGCGCTCCCATTGCGGCGGACGCATCTGCCCGGCAAAGTGGACCGCCTGCCCGAACCGGCGCGCTATCGTCGGCTGAAGAACATCCGTGAGGAAACATCGTGTTTGAATGGCTGCGCGCGCTCCACATCATCGCGATGATCGCGTGGATGGCTGGTCTGTTGATGTATCCGAGATTGCTGATCTACCGGCTGGAAGGCGCCGGAAATGCGGATCTTGAGAAGGCGATGGATCTTGCCGCGAAGCGGCTGGCCAACATCATACTCAATCCCGCGATGGCGCTGACCTGGTTGTTCGGCCTGGGGCTCATTGGCCACAACTGGGGCTATTTTCAGGGACAGCCGTGGTTCTGGGCGAAGATCGCGATGATCGTCATCCAGTCCGGAATAACTGGCTACCTGATTGCGATGGGCGCCAAGGTCGCTGCCGGACAGCGACCGATGGAGCCGAAAAAGCTGCGTATGTTCAACGAATTACCGATGGTCATCGCAATCGTGGCGGTGATCATGGTGGTCGTGCAGCCGTTCTCTGGTTGAAGCTGCTATCCACCGAACCCGTCTGGCTGACACGCCAAACTGCTTGACGTTAAAGGCATTTTGTGGTGTTGGAACCGCGTCGGTTGTTCTGACCGTCGTTTTTCCAGTGGTTCGGCCCGGCGATTGACCGGCTTCCCAAAAAACCCTGCCAACAGATCATCAAGCTGATCCGATTCAACCATCCAGACCTCTCGAGTCCCCATGTCCGAAGACGTGATTGAAGCGCGCGAGCGCGTTCTCCTAAACGACCTCAAGAAGAAAGCGCCGGCCGACCTGCTGGCCCAGGCCGAAGAGCTTGAGGTTGAAGGCGCTTCCCTGCTCTCCAAACAGGAATTGCTGTTCGCCATCCTCAAGGAGCTGGCTGAACGCGATTGGGAGATCATTGGTCAGGGTGTTGTCGAGGTTCTGCCAGACGGCTTCGCATTTCTGCGTTCACCTCAGTCAAACTATCTGCCTGGCCCCGACGACATCTATGTTGCACCGCAGATGCTGCGGAAACTCGGGCTGCGCACCGGTGATACGGTCGAGGGCCTGATCCGCGGTCCGCGTGACGGTGAACGCTACTTCGCGCTTGTCAAAGTTACACAGGTCAACTTCGAGGAGCCTGAGCGTGCGCGCCACAAGGTGCCGTTCGACAACCTCACCCCGCTCTACCCTGACGAACGACTGCGCATGGAAATGGGCGATCCGACTCTTAAGGATCGTTCAGGACGCGTGATCGATATCGTGTCGCCGATCGGCAAGGGTCAGCGCGCCCTGATCGTGGCGCCGCCGCGAACCGGTAAGACGGTTCTCCTCCAGAACATCGCGAAGTCGATCGCCGAGAACCATCCTGAATGTTATTTGCTTGTTCTTCTGATCGATGAGCGGCCGGAAGAAGTCACCGACATGCAGCGCACGGTGAATGGCGAAGTTGTCTCCTCCACGTTCGATGAACCCGCGACGCGTCACGTGCAGGTCGCCGAAATGGTGATCGACAAGGCCAAGCGTCTGGCTGAACACGGTCGCGATGTTGTGATCCTGCTCGATTCGATCACCCGGCTTGGCCGCGCCTACAACACCGTCGTCCCCTCCTCCGGCAAGGTGTTGACGGGTGGCGTCGACGCCAACGCACTGCAGCGCCCGAAACGCTTTTTTGGTGCGGCGCGCAATCTTGAAGAAGGCGGATCGCTGACCATCATCGCGACCGCGCTGATCGACACCGGTTCACGGATGGACGAAGTCATCTTCGAGGAATTCAAGGGAACGGGTAACTCGGAAATCGTGCTCGACCGTAAGGTCGCCGACAAGCGCGTCTTCCCTGCGATCGACATTCTCAAGTCGGGCACGCGGAAAGAAGAATTGTTGTCCGATCCGAAAGACCTGCAGAAGGTCTATGTGCTTCGCCGCATCCTCAACCCGATGGGCGCCCAGGATGCAATCGAGTTCCTGCTCGACAAACTGAAGCAGACGAAGAACAACGCGGAATTCTTCCAGTCCATGAATAACTGATGGCTTGACTGTCGATCAGGCGGCGCTCCCATGCGCCGCCCGATCCGGTCTCAGGTCATGCTAGCTGGTCGCCGCCTGGCCGCGTGCTGTCACTTCACACAGTCTGCGCTCGCGCCAGATGATGCGAGGACGCTCGACGGCCGGCTTTTCAGGTTCGCGCTGGATGACCGTTTCGCCTTCGGCGTACCCCAATTTTGCTCGCAAGTCCGCAATCGACATTCGCCGCTCCTTATCGCCAGGTTTTCAGTTTTTCGCTCGCCGGGTCAGGTTGTCTCGCCGCCTCCCTGACCATGAAAAGCATGATGCCCGGCGAGTCTTGCCCGAATGCAAACGGACGAAGTTTTCTCGAAAAAGATTTCTGCGGGCGGCGAAAAGCTAGCCGTTTCCACTTCGTTTAAGAGTTGTCACCAGCGACCGGATTGAGCGCTGTTTCATCTGCGGCAGCCGGGCAATTGCTGATGCAAGCGCGCGTCGTTCGCGCTTGGTGTTCCCCGTCTTGAAGAGCTCCAGAGCGAAGGCGATTGCATCCGCCTGATCGCTGTCGGGTCGTTGCGCGCCGGCAGGCTGCAGATCCCAGCGACCGGCGTGGTGCGGTCGCGTCACCTTGGGCTGCATGTTTGCGACATAGTACAAGAAACGTCCTGGCGCCGAGACGTTCTTGACTGCGCCCGTCTCCAGCCAGTCGAGCCAGTCCTGGTGTTGTTGCCATCGCCAGGTGTTGGGCGAGTTCTTGGTCCGTGTGCGCAGCCCGATCAGTCTCAGGCGCCGACGGACTGCGTTCCAATCGACGCCTTGCCGCTCCGCCTGCAAGCGCAACAGCGAAACCAGCGCCTTGAACGTTCCGCCGTAGGCGACGAAGTCGGTCAGCGCCAGCGGCCTATTCATTTTCGAAATCGACTGCGCGTCGATACCCTCCTTTAGAAAGTAGTCGAAGAGGCCGGCCACCTGATTTGGCGGCAACGCGTTGACGCCGCCTTCTCCCGGCCAGCGCATCGAGAATTGAATCAGGTGCAGCGCGGGCGGATCGTTGACGCCAGTGAACACGCCGGAAAGATAGTCGAAGAAATTCTCTGGCGAGCGGCCCACGAAACCGAGATTGGCGCCGTCAGCCATTGCAAGGATGCGCGCGGATGCGTTGCGCAGATCGGACAGGAATTCCGTGTCGGGACGCTGCTTTCGCTCCGGGATGTCCGGCAGGCTTCCGAGCTGCTCGCGGCGGGAGATGGTCCAACGGAATGGTTTGGTCATCCGCGCATCATCACGCCGGGTCGGCAGATGACAATCCGGCAGGCTTTCCGCTAATCAGTAGATCATGGGCGTCCAACAGGTCTTCGCAACCGAGATCCACCATGAGAGTCTTGCGACCACGCATGGCTGGCTCGAACTCAATGACGACCTGGAGTCGGTCGCGCTCAATCTGGCTGAAGAAGATCAAGCTGGAATCCGCTGGTGCAATGAAAATGGATATGACGGCTACACGTCTTATGCGTCGCTGGATGATCTGACGCGCCGTGCATCCTGTTTCGAGGCGCTGCACGAATTGCTCCACCCGCACATCGTCCGGATTGCGCTCCATCACCAATGGGAGCTGCGTTCCTCCAAGATCGTTCTGGACAATATGTGGGTGAACGTTCTTGAGCCGGGCGGATCCCACACCGGTCACATCCATCCGCACTGCGTCTTGTCGGGGACATATTATGTGGCCGTGCCGGGCGGCGCGTCGGCGATCAAGTTCGAGGACCCAAGGCTAGCCATGATGATGTCGGCGCCCGAGTTGCGCAGCGACTGCGACACGACCCGGAAGCGCTTCATCTCTGTTCAGCCAAAGGCGGGCGACTTCCTGATTTGGGAAAGCTGGCTCCGGCATGAGGTGCCGGTCAACCGGAGCGATGATGTGCGGGTCAGCGTCAGTTTCAATTTCCGGCTGGATTGATCCGGCCAGATCCGCGTGGGCCTCTCCCCTCCCCTGCCGACCGCGCCGCGATGGTGGGCCGGTCGGGCTGAAGGGGCCGCAGGTTGATGGTTATCGTAAGCTTAACACCGTCATCGGTGCGGGCAGCGCTACCCGCAGGATATACCGGCCCTACTTCAAGTAGGTCGCGAAGAAATCGAGCGTCCGCGTGTTGGCCAGTTCGGCGTCTTCGGCGTGGTAGTGCTCGCCGCCCTCCCGGGCGAAGGCGTGATCCCGGCCTGGGTATGACCGCAAGGTGAAGTTCGATCCGGTCAGACCGTCGGCCATCTTCTTCTGACTGTCCTTTGACACGAAGCCGTCCTCTTCCGCTATGTGAAGGAAGAGCGGTTTGGAGACGTTCGGAGCCTCGGCCAGATAGTTATCGATCCCGACGCCATAATAGCCGACCGATGCATCTACGTCGGTTCGGGTCGCAGTCAGATAGGCCATCAGCCCGCCGAGGCAGTAACCCACCGCGCCCACCTTTTTATGACCCTCGCCGCGCACGTGTGCGATCGTCGCCTTGATGTCGGTGATGCCGCTATCGACGTTGAAGGCCTTGAACAGCTCAAAGGCGCGATCCCATTCCGCCTGGGACTTGTCGGTGATGTCGATGCCTGGCTCGATGCGCCAGAACAGGTCCGGACAAATGGCGTGATAACCTTCGCCGGCCAGCCAGTCGCATGTATTCCGCATCACCTCGTTGACGCCGAATATCTCCTGGATGACGACGACTGCCGGGGCGCTCTTGCCGGCCGACGCGACATAGGCGCCGAACTCGCCGTCAGGTCCCTTGATCGTGGTGCGCTCGCCCATCGCCTTTTCCTCCGTCTTTCCGCTGCGGCTGGATTGTTCTGGTTCCTGGTTGTAGTCCTCACATCGCCTGCCGCAAGGCGACCGGACCAACGACCCTTATGGCGAAGCAGAACGACACCTCCCCGAATGACACGATCATCGCGTTGGCCAGCGGTGCCGGTCGCGCCGGCGTGGCGGTGATCCGGATCTCCGGACCGGGGTCTGCAGATCTGCTTCGTCGATTGTTTCACGTGAAACAGTCTGCGCCCGAGACTCTCGATCGCTCCGGATTGCCCCCGCCCCGCCGCGCAAGCTTGCGTACCCTTCAACGCCCCCTCGACGGCGCCCTGATCGACGAAGCGCTGGTCCTCTGGATGCCGGGCCCTGACAGCTTCACGGGTGAGGACGTGGCCGAGCTTCACGTGCATGGTGGCCCCGTGATCATCGACGAGGTTCTGACGGCTGCGACCGACAGCGGCCTTTGTCGTCTGGCTGAACCTGGAGAGTTTACGCGCCGCGCCTTCGAGGCTGGCCGTTTGGACCTCACCCAGGCTGAGGGTCTGGCTGACCTTATCGACGCCGAAACCGAAGGCCAGCTCAGACAGGCACAGCGTCTGTTTGGCGGGGTCACCGGGCAGCGGTTCGAGCAATGGCGCGATCGTTTGATCGAGGCGATGGCGGCGCTGGAAGCGGCGATCGATTTTCCGGATGAGGCTGACATCCCGGAAGCCATCGCAACCCGCTCCCTGGCGCCGCTCAACATTCTCGCCACCGAACTCGAGGCCGCGCTCGAGGATTGGATGCGCGGCCGATCTATCCGCGAGGGATTTCGGATCGCCATTCTCGGCAGGCCCAATGCCGGCAAGTCCAGTCTGCTCAACCAGCTTGCCGGGCGCCAAGCTGCGATCGTCTCGCCGATCGCCGGAACGACCCGCGATGTGGTGGAGGTGCGTTTGACTCTAGCTGGCTATCCCGTCTGGGTCGCGGACACGGCGGGGCTGCGCGAGGCTGCCGACGAGATTGAAATCGAGGGTGTGCGCAGGGCGCTGGAACGCGCCCAGGAGGCTGATCTCAGGATCTGGCTGCTTGACTCTACGGACCCCGATTCCGGCGTTGCCAGCGTTTCACGTGAAACATCCTTCGCAGCAGACGACCTCATCGTCTGGAACAAGTCGGACCTGATCGACACTCCGCAAGGGGATGCTTCAAGCGGCGCGCATGTCATCAGCGCCGAGACGGGCGAAGGCGTCTCAGCCCTGATCTCGGCGATCTCGGCGATCGTCAGCGAGCGGCTGGCTGGGAAAGAAGCGCCGGTGATCACCCGGGCGCGTCACCGGATGCTGACACAAGAAGCGCTTG
>JBHIWT010000177.1:0-7275 GCA_041987265.1 Hyphomonadaceae bacterium
AACCGGCGCAGGCTGATGATGGAGACCGCGGTCTTTTCGATCGGCGGTTATCTGGCGGCGCTGGTCGCCGATAGCCTGGGCGGCTGGCTGAATGTCGGATTGCAGCTTGCGATTGGCGGGGCCTATGGCGCGGCAGGCGTGGCGATGATGGCTGTGCTGGGCGCGATCGCGATCGAGCGGCGGATGCAGGACACGCGCACCGGGCTGGTCACGGCGGCCGGAGCTCCCGAGGCGCCGAAACAAGATGAGCGAGTGCATCAACTTGAGCGGCGGCTGCGTGAATCCGAGAGCGCGGTGGCGGAGGCCGAACGCGCGCTGGATTCACGGACCCGGTTCTTCGCGCAGACCAGTCATGAGCTGCGAACGCCGCTGAATGCGATCATCGGGTTTGCCGACATGATGCGCAGCGCTGTGTTCGGTCCGTTGCCCGACAAGTACCAGGAGTACGCGGAGCTGATCCGCGAGGGCGGCCGCAATCTCGAACTCGTTGTCGATGATGTGCTCGACCTGTCGAAGATCGAGGCGGGGCGCTACGAGATCGCGCCGGATGTGCTCAGCCTGACGGACATTGCCGAAGACGTTGTGCGGTTCATGGGAGATGTGGCTGCGCGACGCAACGTGACGCTGGAGATGGCGACCGACGAGGATGTCGAGGCTTACGCTGACGCAAGAGCCACGCGGCAGATCGCGCTGAACCTCGTTTCCAACGCGTTGAAGTTCACGCCGGAGGGCGGGAGCGTGAAGGTTTCGGCGGTGGAAACGGACAAGGGCGCGGTGCTGGCGGTTGCCGATACCGGCAGCGGGATCAGCGCCGAGGAGCTGGCGACGCTTTCCGAGGCGTTTCGCCAGGGCGCGGCCGGAAAGCAGCAGAAGGGGACCGGACTGGGCCTTTCGGTCGTCCGCGCGTTCGTTGAATTGCATGGCGGAAGACTGGAATTCGAGAGCGCAGAGGGCGGCGGGACCACCGTGGCGGTCTATTTTCCTCAGGCGTGAAGGGAATTCCGTGCGAGTAAACTCGCGCTACAGGTGATTCGCGCCACTGATTGCGCGATCTGATTGCGGCCTGCGTGACATTCAGGCAACGAGCTACCTGTGGGGCGAGAAAGGCTGTTGTGCACTCTCCACAACGGCGATCGTGGGTGTTAGCTATCCTGCTGGATCTGGCCCATCCAGAGGGGCATTTATGACAGACGTTTACATATCCTGCGCGCGCGCAGACGCGGAGCGGATGGCTCCGGTCGTAGACGCATTGAGGTCTGAGGGGTGGAGCATCTGGTTCGAACCGGAGGCGACGCCGGCGAGGCGCGAGCATGCGATTGATGCGGAACTGGGCGCGGCTGGCGCGGTCGTGGTGTTGTGGTCAGCGCATTCGCGGGATTCAGAATTCGTCAGAACCGAAGCGGCGACAGGGCTTTACCGCAACAAACTGATCCAGATCACGATGGAAGCGGAAATGCCGCCGCGTCCGTTTGATCAGCTTGAAGCGCTGCATCTTGGCGGCTGGGATGGTTCGACCAGCGATCCGACCTGGCAACGTATCCTGGGATGCATTCGTCTGTTTGCCGGCGTGCCTGGCGCGGACCGTCCGCAGGTTGTGCGCAACAGCGCCGCTGGTTTCGCATCGCAAGCGGCCAGTCGTCCGAAGCGGCGCATGCCGGGCGCGCAGGAGAGCGTGGAGCCTGTGCGTCGCGAGCCGGAGAAAGCCGCTCCGCCGCCGATGGCGGCAAAGCCGGTGTTCGATGCGCCGATTGACGATGTGGTTGAGGACAAGTCCGCTGCGCGCGCCGATCAGGTGCTGGGCATGGCGGAGCCTGAAAAGGCGAGTGCGACGGTTGAACTGGCCAGTTCCGAGTCGCCGATCCGCGCCGCTGTGAGCGAGATGGAGCGCAAGATTTCCGGCGCTGCGCGTTCGCCCGCGCCGACGATTGACCAGCCTGTCGAACCGGAACCCGAGATCGAGACGCCTGAGCCGGTCTCTCGGGAGCCGATCCGCCTGTCGAGCGTGCGCGAGCCGGATCCCGCGCCTGCGACAGCTGGCGACGATGACTGGTTGTCCAGCAGCCGCCGAGTATCCGCCGATGATGACGTGCTGGTGCGTTCGAGCGATCGGGACGGGCGTATTCGTCGGGTAGAGAAGCGGCGTTCTAACGGCGTGGCGCCGGTCGCGATTGTCGGCGCGTTCGCCGTGCTAGGCGGCGCGGTCTGGTTTGTCGATCCGATGGGTTGGCGTGAAGGCGGCGAAAAATCTGCATTCGCGGCAAGCCCCGCGGGCGAGGCAGTTGTCGTGGGCGGTCCGTTGTTGCCGGCGCCTGAGGGTGCCCCGGTCGACGACCCGACGGCGCGCGAGTTCTGGGATGGCGTGGATCGCAATGATCCTGAAGCGCTGCGGTCGTTCATTTTTGCTTACGCCAATTCGACGAGCGCGGAGACGGCGCGCGCGCTGCTGAAAGTGCTGGACGCGCAGGCGTGGGCCGACGCGGTGACGGCTGATGTCGAAGGCGGGTACGAAGCCTACCTCGCCAGCTTCCCGGCGCCGAATGGCGAGATGGCGGGCGCGGCCGGGAACCGGCTGGCGTCGCTTGGCGAGGAGCGCACGCAGGCGATCACCACGATCCAGATCCAGCTTCGCGAACTTGATTTCTACAACGGGCCGACCACTGGCCGGGCTGACCGGCTGTCGCAGGAGGCTGCGGCGGCGTTCGCGGCGCAGGCGGGAATGGCGGCGCCGGTGCTGGCGGAAGCTGCGCCGCGCGATCTGCGCCGGTTTGGCGATGCGGTGCTGGACGCCGTGCAGACGGGCGCGGTGCGCAACACGCAACCGACGCAGGTTGCAGCGCTTGCGGTGACGGCGGTCGCCGAGCCTGAGCCGGAACCTGCGCCTGAGCCGGAACCCGCAGCGACGGTCACGCGGCCAACGCCTTCGGTGACCGAGCCGGCTGAAGCTGAGGAAGTGATCGAAGAAGCGGACGCTGAGAGCCTGGCGAGCGAGGCGCTGCAACTGGCCGCCTGGGAACAGGCGTCGCAGGCCGGAACGGTTGATGCGTACGCCACCTTTATCGCCACCTATCCGGCAAGCCCCAACACGGTGGCGGCGCGCGCGGCGATCGAGCAATTGTCGCGGCCGGCGGCGTATGGGCTGGACTGGCTGAACGCCGGCACGCGTACGGCGGTTGAGCAGGCCCGCGCGGCGAAAGAAACCGCGAATGCGCGTGCAGCAAGCGCGCGGGCGCGTGCGTCTGCTGCTGATGAGGTTGCAGCGTCTGCGCGGTCAGGGCTGGCCGATGCGCGGACGGTGATTGCGCCGGATGGCGACATCTATGAAACGCAGGTCGCCAACAACCAGCCGAACGGACTGGGCGTGCGGACGGCTGGCGATGCGCAGTCGAGCGGCGACCGGTATCGCGGCGAGTTGCGCGAAGGGCTTGGTCAGGGGCTGGGCGTCTATGAGTATGGCGACAACCCGAACAACCGGGCGGCGCAGGCGCTGCGTTATGAAGGTGAGCATGCCGGCGATGTGGCGCGCGGTTATGGCGTGACGCAGTGGCGGAACGGCAACCGGTTCGAAGGTCAGGACAACGGCGAGCAGGAACGCGGCGTGATGTCGTTCGCTAACGGTCAACGCTATGAAGGCGAGATGCTGAACGGCAACCGGCACGGGTATGGCGTGTTCTGGACGGCCGACGGCGATGTCATGATGGCTGGACGCTGGGAGAATGGCGACCTGGTAGAGCCGATGCGGCCGCGGACGGGGCCGGACATCAATGCGATCGTTGCGGCCGCCGCCGCCGAGGCGGGCGTGGGCGAGCCGGCCACGGAAGCTTCCGTCGAGAACTGAGGCTGGGGTTCGATCTCTTGATCGCGTGTTAGTGCGCAGCTGCGGGCGCCGCTTCAGGCTGCGCAGGCGCGGCCATTTTCGGGATCTCTGCGAAGTGGCGGGCGGCTGCGAAGTCGCCGGCTTCAAACGTGATGCGGGTCGGCGTCTGGTCTGCGGCGCGCGGTGACGGGGTGATCTGAAGGACGACGGCTTCACGCGGATCGAGCGCCTCGAGGCGGGCGATGGCTGAGTCCGAGAAGTAGAAGACGTAGATCGGGTCTTTCACCACATCCCACTCGTTCGCCTGCCGACCCGCCCAGACCGGCGTAGAGACGGAGCGCGGCGGCGGCGTGAGTGCGCCGCCGGACCCGGTGAGGCCGCCGATCCACGGCTCGGACAACTTCAGCGGATCGCGGACGAGCAATTGGGCGCTGGAAGGCGCGCGTCCGGTGGCGGGGATGGAGACGGCGAGCTGGAGCGTCATGGAGGTGTCGGGCTGACCTATGACGGGACGGCGGCTGGCGGGTTGGGCGCGGCGCAGGCCGAGGACCGCGCCGGTTGCTTCGTTGACCTGGCGCGTCGCCCATGCGTCGTGTTCCGAACGCGAGGCCTGCCAGTAGGCGGTTTCGCCGGGGAATTCGATGAAGTTGGTTTTGACGAACTGGCGATAGCTGTCGCGGATGGTGGCGGCGACGTTCTGGATCGACGGGTGATCGCAGCCGAGCGTGCGGGCGTGTGATGTGACTTCGGTGGTCAGCGACTTGATTTCGTAGAGTGCATAATCGTTGCGCAGCAATTCGTTGCGGGCCTGGTAGAGGCCGGACTTGAGCGCGAGGCGTTCGCCTTCCGTGAAGAGATTGCACTTCTGATCGGCGGTCGAGATGGCGGCGCGTTCGAGATAGGTGCGCTCGATGGCGGCGACGCCCGTGATGGTGGCCGGTTCAGGCGGCGCGGCCTGTGCGATCGCCGCCTCGGTCATCAGGGAGGCGAGCGGCGCCAGCGCCAGACGATGCAGGATGGTCGGCAGGTTGGCCATCGCAGGAGTCTAGAAACGGCCGGTTTAAGATGCGTTTACGGGCTCTGGTCCGGGGAACCGGTCCACTGGAAAACTGCATCGATTCCAACGCCGAAGACGTTTGCGATGCGGAAGGCGGCTTCGAGCGAGGGGGAGTATTTGTTCTGCTCGATCGCGGCGATGGTCTGGCGCGTCATGCCGATGCGGCGCGCCAGTTCGGCCTGGGTCATCTCGTTCGCCTCGAAGCGGAGGCGGCGGATGTTGTTCGAGATTGGCGGTCGTCGGGCCATCGGGTCAGGAGTTCCGGCGGTAAAGAATGATCTGGGTGAGAGCCGTGGCGAGGGTCGCGGCGATCACGGAGAAGAAGGCCCAATGGAGTAGATATGGCGCGCCGGCGTGCATGTGACCGATCGGAAACAGGCCGAAAACGCCGAGCGTGAGGACATAGTACCCATAAGTGTGGGCGTGGTGCTGGATGGCGCGTTCGCGCTCGTCTTTGGGCGAGCGGGCGTCTTGCGGATTGAGCACGGCGGCGACGATGTGGAGGGCGATCTGGAGGACGATGACCAGTCCGATGCACCCGACGAGGACGCGGAAATGCTCCCAACCGCGCGAAGGGATCAGACCCATGTGGATCGACAAATAATAGGCCCCGAACACGATCAGGACCGTGAGGAAGGTGATCCAGGCGGATTTCTCGCGAAATGACATCGGCATGGTCTCCGGAGCTGGGGCGGGTGTAGCCCGCATTAGATGAACAATATGTTTGACTCTATGTATAATATTTTTTACACGATGTCAGCTGCGCCTTTCATGCTGAATGTCTGATCCGGTCGCAGGTCGCAGCGGCTGCGCGACCGAGGTCAGGGAAGGTGCGGCTGAAACCGGATCTGGGATGGTGGAGAGGCGAAAATGCTGAAACTGGCGAGTGCAGGATTTGCGTTTGGACTGGCGATGTTGGTTGCAGGGTGTGACGGCGCGAGGCTTCATCCGCATGGCGATGGGCATGCGGTCGAGGACGGCGCAGTGACGGTCGATCTGCAGGGCGGCAGTTCGCAGTGGTTCAGCAATCCATACAATTACGCGTTCTACGGCGTGGCGGTGGCCGCGTTTGCGAATGGTGTGGACAATGTCGATGAAGTCGCGCTGGAAGCGGCGTTCATGCAGGTCGCTGGCGATTTTGCGGTGGAGATGGGAGCCGATCCTGTTGCGATGCGCGATCACCTGAAGCTGATACCTGGGCAACTGATCGAGATCGTGCGGGAAGACCCGGAAGTTCTGGACAGCTATGAAAACCTTATGGTGGCGTTGCGGGGGCCGGCTTGAAAGCTGTCCGGAGCTTTATCGATTTGCGATAAATTCAGATCGGTGTAGGCTGAGGACGGACACCCAATTGAGGAGCAGGGAAATGCGAAGCGCACTGATTTGCCTTGGCGTCGCCGGCCTTGTCGCCGCGCCGGCTGTCGGGGAAACGCTGGACCATGTGATCGCCAAGGGGATCGTTCTGGAGATCGAAGGCGGGATCGAAATCCCGGTGACCTACAATGTTGACGGCACCTATGTGGCGGATGTGTTCGGCGACAGCATTTCGGGCGTGTGGCGCATCGAGGATGGCGGCGTTCTGTGTACGCAGGCGGAGGTCGAACCGGAGGAAACCTGTGCGGAATATCCGTTCGGGAAGGGGCCTGGAGATTCCTTCGAGATGACCGGACCGGCCGGCACGGCGATCATTCACATCAACGAGTGAAGCCGGGCGAGGGCTTTTTGTCGCCGCGCGTGGATCGTCTGCGCGCGCACGTCCTTGGCTATCGTGATCAGGCCGGAAACGACCAGACCGGTAAGCGCGGCCAGCGCGTAGACGCCGAGACGTTCGGTTTCGGGCGTGACCTCGCCGGAGAGTAGCGCCATGAAAGCGGAGCTGGGCATTGCGGTTCCAGTTGTTAACGCGAACACGTTCGGGAAGCTGCAATGCGGGCGCCAGCGGAAAGATTCATGGTAAACGCGGATGGTTGTGATGCGTGGCGATGATGCGTGATTTACCAGTACATCTGTGGGTTTCCGCGCTTGTGCGCCGGGCGCAGCTGGCGGGAGCGTTCGCGACCATCGTGCACCGTGGCGACGAGGAGCGCGGCGATGTGCTGGTGAAGGTGACGCATGAGCGCGGCAAGGCGCAGCTTTACGGGCCGGCGTTCAATCCGGAGGGGCCGCGGGAGTTCGAACGGCTGCCGGAAGGCGTGAGCGATCCGGAGGAGACGGAGGTCGACGCGCTGATCGCCAGGCGGCGCGAGTTTGACCGCGATCTTTGGGTGATCGAGGTGGAAGATCGCAAGGGGCGTCACTTCCTGACGGAACGGGTGCGCGATTTACCGCGAAACGGTGAAATTTGATCCATCGGGCAAGGCTGAAATTAACCGCATCAAGCTAGACACCAAGGTGTGCGGCCGGT
>JBHIWT010000178.1:0-7253 GCA_041987265.1 Hyphomonadaceae bacterium
AGGCCGGCCCTGCGTTCGGCACGGGACATCACGGCACCACCAAGGGCTGCCTTGAAGCGCTCGCGAAAGAACTTCACCGGCGCAAACCGCAGAACGTGCTCGACATCGGCACCGGCTCGGCCGTGCTCGCCATCGCCGCGATCAAGGGCGGCGCCGAACGCGTCCTGGGAACCGACATCGATGCGGAATCCATCCGCGTCGCAAACGAGAACCGCATCAACAACCGCATCGGCCGCGCGCTCAAACTGCTCGTCGCCAACGGCGCCAACCATCCCGAAATCCGCGTGCGCGCGCCATACGATCTGATCATGGCCAATATCCTCGCGCGGCCGCTCGTCGGGCTCTCCGCCGACATCGCCGAACTGATCGCCCCCGGCGGCCGGATCGTCCTCTCCGGCCTGCTGAATTTTCAGGAGCCGCAGGTCCGCGCCGCCTACCAGAATCGCGGCCTCAAACTCGTCGACCGGCGCCGCCTGAACGGCTGGTCAACGCTGGTTTTCGAACGCTCCCGCCGCCAGAAAGCGAAAATTTCTCCTGCCAGGGTGAAGAAGCAGAAAGCTTGACCGGAACACACTGGGATTCCGCTTGAGCTTGATCTCCCACAATGCTTGTTTGCGTCGCGGGGGCTGGTAAGGGATCCGGATGCGACAGACATTTGATGTGATCGGCGGCGCCAAGATTGGTCGCGCCAACCTTCCCCGACTAAGAGCCGAAATGCGCCTCCTTGGCATGGACGGCTTCTACATCCCGCACGACGACGAATTCCAGAACGAGTATCTTCCGGCCTGCAACGAACGTCTGGCATGGGCGACCGGCTTTACAGGCTCCGCCGGCGCCGCTTTGGTCTTCCAGAACTTCGCCTGCCTCTTCGTTGACGGACGCTACACACTGCAGGCCGCCATGCAGGTCGACAACGAGCTGTTCGAAGTCGCCGACCTGATCGACCCCGGCCCGTTCAACTGGCTGCAGACCAAGCGCGTATCAGGCCTGCGCATCGGATACGACCCGCAGGTGATCGCGCCCGATACGCTCGAGCGCCTGAGAGCCGCGGCCGCGCGCGCCGGCGCCGAAATCATCACCTCAAACACCAGCCCGCTCGACGCCGCCTGGACCGATCGCCCCGAACCGCCCATGGCCCCCATCGTCCCGCACGACCTCGCTTGGGCCGGCCAGTCCAGTTTTGACAAGCGCGAAGCCATCGGCAAGGCGATCGCCGAACAAGGCGTCGACGCCGTGATCGTCACCTCGCCGGCCTCCCTCGCCTGGCTGTTCAACATTCGCGGCGGCGACGTCGCCTGTTCGCCGCTTCCGCTCGGCCGCGCCATCCTGTTTGCCGACGGCACCGCCGAACTCTTCGTCAACCGCCAGAAGGTCACTGACAAATTGTCCGGCCATCTCGGCAACGAAGTCGCCCTCCGCCCGGAAACCGAACTCGACCGCCGCCTCGCCAAGCTCAACGGCAAGACAGTCGGCCTCGACCCGGCGCAGGCGTCCGCCTGGTTCTTCGCGACGATGGAGAAAGTCGGCGCCGAACCCAAACGCATCCCCGACCCGTGCGCCCTGCCGCGCGCGCGCAAGAACCCGGTCGAAGTCCAGGGCGCGCGCAACGCCCACATTCGCGACGGCGGCGCCCTGTCCCGCTTCCTTCACTGGATCGATGTCGAAGGTCCGACCGGCAACATCACCGAAGTCGACGCGGCCATGCGGCTGGAATCCCTCCGCGAGGAAACCAGCGAACTGCGCGACATCTCGTTTGAATCGATCTCCGGCGCCGGCCCCAACGGCGCGGTCATTCATTACCGTCCAAACGTCGACACCAACCGCACGCTGGAAAAGGGTACGCTCTACCTGATCGATTCCGGCGGCCAGTATCTCGACGGCACGACCGACGTCACCCGCACGATCGCGATCGGCGACCCGACGCCGGAAATGATCGATCGTTTCACCCGCGTCCTGAAAGGCCACATCGCGCTTTCTCGGATCAGATTCCCCAAAGGCACAACCGGTTCGGCGCTCGACGCCCTTGCACGCATGTCGCTATGGGAGGCCGGCCTCGACTACGACCACGGCACCGGCCACGGCGTCGGCTCCTTCCTCGGCGTTCACGAAGGGCCGCAACGCATCGCCAAGGCGCCGAACAACGTGCCGCTGGAACCCGGCATGATCGTCTCGAACGAGCCCGGCTATTACAAGCCCGGCGAGTACGGCATCCGCATCGAGAACCTGCAGGTCGTCACCGAACCCCGCGCCATTCCCGGCGGCGACCGTCTGATGATGGGCTTCGAAACGCTAACCCTCGCGCCGATCGATCGTCGCCTCATCGAACCCGGCATGCTCACCGAGCAGGAATGGCTCTGGATCGATCGCTACCACGCACGCGTGTTGCAGGAGGTTGGCCCTCTCCTGCCCAAGGACGATCTGTCCTGGCTTGAAACCGCCTGCGCGCCGCTGGCCTAGACCAATAGCGACCTGGACTAACAGCCGGATCCGGCTCAGCCGCCGCCTGCATCCGATGGCTGGGCGTGGCCCAGAGAATCATTCAGATGCCGCCGCATCGTGTCGCCAGCTCCGCTGTTGAACTTCGCCGGGCTGCAGACTTCCTGCTTGCGCACCCGCGAACCCGCGACCGGCTCCATCCGGCAGATAAGTTCCGGACCTTCCGAAGGACCGCTGGCTACAGCCTGCAGCGCTTCACTATCGCCCGCCGGCGCGCTCTGACACGCAGCGATCGTCGCAGTAGCAAATGCAATCAGACCCGAACGTAATTTCATGGGAAACCGCCCCCTGGAAGAAAAACCGGACAATACAGACATATTGCATCCCACCCTTCGGAAGGGAACCCCATTTCCGCCAACCGGAGCCGCGAGGCGCCGACGCGATCAATCCTGAGGCGCCAGCGCGTCACGTCGCGAATCAGTGGTTTCCCTGAGCGCCGCCAATCACCTATCAGTGACTAATTGAGAACCCAGAGCCAGAGGCCCGCCATGAACCTTGTGCTTCGCCTTGCCGCCCCGGCGCTGTGCCTCGCGGCCTGCGCCACCGCGCCTACAACCAGCGACAGCGACTTCGCCGCCTGCCCTGCGTACGCGCCCGCCTACGAAGTCACCGACCGCTTCATGGAAACCTTCAACGCCCGGGACATGGCCGCCTGGGAAGACACCTATCACTTCCCCCATGTCCGCGTCGCCTCGGGCGAGGTCAGCATTCTCCCATCCGCTGGCACACGCACCGACACGTTCGACCGTCTCGCAGCCACCGGCTGGGACCATTCAGAATGGATCTCGCGCAAGATCGTCCAGTGCGGTCCGGAAAAGGCGCACCTTGCAACCGTCTTTGCGCGCTACCGCGCCGACGGGTCGGAGCTGTCGCGCTTCGACTCGCTCTACATCGTGGAGTTCAAGAACGATCGCTGGGCGATCACCGGCCGTTCAAGCTTCGCGCCCTGACCGCACAGCTTCACTCGCCGCACATCGTCTTCCCGTCATAGGAAGGCCGGTAGGCCATGCAGCTCACTTCCAGCTCCCACGGCCCTGCGTCGGGATCCAGCCGCCCCGCCCATCCGCGCAACTCGTCCGTCCCCCAAACGTCGACGTGAAACGCCTGCGGCCGCCGCAGCTTGTTCACCAGATGCCCGGTTACCGAGTGCACCAGCTTGTTGTCGACATACCAGAGCACCGCATCCGGCCGCCATTCGAACGCATAGGTATGAAACCCGTCGGCGGCGTCGAATCCCAGATCGATTTTCCGGTTCACTGACTTTCCGTCGACATGGATCGTGAACTCCGCCGTGCGCGTGTCCCGCCCCAGGATCTCGACATCGATCTCGTTCCACGTGCGCCGTGTGCCGTCCTCGCGCACATAAGTGAAGAACGCGGTGATCACGCCGTCGCCGCGCGGAACCTTGAACCGCCCTTCGAAATAACCGTAGCGGAATTCGGCCACGCGATGGATCTCGCCGGAACTCACCGGCGTCTCGCCGTCATCCGACTTCGTCATCACCAGCGACAGGCCGGGCGATCCCATCACCACGTTTTCCGCCCGCCAGTCATTCTCCGCCCAGCTCGCATTCGGCTCACGGTCATGACGATGCCAGCGCGGATCCAGCGTCTCTCCGGCAAACGTATCGGTGAACGCGGCAGGCCCGATCTGGCCGTCCCACACCGGCGCGTTCGTTGCGGTCAGCAACACATCGCCCAGCCGCGCGCGCGTCGAGGGACGAAACTCCGGCGCAGGACTCGCATCAAGCGGCGGCTCCGGGAAAACCTCCGCGCTCTCCTGTCCGCTAGCCTGCGCGTTCAACAGCACAAGCCCGGCGAGCGCCACTGTCAGTTTCCGCAGGCTCAACGTCACATCCACATCCATCGCGCCATCACTCAGGCGCTGCATGCAACACTACCGCCAGAAAGCAGCGCGCCGCTCAAGCATGGATATCAGCAACGTGGTTAACCCGTCGTTCAGCACACGCTCGCGCCGTTCCGATCACCTCCGCGGATGCAGGCGGCGAGGCTAGTGACGCGACGTGCACTCGATGCAATTGCCGTCCGGATCAGACACCTGTGCTGAATACGGCGCGCGCGTGCCGAACGCGTGAGACGGCGCCGGATAGCGAACATCCTGACCGCCAGCCCGCAGGGCTTCACGGAAGAACGACCGCACCATCGACCCGTTTGGCGCCTCGAACGCCACCATTGTCGGGCGGGTTTCCGGCTGCTCGTCGATCGCCGCCGGATCGCGCGCCACAACTGACAGCACCGCGCCGCCGCGTGCATCGCCAATCACGAAACCCTCGGCGCTGTCCTGCACCGAAAGCCCGAGCGAGCGGGCCGCAGCGCCATAGAACCGGCGCGCCGCCACGAGGTTTCTCGAGACAATCTGGGAGTGCGTCATCATCAGACCCGTCCTTCTATCACTGACCACAACGCGTCTTCGCGTTTGTGGTTGCCGAAACATGTCCCTCGTTTCTCGAATCACTTGTGGACAGGTTCGGCGACGCGCCCGTGACGGAATTGGGGCGGTTTGACCGTATTGATTAAGATTAACAGCCGGACACGCGCGACTACGCCCACGCCACAAAGCAAACGGGGCCAGCCGCACGGCCAGCCCCGCATGAAGACCCGGAACAGGTCGGGGTGCTATTCCAGCTCTTCTACTGCTTCTTCAAGGTCTTCCGCTGCGTTCTCCAGCGGCCCGTCATTAGGGTCGTCACAGGCGGCTGCGCCGCCCAGCGCGCCAAGCCCGACCAGAACCGCCATGATTTCGTTCTTCATCTCATCACCCATGTCTTTGCGTTGCAGCCGGTCCGGCATCGCAACCGGCGAGCGGACGGCCTCATCCACCCATCAACGGGCAAACCGCCTCCCGGTTCCTCCCGCGCCGCGCTTTCCCGTTGGCGCTCCCGGCCCGCTCTGCTAAACGCCCGCACATGACTCCCCGAGACAAGATCAGAAATTTTTCCATCATCGCCCACATCGACCACGGCAAGTCGACGCTGGCGGACCGCATCATCCAGATGACGGGCGGCCTCACCGAACGCGAGATGAAGGAACAGGTGCTCGACTCGATGGATATCGAGCGCGAGCGCGGCATCACCATCAAGGCCCAGACCGTCCGCCTCGACTACAAGGCCAAGGACGGCGAACACTACATCCTCAACCTGATGGACACGCCCGGCCACGTCGACTTCGCCTATGAAGTCTCGCGCTGTCTCGCTGCGTGCGAAGGCTCGCTCCTCGTCGTCGACGCCTCCCAGGGCGTCGAGGCGCAGACGCTGGCCAATGTCTACCAGGCCATCGACGCCGACCACGAGATCGTCCCCGTCCTCAACAAGGCGGATCTGCCCGCCGCCGAGCCCGAGCGCGTCAAGGAACAGATCGAGGAGGTCATCGGCCTCGACGCCTCCGACGCGCTGCTGATCTCCGCCAAGACCGGCATGGGCGTCGACGCGGTGCTGGAAGCGATCGTCACCAAACTGCCGCCGCCGAAAGAGGGCGACCGTTCCGCCCCGCTCAAGGCCATGCTGGTCGATAGCTGGTACGACGCGTATCTCGGCGTCATCGTTCTCGTGCGTATCATCGACGGCGTCCTCAAGAAGGGCCAGGTCATCCGCATGATGGGCACGGACGCCAAATACCCGGTCGACCGCGTCGGCGTGCTGACGCCCAAGCTGGTCGTCGTCCCCGAGCTCGGCCCTGGCGAGATCGGCGTCCTCACCGCCTCGATCAAGGAAGTGGCCGACACCCGCGTCGGCGACACCATCACCGAGGACAAGCGCCCGACCGACAAGATGCTGCCGGGCTTCAAGCCGGCCCAGCCGGTCGTCTTCTGCGGCCTCTTCCCTGTCGACGCCGCCGATTTCGAGGACCTGCGCTCCGCCATCGGCAAGCTGCGCCTCAACGACGCCTCCTTCTCCTATGAAATGGAGACTTCCGCCGCGCTCGGCTTCGGCTTCCGCTGCGGCTTCCTCGGCCTGCTGCATCTGGAGATCATCCAGGAGCGCCTCAGCCGCGAATTCGACCTCGACCTGATCGCCACCGCCCCGTCGGTCGTCTATCGCATGACCATGACGGACGGCTCGCAGACCGAGCTGCACAACCCGGCCGACATGCCGGATATCGTCCGCATATCGACCATCGAGGAGCCGTGGATCAAGGCGACCATCCTGACGCCGGACGACTATCTCGGCGCCATCCTGCAGCTCTGCCAGGAGCGCCGCGGCATCCAGACCGACCTTTCCTATGTCGGCAGCCGCGCCATGGTCACCTATGAATTGCCGCTCAACGAGGTCGTGTTCGATTTCTACGACCGGCTGAAGTCGATCTCCAAGGGCTACGCCTCTTTCGACTACCAGCTGTCGGGCTACCGCGAGGGCGATCTCGTCAAGATGTCGATCCTCGTCAACGAGGAGCCGGTCGACGCGCTCTCCATGCTGGTCCACCGCACCGCGGCGGAAAAGCGCGGCCGGCTCATGTGCGAGAAGCTGAAAGACCTGATCCCCCGCCACATGTTCAAGATCCCGATCCAGGCGGCCATCGGCGGCAAGGTCATCGCCCGCGAGACCATCTCGGCCATGCGCAAGGACGTGACCGCCAAATGCTACGGCGGCGACGTCACCCGCAAGCGCAAGCTCCTCGAGAAACAGAAAGAGGGCAAGAAGCGCATGCGCCAGTTCGGCAAGGTGGAGATTCCGCAGGAAGCGTTTATTCAGGTGTTGAAAGTCGAGAGCTAGGCGCCGCTCTCCCTTCTCCCCTTGTGGG
>JBHIWT010000179.1:0-7223 GCA_041987265.1 Hyphomonadaceae bacterium
GACGCATCGGTTGACTTTCCTTTCGCATCCCACCCAATGTCTGTTACTTGTGCGAAATAAGCAGGCGGCTGACCTTCGAGAAATTTTGCGTTATATTCCGCGCCGCGCGCGCCGCCGCCGCCGCGAGCGCCGCCAACATCGAAGCCGCCCGCGCCCGCGTCACCGCCGCCGAACTCGTTGTCGGCCAGACGCTGATGCCCGCTCCGTTCGACGGCGTCGTCACCAACCGCACCATCGCCGAAGGCCAGCTCATCTCGCCCGGCCAGGTCACCATGTCGGTGGTCCCCGAGCGCAACGCCTACGTCATCGCAAACTTCAAGGAGACGCAGGTCGAGAAGATGCAGCCCGGCCAGAAGGTCCGCATCAAGGTCGACGCCTACCCGCACCTCAAGGTCACCGGCACGGTCGAAAGCCTCGCCCCCGCCACCGGCGCCACCTTCTCGCTGATCCCGCAGGACACAGCCACCGGCAACTTCACCAAGATCGTCCAGCGCATCCCGGTCCGCATCGCGCTCGACGACGCAGCGCTCGACACCGGCCTGATGCGCTCCGGCCTCGCCGTTGTCGCAACCGTCATCGCTAAAGACGTCAGCGAGTAGCGCCTTGAGCGCGCGCGCCTTCAACATGTCGGTCGGGCCGGAACACCCCGACTACGTACCGCCAGAACCCGGCACACCCGAACACAGGCGCATATATCTCGGCTACCTCGCCATGGTGGTCGGCATGTTCATGGCGATCCTCGACATCCAGATCGTCGCCTCGTCCATTTCCGAAATCCAGGCCGGCGTCTCCGCCAGCGCAGACGAAGTCGCGTGGATCCAGACCAGCTACCTCATCGCCGAAGTCATCGGCATCGCCGCGTCGGCCCTGTGGAACCGCGCCTTCGGCATGCGCCGCCTGTTCGTCATCTCCGCGCTTGGCTTCACCCTTTCCAGCCTGCTCTGCGCAACCGCATGGGACCTCCCCAGCCTCATCGTCTTTCGCTCGATGCAGGGCTTCATGGGCGCCGCCATGCTGCCCACAACCATGGCCGCAGCCTTTTCGCTCTTCGGCCCCAACCGCTCGGTCCTGCAACAGGTCATGATCGCGATGGTCGCCACTCTCGCGCCCGCAACCGGTCCCACGCTCGGCGGCTGGGTCACCGAAAGCTTCGGCTGGCACTGGCTGTTCCTGATCAACCTCGCCCCCGGCCTGTTCGTCGCCTGGGCCGTCTGGCGCCTCATCCCCGGCGGCGCGCCCAATCTTGACGTCCTGCGCCGCCTCGACGTTCTCGGCCTGATCTCGATGGCCGTCTTCCTCGGCTCGTTCGAATGGGTATTCGAGGAAGGTCCCGCCGCCGGCTGGTTCGAAGACGAACACCTCCTCCAGTGGGCCTTCATCTGCGCCATCGCCGCGCTGGTCTTCTTCTGGCGCTCGCTCACCCACGACAACCCGATCGTCAACCTGCGCGTCTTCGCCGACCGCAACTTCTCGGTGAACGCGCTGATGGTCACCATCGTCGGCTTCGGCCTCTACGGCACCGTCTACCTGATGCCGCTCTTCCTCGGACAATTGCGCGATCTCAACGCGCTGCAGATCGGCTGGATCATGAGCGTCGGCGGCGGGGCCATGTTCCTCGGCGGCCCCCTCTCCGGCGTGCTCATCCGCAGGATCGACCCGCGCTACGTTCTCGTCGCCGGCCTGATCTTCACGTCCGCCGGTCTTTACTGGAACCACTTCCTCACGCTGGAATCAGACTGGAACGAACTCTTCTGGCCCCAGGTCCTGCGCGGCGCCGGCATCATCATGTGCATGGTCCCGGTCAACTTCCTCGCCCTCGGCACCCTCCCGCCACACCAGCTCGCCAACGCCTCCAGCCTGATCACCGTCTGCCGCAATATCGGCGGCGCCGTCGGCCTCGCCGGGCTCAACACGCTGCGTCTCAACTACGACAACCTTCACACACAGGAACTCGCCGCGCGCATGAACCCCGCCCAGCCCGGCGTGCAGGCCTACCTCGCCGAAGCTGAATCCCGCCTGCGCATGCTCGGCGAGCCCGACCCCGCGGCACAAGCCCTCGCCCAGCTCGGCGCGCGCATCCGTCTGGAATCCGGCGTCATGACCTTCGCCAACCTGTTCTTCGCAATGTCCGTCTGTTTCGCGTTGATGCTGCTTCTGGTCCCGCTCATCGCACGCCCGAAACGTCTCGCCGGCGGCGCCCCGCTCCCGCCGCGCAAGCCGGTCCTGATTTTCGACAGGACGCCCAAACCCTGAACGCACATCGACGGGCCGAATGATCCCGGCCGCCATCGCGCTGGAACGCTATTCACCGGGCGTTCAGTCCTTCCCCTACAAACCTCGCCCGACCCCAAGGAACCAACATGCTGAAAACAATCTCCCTGACCATCGTCGGCGTTGCGGCCATCGCCGGCGCCGCATGGCTGATATCTGACAGGCTGGGCTGGAGCGAAGTCGACCGCAGCGCGCCGCCACAGGTTTCGACCGCCCACAACCCCTCATTCGAACAGGCCGCGCAAACGGCCAGCAACCTCCTGCTTGAAACCTACAAGAGCATCGACGCCGTCGGCATGACTGCAGCCGTCAGCATCGACGGCGAGCGCGTCTGGACCAGCGCGATCGGCTGGGCGGACCTGGTGACGAACACACAAGCCTCGCCGGACACGGTCTTCCGCATCGGTTCAACCTCCAAGACCATCACGGCGACCCTCGCCGCCCGCATGGTCGACGCCGGAAAGGTCGAACTCGATACGCCGATCAGCGCCTACAAATCCGATCTCCCCGAACACTGGCGCGCCCTGACCATCCGCCAGCTTGAATCACACATGGCCGGTCTGCCTGAATATGAAAGCAACACCGACCTTGGCGGTCTCCTCCAGACGCTGGCGATGAACAAGAACTACGCCAATGTCGACGACTCGCTGGAAATCTTCGACGGGTCGCGACTCCTCTACGAACCGGGAACCGATTTCCTCTACACGTCCTTCGATATCAATCTTGTCAGCGCCATCCTGCAGGCCGCCGCCGGATCGCCCTTTCCGGACCTCTTGAAACGCGAAGTGCTCGACCCGCTCGGCATGACCTCAACCGCGCCCGCGGGCCTGCACCCCCAGCCCGACCGCACCGCCACATTCTACCAGCTCCGCGAACACCGCGCCAAACCCTGGCGGAAGGTCGACCTGTCCCAGCGATGGGCGGGCGGCGGCCTGCTGTCGACATCGGCGGACCTCACCCGGCTATGCGACGGCTGGTTTGACGCGGACTACCTCTCGCCGGAAACCCGCACGACATTCTGGACCCAACAAGAGCTGGCCTCCGGTGAAATCAACGAGCAGGGATATGCTCTGGGCTGGCGCGCCCGGCCCGCATCTGACGAACTTGGCGACGGCCTCGTAACCGACCGCTACCATCATGGCGGCGTCTCGAAAGGCGCAATGAGCTGGCTGGTCTGCTATCCGCAATACCGCCTCGCGATCGCCATGAACATCAATACGCGCGCAGACGAGTTCTCGCACTTCATCGCCAACGAGCCGGCGATCACGCGCGCCTTCGTCACTGCGATCGAAAACGCCGCAATCAGCACTAGTCAAACTGAGGCGAACGAACTATATATCGATAATCGATAATTTCGGATGCCGACCGATGTGGGAAGACCAACGCAAACTCCACCCGATGCTGTCATGGATCGCCACCTCGCTGGCGCTGCTGGCGGGCGACCGCGTGCTCGACGGCGTCTTCCTCTCCGGCCTGATCCCCGCCCTGATCGCCGCAGCGGTCCTCGGCTTCGTCAACATGTTCATCCGGCCGGTCCTGTTCTTCCTGACCTTCCCGATCACCGTGCTGACGCTCGGCCTGTTCACCTTCGTGATCAACGCCCTGATGCTCGGCCTCGCATCATGGATCGCGCCCGGCTTCCACATCGAAAGCTTCTTCTCCGGCCTCGCCCTCGCGATCATCGTCGCCCTGATCCACGGCCTCACCGCCGCCATGTTCGGCGAAGAACAGCGCTAGAGACCCGGCCTTGGAACAACCGGCGCACGCTGCTCCACTGGTAATCCCCGCGCCAGCGACCGCGCGCCCTGGGTCACGATCGCGCCCAGACCGGTGACATAGGCCGCCGTCCACGCAATCGGCCCGATGAACGGGATCACGCCAAGCACCAGCAGCGCCACCACCGCGACCGCCGTCCAGCCCGCCCGCGCGCCCCAACCGGGATTCTCGCTCGCATTCCTGTTCAGGATCCGGCGGATCATCATGCCGGCGAAGTTCAGGAACCCGGCGATCGCCAGTGGAACGGCCGCCACCAGCAGCGCCGCAATCGTCACCGCCACGGGAATGCCGACCAGCGTGATCGCCAGTAACATCAGCACAGCCGGCGCAGCGAGTCCGATCAGGAAGCCGATCGCCAGCGTCATCCACGGATGCGTCCGGATCATGTAATCGGCGTCGCGCATCAGGCCCGGCAACAGGAAGCTCGCCGCCCACGCCAACACCAGCAGCGCCACCATGCCGAATATCGCAGCAAGGAAGATCCCGGCGGCGACGTCGCGCGCCCGCAGGGGCGCATCTTCCTTCGGATCCAGCACGCGCACTTCACCGGTGACAACCGCCGCCGGATCAATCTCGATCTTCGCCGCCCGATGCGTCAGGTCGCCATTGATGCGCGCCTTCGGTCCGATCACCACGCGGTCGCCCGCCAGCGACGCATCGCCGCCCACCGTCGAATCCACCACGACATAACCGCCGCCCGCGCGCAGTTCGCCGCCAATCGGCGCTTCCACACGAACCTCGCCACCCGCCAGTATGGCCGCTCCGCCGACGGCAAAGTCCGGGCTCAGCGCCAGCTGGCCGCCCGCAGCGACAAGATCGTCCCCGACCTCACCGGAAATGAATTTCAGCTGTCCGCCGGCCACCGTTGCGTCATGCGCCGACACGTCCGTGAACACGATATCGCCGCCGGCGACAAACAGATCCTCGGCTTGCGCGCCGCGCACCATCACATTCCCGCCTGCGGCGTAGATGTCATCGTCGGATTGCGCATCGACGACCACCCGGCCGCCCATCGCAAACCCGATCTCCGAAAGCGTCCCGCCCAGCGCCGCCTCGTCCCCCTGCGCCGTCGCAACCGCGCCCGCCGGGGGCGCTGGCGTCTGCGCGCGGGCGAAACCGCCCGACACCAGCGCCAGGAAAGCCACGATCAGGACGAAGACCGCCCCGCCCGACAACACCATCCAACGCCGCGATCTGGTCATGTCCGCCTCCTCAACCTCTGCTTCCGCCAGTATGACAGGCCGCGCGAGAATGATGTTGCGCCAGATCAAGCAGCCCGCGCCCCTTGCACGCCGCCTCCTTCCTCCTAACTCTCAATCATGGGATCGGCCCGCCCGGCCGGGTTCAGGTCTGATCCCGATCAAAGGATGCCGGCATCGGGTCCTTTACTGACGACAAGACATAAGACTGCTTTTGAAAAGGGTCAGACATGGACTTCGAACGCTACACCGAGCGCGCTCGCGCCGCGGTCCAGAGCGCGCAGACGACTGCGCTTGCCTCGGGCCACCCCCAGCTTCTCCCCGAACATTTCCTCAAGGCCCTGTTCGCCGACCGCGACCGCCTTGCCCTCAACCTCATCGACAAGTCCGGCGGCAAATCCGCCGAAGCGCGCGAAGCCATCGACAAGCTCGTAGCTTCTCACCCGCGTGTCTCCGGACAGACCCAGATCTCGCTCAGCCAGGAACTCGCCCAGCTCTTCCAGCTGGCGCAGGAAGACGCTGAAAAAGCCGGCGACGATTACGTCACCGTCGAACGCCTCCTGCTGTCCGCCACCAAGATTTCCGGCAAGGCCGCCGACGCCCTCAAGAAGGCCGGCGTCACCACCAACGCGCTGGTCAAGGCCATCGCCGAGCTGCGCAAGGGCCGCACCGCCGACACCGCCTCATCCGAGGACAAGTACGACGCGCTGGAGAAATACGCCCGCGACCTCACCGAGCGCGCCCGCGAAGGCAAGCTCGACCCGGTCATCGGCCGCGACGAGGAAATCCGCCGCTGTATCCAGGTTCTCTCGCGCCGCACCAAGAACAACCCCGTCCTCATCGGCGAACCCGGCGTCGGCAAGACCGCCATCGCCGAAGGCCTCGCCCTGCGCATCGTCAACGGCGACGTGCCGGAAACGCTCAAGCGCAAGAAGCTCCTCTCCCTCGACATGGGCGCCCTGATCGCCGGCGCGAAATTCCGCGGCGAATTCGAGGAGCGCCTCAAGTCCGTCCTCAACGAAGTCACCCAGGCCGACGGCGAGATCATTCTCTTCATCGACGAGATGCACACCCTCGTCGGCGCCGGAAAAGCCGACGGCGCGATGGACGCCTCCAACCTGCTCAAGCCTGCGCTCGCTCGCGGCGAGCTGCACTGCATCGGCGCGACCACGCTGGACGAGTATCAGAAGCACGTGGAGAAGGACGCGGCGCTGGCGCGGCGCTTCCAGCCGATCTTCGTCAGCGAGCCCTCGGTCGAGGACACTATCTCGATCCTGCGCGGCCTGAAGGACAAGTACGAGCAGCACCATGGCGTGCGGATCACCGATTCCGCGCTTGTTGCGGCGACGACGCTGTCCAACCGCTACATCACCGACCGCTTCCTGCCGGACAAGGCGATCGACCTCATGGACGAGGCCGCGGCGCGGCTGAAGATGCAGGTCGATTCCAAGCCGGAAGAGCTGGATTCGCTCGACCGCGAGATCATTCGGCTCAAGATCGAGCAGGAGGCGCTGAAGAAGGAAAGCGATCTCGGCTCCAAGTCCCGGCTCCAGACCCTGGAGAAGGACCTTGCCGAGCTAGAGGAGAAGTCAGCTGCCCTGACGGCGCGCTGGAGCGCGGAGAAGAGCAAGCTCTCCGATGCCCAGAAGCTGAAGGCCGAGCTCGATGGCCTGCGTGTCGAACTCGCCAACGCCCAGCGGCGCGGCGAATTCCAGAAAGCCGGCGAGCTGGCCTATGGCCGCATCCCGCAGCTCGAGAAGCAGCTAGCCGACATCGAGGCCAAGGAGAACTCCGGCGAGATGATGGAGGAGGCGGTGACCGCCAACCACATCGCGCAGGTGGTCTCGCGGTGGACTGGCGTGCCCGTCGACAAGATGCTGGAAGGCGAGAAGGAGAAGCTTCTCAAGATGGAGGAGCAGCTGGGGCAGCGTGTCGTCGGCCAGGCCGAGGCCGTGCGTGCGGTCGCGACCGCCGTGC
>JBHIWT010000180.1:0-7053 GCA_041987265.1 Hyphomonadaceae bacterium
ACTACAAGTCGCAGTCGCTGCAGCTCTCCGACGTTCCGATCCTGCTCGAGAACCAGGAAAAGGGCGCCTACCAGATTCAGCTCAAGCCGAAGATCGCCGAGCACGTCTTCTCCTTCAACGTGACGTCGGAAGATGAAGCAAAACGCGAAGTGTTCGGCGACGTGCGCTTCCGCAAGGCGATGTCGATCGCCATCAACCGCGACTCGCTCAATGAGACGGCCTATTTCGGCCAGGGCACGCCCCGGCAGTATATCGGCTTCTCGCCGACGCCTTCCTTCGTCGATCCGAAGTGGGAGAAATTCGCCACCGAGTTCGATCCCGACGGTGCCAAGGCGCTGCTCGACGAGATCGGCATGAAGGACACGGACGGCGACGGCTTCCGCGAACTGCCGAACGGCGACAAGATCGTGCTGAACATGCAGTTCGCCACGCAGGGCATCGCCGGTCAGGTTGTCGAACTGGTCGCCCAGGACTGGGCCAATGTCGGTGTCCAGACGACCGTCAAGGAAGTCACGCCGGACGAATACCGCTCGGCGCAGTCCTCCAACCAGCTCGATGTCGGCATGTGGGAAAAGAGCCAGCCGCTCGCCATCGTGCTGGCGACGAATGAGCTGTTCGTGCCGCCCTTCGAGAACTACTTCGCGCACCGCACCGGCATGCTGTGGGCCGAATGGGTCGACTCCAAGGGTGAGAAGGGCGTCGAGCCGCCCGAATACGTCAAGCAGATGATGGAAGACATCAACGCCTTCCAGTCCGCCCAGGTCGGTTCGGATGCCTCGAACGAACTCGGCGAGCGTCTCGTCAAGAACATGACGGAGAACCTGCTCTTCATCGGTACGGCGCTCACGCCCGATCCGATCTTCGCGCGCAGCGCGGTGAAGAACTTCCCCGAGTTCAAGACGGCCTCCTACGAGTACTACCGGACCTTCCCCTACCGCCCGCAACAGTGGTGGCTGGACGAGTAATCCGCTAACGTCTTCATGATGCCTCCCGGGCCGGAGCAATCCGGCCCGGGATGGCAGGACGAACGAGAGCCAGACGGGCAAGAGCCGGAAAACCGGCCGCCAGAGGAACAACGGTTCCAGGGCCTATCGAGCGGGGACAGGAATGGCACAGTTCGTGCAATTCACGCTGCAGCGTGCAGTGATGGCGATCGTGACGTTGCTCATGGTGTCGCTCATCGTGTTCACGCTGATGGAGCTGGTGCCGGGCACCTGCGCCGAGCGTTATCTAGCCTTCAAGAACACGCAAGGGTCGCAGATCACCCTGGCCGACATCGAGGCGGAGAAGAGACGCCTCGGCCTCGACCGGCCCTTCCTGGTGCGCTGGGGAAGCTGGGTCGGCGATGTCTTCATCGACGGCGAATTCGGCGATTCCTGCATTCTCAGGCTCAACATCAACCAGCTTCTGGCTGACAAGTTCTGGATTTCCCTGGGCATCTGTCTGGTGGCGCTGTTCGCCGCCTATCTGATCGCCATACCGGTCGGCATCATATCGGCGAGTTCGAAAAGCGCGGTCACCAACAACTCGTTGCGACTGCTCAGCTATCTCGGCCTGGCGCTGCCCAACTTCCTGCTCGCCCTGATCATCATGCTGTTCTCCACGGTGGTGTTCGGCGACTCGCTGACAGGACTGTTCTCCAAGGAATTCCGCGACGCTGCCTGGTCCTGGCCGAAACTGGTCGACTTCCTCAAGCACGCCTGGCTGCCGATCTTCATTCTCGGCTGGTCGGCGACGGCCTTTGCACTGCAGACCGTGCGCGCGCTGATGCTCGACGAGATCGGCAAGCTCTATGTCACGGCGGCCGCCGCACGCGGCATCACCGGCCGGCGCCTTTTGTGGCGCTATCCGGCGCGTCATGCGCTGGGTCCCGTGATCAACTCGCTCGGCTTCGACCTCAACCGCATCTTCAATGAATTGCCGGTCGTCGCGCTGATCCTGACGCTGACGGAGGCCGGTGCGCTGCTCATCGAGGCGCTGGCGCGCTCCAATGACCAGCAGCTCGCCGGCGCGATCATCTTCCTTCTGACCGCCAGCATCGTCCTCCTGAATTTCGTGACCGACATCCTGTTGGCGCTGATGGATCCGCGCGTCCGCCGCGGCCTGATGGGATAAGGGGTAGCCATGTCGATCGACGTCGTCGAACCGCCGCCGGAACCGGCCCTGGAGCCCGGCAAGAAGGCCAAGGAAGCCTATTTCACGGCATCGCAGACGCAGCTCATCTGGTCACGCTTCAAGTCGAACCGCTCGGCCATGATCGCCGGCTGGGCGCTGATCGTCATGGTGCTGATGGGCCTGTTTGCGCCCTTCCTGTCGCCCTACAATCCGACGGTCGCCGGCCGTGACGTCAATTACGAGAACGGCGCGCCGCAGATTCCGAAATTCTGGGATCACAACGGGTTCTCGGCCAGGCCCTTCATCTATGCGGTGGAGCGCGAGCGCTCGATCAAGACCAATTTCCGCTGGGTCACCACGATCAACAAGGAGAAGCGGCACTATGTGTACTTCTTCGTCGAGGGCTGGAAGTACAGCCTGATCGACTTTGAATGGGATCTGCCGGGCTCCGCCTTTGATGTCGACTTCAAGGCGCTGACCTTCGACACCCATCTGTTCGGGCTCGACGAAGGGCAGGTGCATCTGTTCGGCACCGACGCCAGTGGCAAGGACATCTACTCGCGCACGCTGCACGCGATATGGACCTCGCTCGCCGTCGGCACGCTGGGCGTGCTGATCTCCTTCGTGCTGGCGCTGATCATTGGCGGCATATCGGGCTATTTCGGCGGCTGGATCGACTCCATCCTGCAGATGTTTACCGACGCGATCCGGACCGTGCCGCCCATTCCGCTGTTCATGGCGATGGCGGCCTTCATGCCGGACGAATGGAGTTCGGAAACGCGCTTCTTTGTCATCTCGCTCATTCTGGGTCTCGTCGGCTGGCCGACGCTTGCGCGACGCATCCGAACCCATCTCCTGACCGAGCGGTCGCAGGAATATGTGCTGGCAGCACAGCTTGCCGGTGCGCCTTCGGGTCACATCATCCGTAAGCACCTGCTGCCCAGCTTCACCTCCTACATCATCGTCGATCTGATGATCTCCTTTCCCTACATGGTGCGTTCCGAAACGGCGCTGTCCTTCATCGGCCTCGGGCTGAAGGATCCGGTCAACTCGCTCGGCGCACTGATGCAGAACGTGTCGAAGGCAGACGTGCTCTTGAATTATCAGTGGTATTTCATCCCCGTCCTGTTCTTCATCGCGCTGGTGCTCGCCTTCGTCTTCGTCGGTGACGGGCTGCGCGATGCCGCCGATCCCTATTCGGGGGTCAAGAAATGAGCCTGATCGACGTCGAAAACCTCACCCTCCAATTCAGGACGGATGAGGGCCTGATCACCGCCGTGGACGACGTGTCGTTCTCGCTGGAACCGGGCGAGATCATGGGCCTCGTTGGCGAATCCGGTTCGGGCAAATCCGTCACGGCCAAATCGCTGATGCGGCTCAACCCCGACAACGCCGTCTACGGGCCGCAGAGCAAGATCATCCTGCATCTCGACGACGGGCCGGTGGATGTACTCAAGCTCAAGCGCGGCAAGAGCATGCAGGTCGTGCGCGGCGGCGCGATCTCGATGATCTTCCAGGAACCGATGGCTTCCTTCGCGCCGGCGATCACCATGGGCGACCAGATGGTCGAGCAGCTGCTGCTGCACAAGAAGGCCGCCAACGAAAAGGAAGCGACCAAGACCTCGATCGAGATGCTGGAGCGTGTCGGCATTTCCGACGCGCCGAAGCGCTTCGCCCAATATGCCTTCGAACTTTCCGGCGGCATGCGCCAGCGCGCCATGATCGCCATGGCGCTTTCGACAAGGCCGAAACTGCTGATCGCCGACGAGCCGACGACCGCGCTCGACGTCACCATCCAGGCGCAGGTCATCGATCTGATGAAGGACCTCGTTGCCGATTTCGGCATGGGCATCGTCTTCATCACCCATGATCTGGGCGTGATCGCGCAGACGGCCGACCGGGTCGCGGTGATGTATCTCGGCCGGCTCGTCGAAAACGGCACGGTGCGCCAGGTGATCAAGACGCCGGCGCATCCCTATACGCAGGGGCTGTTGAACGCGCTGCCCAAGCTCGACGATCTTACCGCCGAACTGACCCCGGTGCCGGGCGATATCCCGTCGCCGCTGGAACGGCCTAGCGGTTGCGTGTTCAACACGCGCTGCCCGGTTTCGCTCGGCGAGCCGTGCCGGACCATCGTGCCGGGCTATTCGAAGGTCGACGAGGGCCATGAAGCGGCCTGCCTGCTTCTCGAAAAGGAAGGGGCGGACGCATGAGCGGTACAGGTGAAGGACATCGCCCGGGCGAGACACTGATCGCGGTCAACGACCTTGCCGTGCACTTTCCGCTGCGCAGCGGCTGGTTCGCCGAAAAGCAGGTCCTCAAGGCGGTCGACGGCGTAACGCTTGAACTGAAGAAAGGCAGCTTCTTCGGTCTCGTTGGCGAGTCCGGTTCCGGCAAGACGACGCTGGGCCGTGCGCTGCTCAAGGCCGCGCCGATCTCGCAGGGCTCGGCCGAGTTCTCTGACGGCGAGGTTCGCTACGATCTCGGCACGCTGAAGGGCAGGGAGCTGAAGGACTACCGCAAACGCGCCCAGCTTATCTTCCAGGATCCCTACGCCTCGCTCAGCCCGCGCATGACGGTGCGCGACATCATCGCCGAACCGCTCGAGGTGATGAAGCTGACCTCGTCGCGCGAGGAGACGAACGAACGCGTGCGCGAGATTGCCGCCAAGTGCCGGCTCAACCTCGAGCATCTGCGCCGCTTCCCGCATGCCTTCTCCGGTGGCCAGCGCCAGCGCATCGCGATCGCCCGCGCGCTCGTTTCAAATCCCGGTTTCATCGTTGCCGACGAGGCGGTCGCCGCCTTGGACGTGTCGATCCAGGCCGATGTGCTTAACCTGCTCAAAGGCTTCCAGCGCGAACTGGGCATCTCCTTCCTGTTCATCAGCCACGATCTGAGCGTGGTGGCGCATATCTGCGACCATGTGGCGGTCATGTATCTGGGCAGGCTGGTGGAAACGGCGCCGACCGACAAGCTGTTCTCGCGCCCGCGCCACCCCTATACCAGCGCGCTCCTGTCGGCGATTCCTTCGCTCGATCCGGACGACCGTTCCGGCGGGCAGAAGCTGGAAGGCGAGATTCCGTCGCCGACCAATCCGCCGCCGGGCTGCAAATTCCACACGCGCTGTCCCTTCGCGAAGGATCGCTGCAAGCAGGAGGAGCCCGTGTTGCGCAAGCTCGACGACGGCCATTACGCCTCCTGCCACTTCGCCGAGGAATTCGACTTCACGCGCGAACATCATGGCTAATCCGCCTGAAGGCGTCTGAATCGGCTAGAATTTCGACTGCACGCCTGCGCCGTCAGGCGGAGCGGCGAGTGGCACCAATTTCCAGCAAGTGAGTGAATCGACCATGCGCAAGGGCAAGGTTCTCTTCATCGTCATCGACCAGATCCGCGCCGACGCGCTGAACGGCGCGCTCGCCGAACTTGTCGCCACGCCCAATTTCGATCGGCTGAAGGCGGAAGGCGTCAGCTTCGAGAACCATTTCACCGTGACCGTGCCATGCGGACCGGCACGCGCGAGCCTGCTTACCGGACTTTATGCGATGAACCATCGCTCGATCCGCAACGGCACGCCGCTGGCGCGCCATCACGAGACGATCGCGACCGAAGCGCGCAAGGCGGGCTACGAGCCGCTGCTCTTCGGTTATACGGACACGACGCCCGACCCGACCGCGTTCGACCCCAACGATCCCGAATTGCAGGGTTACGAAAAGGTCGCACGCGGCTTCCGCGAGATCGTCGAGATGCGGCTGGAGGAGGGCAGGGAATGGCCGGGCTATCTTCTGGCGAAGGGCTACGACGTGCGCCCGCCGCAAGACCATGTCCTGCCCGATTTCTACAGGCCGGTTGCACCGGACGGCGGTACGCCGGCGATCAACGATCCGGCATTGTATGCGGAAGATGATTCCGACACGGCCTATCTGACGGACCGCACGCTGGCATCGATGACAGCGCGCGTCTTCGATCCGTGGTTCGCGCATGTCACCTATATCAGGCCGCATCCGCCCTTCGTCGCGCCGGCGCCCTATAACAGGCTTGTCGACCCGGATGCGCTGCCGGCACCGGACGCTTCATGGCCCGATCATCCCTTCCTCGATGCCTGGTTCTCGACGCCGACGCAGAAATCGCTGTTCTGGGGGTTCGATGGCGATTGCGCCAATCTGGACGCGGCGAGAACGGCCGAAATCCGCGCGGTCTATCTCGGGCTCATCGCCGAGGTCGACCGCCATATCGGGCGTTTGCTCGACTGGCTCGACGAGACCGGCCAGGGCGAAGACACGCTGGTCGTCGTCACCGGCGACCATGGCGAAATGCTGGGCGACAAGAAGATGTGGGGCAAGGACAGCGTGTTCGAACCCGCCTACCACGTGCCGCTGATCATCCGCGATCCGCGCAATCCGCGTGCGGCCGGGCGCAAGGTGACGGCGATCACCGAATCCGTCGACGTCACGCCGACCATCCTGGAATGGATCGGCCATGAGCCGCCGCCTGCCATGGACGGACGATCGCTCGCGCCCTGGCTCGAAGGCGGCACGACTGCATGGCGCGACGCCGCGTTCATGGAGATCGACCTGTCGCACCCGAAGAAACCGACGCGGTTCCAGCTGCATTTCGGGCTGGACGAACAGCAATGCAACGCGGCCATCCTGCGCGAGGAGCGCTGGAAGCTCGTTCATTTCAACGGGGGCGTGCCGCCCATGTTGTTCGACCTCGAAAACGATCCAGGCGAGACGGTCAATCTGGCAAACGATCCGGACCATGCCGGTGAGGTCGCGCGGCTGACGGCCAAAATGCTCGACCGTCGCATGGAACGCGCCGACAGGCGGCTGACGGGCCATGCGCTCGATTGAGGCGGGAGGCAAACACCCGTACGGGTAGCAATGCCGTGCAATTTCAGGGCATATCTGCGGCTATGACCAATGTAACGGGTTGCAT
>JBHIWT010000181.1:0-6966 GCA_041987265.1 Hyphomonadaceae bacterium
CTCTGTTCGTTGAGCTTCAAGAGCGCCTGAGTGATCTCCCGCAAGTGGTCAGGCTCGCCGCCTCCCATGCTTTCCGCAGTAGAGCGCGCCATATGGCTTGCCTCCGCCTTCCAGTTCTCGAGGATTTTCTGCTTCAGATGCACCGACAGATCGGGCTCGTGGAGCACTTCTGCTGGGGATTCGAAATGGGCCTGCGGATCGGCGATAATCTCTTCGATTTGGGTCGGCTGTTTCATGTTGATCTCCATCAACAGGATCAACGCACGCGGGCGACACGACGTTCCAAATCGTCCCCATGCGGCGTCAGGTTCGGCTCTTGCGTTTCAGCAGGAGGTAGAAGGCCCCGTCCCCGCCGTGCCGTACGTTTGCGACCGAATAGCCGGAAATGTGGGGACGAAGATCCTGCTCGTTGATCCAGTCGAGAAATCGCCGGCGCAGTACACCAGTCCCCTCCCTGCCCTTGCCGGTAATGACCAGGAGGCACCGCGCGCCGCTCATCCGTTCGGCCTCTACAAACTGAACGAGCGCACGCCGGGCCACATCCTGCGTGTAGCCGTGAAGATCGATCGTGGCGTCGATATCGACCTGCCCGCGCCGAACGCGCCGGTGCCTTGAATGATCTTCAGCCGGCCGCTCTTGCGCGGTTCGAACCATGGCTGGTTTTGCGGCGGCTGTTGAGCCCAAGGTTGCGCCCTGTGTCGCAGGCGTTCGTGACACGATCCTGTCTTCGGGTGTCGCGTGCCGAACTGATGGGTGTGCAGGTTTGACGGTACGTGCGACCCGCAGCCATAGCCGCAACTCCTGATCGCTCAGCTGCCTCGTCATGGCCAGGTCCGAAAGTTTGCGCGCCCAACTGGTTGCGCAGCGTCACGCCATCAGACGTCAAGAAGCGATGCCGACTTCGTCCAGCAACCAGTTAGGATCGTCTGATCCAACGTTCCGCTTGAACGTCCAGATCTCGCGCGCGCGGCGCATGTTTTCGCCGTCACTCAGTTCGGCCTCGAACGAGACACCGACACGCGCCGTATCGTCATCGTCCTCAAGAGACGCATCGACAAGTTTTGCCGACTTGGTGCGCAACAAGCGCATAGGTTCGGCTCCAGACTGCTCGCGCTGATCAATCGCCTCTACGTAGGCCTCAAAGACGTCGTCATCGACCAACGGACGGAGCCGGTCTTTGTCTCCGTCGGCGAACGCGCCAACGATCTCGCTGTACGCCATCTTCGCACCGCGCAGGAACGTGTCTGGATCGAACATCGGGTCGCGGCTGGCAATGGATTCAAGGCCCGCCGCGGCTGGCCCGGTGAATGCTGGCCGGACGCTGGGCCGCGGTTCCTCTGCAGAAGCAAAGTCATCGGCCCGTTGCGTTGGGGCTACCGGCTCGCGCACGCGACGCGCTGGCGGCTCTGACCCAGTCTTCTGGCCAAGCACCGCGTAGAGCCGGGAAATGACGAACACCGCCACAACCGCAAGTATGATAAGTTCAATATCCAAATCAGGGCCTCTGCACGACGCGGCTCACACGAACCCAATCATCGCTCAATCCACAATATATGCAGAAATGACGCCGAGTCAGCCCGCAGTTGCGGTTGATACGAGCGCATGATAGCCGGCGATCCTCAATAAACTGTCATATTGAAGGCTGAATCTGCAGATGAGCAACGAGCAGGACGATGGCGCAGCGCCGACAGAAGCGCCCGTTCCACCTACTTCAGAGGCCAACGCGCCGCCGCGATTGAGAGTTCTCGCGCAATTCACGAAGGACCTGTCGTTCGAGAACCCCGGGGTGCTGTCCGCCCAGCAGGGTCAGAAGTCGCCTGAGATCGAGCTCGGTATCGACGTGCGCGTTGAGCCGGGCCCTGCAGCCGAGGCTGTATTCGGCGTCGACCTGAAGCTTTCGGCCAAGGCAAAGCGCGAAGAAACCGTCGTTTTCATCGCTGAGCTTGTTTATACTGGCGTATTCCAGGTGCAGGGCCTGAATGGCCGCGATCCTGAACCGCTGCTGCTGATCGAATGTCCGCGCCTGCTGTTCCCGTTTGCCCGCCGGATCATCGCCGAAGTCACCCGTGATGGCGGACACCCGCCGCTGCTGATCGACCCGATCGATTTTGTGGGGCTCTACCAGAAGCAGAAAGCCGGAAAGGCTTCACCCGTTGCGGAAGGTCAACCGGATCAGGAAAACGGTCAGGCCTGATCACGTCTGGGCGAATCTAGGAATATTTCCGCCAGATTGCGTTTTGACCGAGCGTGTCGACAAAGGCTGTGTGCGCCCGGGCCTCATCCGCAGATATCCGCGACGGCAGCGCATTTGGCCTTTGCGCCCGGGTAACCTGACGCACCCTCCCCTCGGCTGATGGGCCATCGTCGGAAAACTCGAACTTGCGCTCCTTGCCGCCACGCAACTCGAGATACGCCTTCGCCAGTAGTCTGGCGTCTTTCAGCGCGCCGTGGAGCTCGCGGTCTTCGATCGAGATATTGAACCGCTTGCAAACCGCATCCAGCGACGCTGGCGACCCGGGCCGGTGCGCGCGCGCCAGCGGTATCGTATCAATGAAGCGCTCTTTTGGCAGAGCCTTTCGGCCCAGCCGTTTGAGCTCCGCATTGAGAAAGCCCCTGTCGAACTCTGCATTGTGAGCGACGATGGGATCGTCGCCCAGGAATTCCATCAGCCGCTCAACCACGTCGGGGCTGGAGAATACGGGCTTGTCGCGCAGGAAATCGTCAGTGAGGCCGGTGATCCGGACGGAAGCTTCGCTAAGCGGGCGTTCGGGATTGATGTAGATCTGAAATTCGCGGCCGGTCTCGATGTAGTTGTGGAGTTCTACACATCCGACTTCGATGATGCGCTCTCCGTCGCGTGGCTCGAGCCCGGTGGTTTCGGTGTCGAACGCGACTTCCCGCATGCTTCGTCAGTCTCCCCGGCGCCATCGAGCTGCGTTCGCAACGCCCTAAGAATTTCGTCTACCTGGATGCCAGCGTAGGCGAACCCGTAGCCGGTGTTGATCGTAAAGTCCGCACGATGCCGCTTTTCCGAATCAGGCATCTGACGAGCAAGTATCGCCTCGAACTCGTCCTCCGTCATCCCCGCCCGCGCCAGCACGCGTGCGCGCTGGAGGTCTTCGGGCGCCGTTACCACGGCGATCGCATCGACGCGTTTGTCTCCGCCAGTTTCAAACAACAAGGGCACATCCAAAACAACGATGTCCGCACCGTCGGCCTTCGCCTTCGCGAGGAACCGATTGCGCGCTTCGCCGACGATCGGGTGAATGATCCCCTCAAGCTTGGCCATCGCTTGTGGGTCGTTGATCACTTTTTTTCTTAGCGCCTTGCGGTCGACTTCACCTTCGTTGGTGACAACCCCGGGGAACGCCCATTCGAGGGGCGCAACCGCTTCTCCACCCTTGCCGTAGGCCTGGTGCACGGCAGCGTCAGCGTCATAAACGGGCACGCCACGCTCGGCGAAAAGCCGCGCGGTCGCAGATTTACCCATACCTATGGATCCGGTGAGGCCGAGCAGGATCATGGCGTCACCGCCTGGCTTCGGCACAACTCCAGCGCCGCCGCCTGATCGGGAGATTCTCCGAACCAGAGTTCAAAAGACGCCGCAGCCTGTGCGACCAGCATTTCACCGCCGTCGTGCGGCTTCCAACCTGTCCGCTCGGCAACGTCGAGCGCTCCTTTCGCCGCCGCGCCATAGGAGAGATCGAGAAATGGGCGCCCTGCCCCATGCGACAGGTCGGGAAACGCGGCGCCGGCGTGACCAAGACTTGCTGCGTTGATCACAATGTCCGCATCTTTGGAAAGCCGTGTCAGGTCAGACATTTCCGCCACTTCCGCATCCGGCGCGAACTGGTTCGCCAGCTTCTCCGCGTTGACGCGGGTGCGGTTAAGAATTGCAAGGTCCGCGCCAGTCTTGCCCAGGTAGAATGCAGCTGCTCTTGCAGCCCCACCGGCGCCAAGCAGCAGCACTTTCGCCCCAGCAGGGCGAGCGCCAAGCGCGAGATCCAACGCATGCGCGAACCCTGGCACATCGGTATTGTGCGCGATCCATCCGGCGGAATCATTTCGAACCAGAGTATTTGCAGCTCCCACTGCTTCGGCCACAGGATCAAGTTTTTCGGCTGCCGCCAGCGCCGCGGTCTTGTGAGGCAGGGTCACGTTCAGCCCTGACAATCCCGATTGCGCGAGGGAGCGGATCGCTTCGACCGGGCGCGGATGATCAACCTTGAGCGCGACGTACACCGCATCCGCCCCGATCTCCCGGATCCATTCATTGTGAATCAGCGGGGAAAGCGAGTGCGCAATGGGATCGCCAATCACGGCGAAGACTTTGGTGGCGCCGGACGGTTTCATGTCGAAATCGCGTTGCGGTCCCTCAACCAAGCTAGCAGGGGCAACAAGGGTAGCCCGAGAATGCTGAAAAAATCGCCCTCTATGGAGGTAAATAGCTGTGCGCCGCGGCCTTCCAGGCGATAACCGCCAACAGTGCGCAACAGCGCCTCACCTTCCGTTTCGAGGTAAGCGTCGAGAAACGCATCTGAAAAATCGCGCATGGTGAGTTTCGGCTGGGCGACATGTCGCCAGACAGGAGCTCCCTCGATACAGGCGACCAGCGCTGTTTGCAGGACGTGTGTGCGTCCCTTCAACCGGTTCAGCTGCGCGCGGGCAGCCGCACGATCTGCCGGCTTGTCGAAAGCTTCACCATCAAGATCGAGCATTTGGTCCGCGCCCAGAACGATGTCCGGCCGGCCGCGTGACACCTTCATCGCCTTGGTTTCAGCGAGTAACTCGGCCTGCTTCATCGGTGCAGCGCCTTCGGCGCGCAGCCCGGATTTGATGGCGTCTTCATCAACGCCGGCGACGACTTGTTCGAACTGCAGTCCGGCGCCCCGCAAGACGCTCGCGCGGGCCGCACTCTTGGACGCCAGAATCAGGCTCGCGCTCACTGGCGATATTCCTGGATGATGTTCAGGATAGAGGCTGCGGTCTCCTCCACCGAACGTCGGCTCACATCGATAGTGGGCCATTTGCGACGTACGAATAATCGGTTGGCGTGTGTGGTTTCCTCGCGGACCGCACTTTCATCAGCATACGATGTTTCAGATGACTCGTTCAGCGCCAGAAGCCGCTGCCGGCGGATCTGGACCAGTCGGTCCGGAGATATTTTCAGACCGATCACCAACGGTGCGCGGTCGCCATCAAGTACGTCGGGCAAATCGACACCCGGTACGATAGGGATGTTACCGGCCTTCACACCGCGATTGCCGAGGTAGACGCAAGTGGGAGTCTTGGACGTCCGGCTTACTCCAACCAGTACGACATCAGCGTCGCGCAAACCCTCAACCGATTGCCCATCGTCGTGCTGCAAGGCGAAATTGATCGCCTCCATCCGGGCGAAGTACTCAGCGTCAAGACCGTGTTGAGCGGCAACCTTGTGGGACGATTCGATCCCGAGGTAGCGACTTAGAACATCAACGGCAGGATCGATCACCGCCAGAACCGGCGCGCCCAGATCGCGGCAGCAATCTTCAAGCCGTGCGCGCAATCCGACGTCACTGATCGTGCACAGGACAATTCCGGGTGCGGCTTCGATTTCCTGGATAACGCGTTCAAGCTGTCTCGGCGATCGAACGAGATAATACGTGTGTTCCAACGGGGCGATATTGTCGAACTGAGCGCTGGCCGCCCGCATCACCGCATTCAGTGTCTCGCCCGTTGAGTCCGACACAAGGTGCACGTTGAAGAAGATCTGGAACGCCATTGCCGGTCCTTATGGGCGGACGCTCCGCCACTCCGAATTCAATAACGCTGGGAGTGAAGTGTGGACAAGCGGATGGGTCGCATTCGAGTCAGAATCCATCCACATCGCGATCCCCAGCCCCGCCTGCGAACAAGGTTTCCCACAGGATGTCGATGCGCTTTCCAGATTTCGACTCGACTCTCAAAATCTCATGATCCGAAGACGGACTAACATTCGTACATGCTCAGAGCACGTTCGGAACATAACGCGATCAGTCAGGTTCGGCTTGTGACTCATTGGTGGATGGCGACTCCCCTCCACTTATCAAACGTGTATCTACCACTGACTCTTTCTTTCTAAGAATCAGATTCAAGAAAGAAGGGCTGTGTTGTTCGAAGGGCGAAGCGTGACACTCAAGAGCAAGTCGCTTCTCAACGTTCTGGGCGGTGAGATCAGCAACCCTCCTCCGGTATGGATGATGCGTCAGGCTGGACGGCATCTTCCGGAGTATCTGGAGCTTCGCGCCCGGGCGAAAGACTTCCTCGATTTCTGCTATTCCCCTTCCCTCGCGGCTGAAGCCACGCTGCAGCCCATTCGGCGCTATGGCATGGATGGCGCGATACTTTTTGCGGATATCCTGCTCATCCTCGACGCGATGGGCCGCAAGGTGGAGTTCATCAAAGGCGAAGGCCCGCGGGTTCAGCCGATCGTGTCAGCGGCGGAACTGGATCAGGAGCCGCTGGAGCATGTGCTGTCGCGGCTGGCGCCGGTCGGGGAAACCGTGGAACGCGTCAGTTCCCGGCTAGGCGAACGCACGACCCTGATCGGTTTTGCCGGGGCGCCCTGGACGGTTGCGATCTATGCGCTGGAGGGCCGTGGTGGAACCGACAAGACCATGCCGCGACGGTTTGGCTACGAACAACCTGAGGAACTCGACGCGATCCTGGCGCTGCTGGTTGAAGCTACCGCGCATTATCTGGTGATGCAGGCCAGGGCTGGGGCCGATGCGCTGATGTTGTTTGAAAGCTGGGCTGAAGGGTTGCCGGAGGATGCGTTTGCACGATGGGTCGTTGAACCGACCCTGCGACTGGTCGCTCGGGTTCGAGAGTTGGGGGTGGAGCTGCCGATCATTGGTTTCCCCAGGGGATGTGGCGGGTTGTTGCTTGATTATGCCGAACGATCTGGCGTTACGGCTGTCGGGATCGATACTGCGGCTTCATTGAGAT
>JBHIWT010000182.1:0-6865 GCA_041987265.1 Hyphomonadaceae bacterium
GCTGGCGTGCCAATCTCAACGAGGCCGCGATCGCGGCCGAAGATCGTGTTGATCTTGCGCAGCTTGAGTGGCAACAGCACAAGCGCAGCATGCAAACGCTGGCGGTGCTGGCCATTGTGCTCGGCGGATTTTGTACGGGCTGTGCACATGACGGACTGTCGGCTGGCCAATGGACAGCGTGGCGCGGCGATGGGGCCGGAAAGGGCTATGCGCCGTTTTCGCAGATCAACCGGGAGAATGTTTCAGAGCTCGAAGTGGTCTGGCGGTGGTCGAGCGGCGACTTCGGGCCGGCGCCGGAAGCGCGCAATGTGTCGACGCCGTTGATGGTGGACGAGGTGCTGTATGCGACGGCGGGAGATGTGCGGAATGTCGTGGCGCTGGATGCGCGGACCGGAGAGCTGAAGTGGGCGTGGCGCGGGGATGATCCGAAAGAGCGGTTCGACAACGCGCCGCGCAAGGGGACGGGGCGCGGCGTCGCCTACTGGAGCGATGGTGAAGAGGCGCGGATTCTGACGGTGACGCCGGGGTTTCGTCTGGTGGCGCTGGATGCTGTGACGGGCGAACGGGTTTCCGGTTTCGGGGAGGATGGCGTTGTCGACCTGATAGTGGGATTGCGCGGGGCGCCGGCCGATGGGCTGGCGGATATCGGCAATTCATCTCCGCCGCTGGTGGCGGGCGATGTGGTGATCGTCGGGCCGGCGCATATCGTGAGTTTCTTTCCGCAGTCGGATGCGAACGTGAAGGGCGATGTGCGCGGGTTTGATGTGCGCACGGGTGAATTGCTGTGGACGTTCCACACCATCCCGGAGGCGGGCGAGCCGGGTTATGAGACGTGGGCGCCGGGCGCGGCGGAGCGCGCAGGAAATGCGGGCGTGTGGGCGCCGATGGCGTATGACGAAGACACCGGTGCTGTGTTTCTTCCGGTCGAGGCGGGAACCTCGGATCTGTACGGCGGCGCGCGGCCGGGCGCCAATGCGCATTCGTCGAGCCTGGTGTCGCTGGATGCGGCGACCGGAGAGATGCGATGGGCGCAGCAACTGGTTCATCACGATATCTGGGACTGGGACGTGCCGGCGACGCCGATCCTCGCCGATGTGACCTGGGAAGGCGGCGTGAAGCGCGCCGTGCTGCAGGTGACAAAACAGGGCTTCGTGTTTGCGTTTGACCGCGATACGGGAGAGCCGCTTTGGCCGGTGGAGGAGCGTGCGGTTCCGCAGTCCGACGTGCCGGGTGAGGCGAGTTGGCCGACGCAGCCGATGCCGGTGTTGCCGGAGCCGTTCGACCGGCAGGGTGTGGCGCAGGATGACCTGATCGACTTCACCCCGGAATTGCGATCGCAGGCGTTGGAGATGATCGCGGATTATCGCATGGGCGCGTTCATGGCGCCGCCGTCGCTGGTCGATGCGGCGGACGGCACGAAGGGGACGTTGTCGCTGCCGAGCCTGACCGGGGGCGGGAACTGGGAAGGTGGGGCATGGGATCCGTCAACGGGGTTGTTGTTTGTGGGGTCGGCGACGGATGTGTCGGTGCTGGCGCTGCGGGCGACGGGCAATGACGATATGCCCTATGTGGTGGCGCCGCCGATCCGCGCGCCGCGCGTGGACGGTCTGCCGATCGTGAAGCCGCCTTACGGGCGGATCACGGCGATCGACATGTCGACGGGCCGCCGCGCGTGGACGATTGCGAATGCCGATACGCCAGCGGAGATCGCGGCTCATCCTGCATTGGCCGGGCTGGATGTGGGGCGGACCGGGATTGCGACGCGGGCCGGATTGCTGGCGACGCAGACATTGTTGTTTGCAGGCGAAGGTGAAGGCGGATCGCCGGTGCTGCGTGCGCATGACAAGGCGACGGGCGAGATACTGGCGGAGATCGACCTGCCGGGAACGCAGACCGGACTGCCGATGAGCTATGTGCTGGATGGCAGGCAGTATATCGCGCTGGCGGTGACGAGGGGCGACGCGCCGGCGGAGATCGTTGCGCTGAGTCTGGGTCGCTAGCGCGCTGGCGGGGGAGACATGCAGCGGTGCGCATGTATGCATGATGGAAACGCTGAGAGACAGCGCGGGCGGGAGGAAAGCAATGAGCCGAGTAACGCTGCCGGAGGCGGGGCGCGCATGGGACGACATTCATGCGGAGATGACCGATCGCGGCGCAAACGACGCCAAGTGGCGGGATGGCAAGACGGCGGTCTACGTCTTCAACGCGGGCGAGGATGTCGCGAAGGTACAGAAGGCTGCGTACACGGCGTTCATGTCGGAGAACGGGCTGGGGCCGCGGGCGTTTCCCAGTCTGGCGCGCATGGAGCAGGAAGTGATCGAGATGGCGCTGGGCCTGTTGCACGGGCCGGGCGGCGCGACGGGCGCGATTACCTCTGGCGGCACAGACAGCATCACCATGGCGCTGAAGAGCGCGCGTGATCATGCGCGGGCGCAACGCGGCAGGCCTGAGCGCGCCAATATCGTGCTGCCGCAATCGGCGCACCTTGCTTTCGACAAGGCCAGCCACCTGATGGATATCGAGGTGCGGCGGATCGCGGTGCGGACTGATGGCAGCTATCAGGCCGATGTCGAGGCGATGAGCGCGGCCTGCGATGGCGACACGATCATGATGGTGGGATCGGCGCCGAGTTTTCCGCACGGGATCATCGACCCGATCGAAGCGCTTGGCGAAGTGGCGGCGGCGAAGGGGATCTGGCTGCACGTCGATGCGTGTGTCGGTGGGTATTTTGCGCCGTTCGCGCGGATGAACGGCGTACCCGTGCCGCCATTCGACTTCGAAGTTTCGGCGGTTCATTCGATGAGCGCCGACCTGCACAAGTATGGCTATGCGGCCAAGGGCGCATCGACGGTGCTGTTCCGGTCTGAAGAGCTGTATGCGCACATGCCGTTTGACCTGAAGTGCTGGTCGGGCGCGCCGATGAAGACACCGACGCTGGCGGGGACGCGTCCTGGCGGCGCGATTGCGGCGGCGTGGGCGGTGATGAACTTCCTCGGCGTGGAAGGGTATCGGCGGCTGCAGGGGCGTGTCTGCGAGACGCGCGCGCGCATTGAGGCGGGCGTTCAATCGCTGGGTTTTGAAGTGCTTGGAAAGCCGATGCTTGGACTGATGGCCTTCCAACATCCCGAGCATCACAGCTTCGCGGTTTACGGGGAGCTCTATCGCCGCGGCTGGTTTACGTCGGTGACGAAGGAGCCGCCGAGCCTGCACCTGATGTTGTCGCCGAAGCATGCGGAGGTGGTCGACGAATATCTGTCTGACCTGAAGGCGAGCGTTGCGGCTGTCGCCGCGGATCCCGATGCGCCCAAGGCGGACGCGCGATACAGCTAGGCCCAGCGCGGTGAACGCTGGGCCCTGGTGCAGATTGTCTGGATCGTGAGCGAGGCCTGGCCGCTCAGTAGTAGGTTTTCTGCGCGGCGCCGTCGTAGTCCATCAGTTCGTCCATGCGGCCGGCTTTGACCTTGGCGGCCCATTCGGGGTCCTGCAGGAGGGCGCGGCCGACGGCGACGAGGTCGTATTCGCCTTTCTCAAGACGCTCGACTGCGTTGGTGAGATCGGCCTTGCCGGCGCCCTGACCGCGGAAGGAGGCGGTGAATTCGCCGTCGAGGCCGACGGAGCCGACCGAGATGGTGGGCTTGCCGGTGAACTTCTTGACCCAGCCTGCGAAGTTGAGGCCGTTGGGGCCGTCGATCTCGGGGAATTCGGGTTCCCAGATGCGGCGTTGCGAACAGTGGATGGCGTCGACGCCGGCTTCGACGAGGACGTTGACCCAGCGCTCCATCTCCTGCGGGGTGACGGCGACCTTGGCGTTGTAGTCGACCGACTTCCATTGCGAGATGCGGATGATCAGCGGGAGGTCGCCGATCGCCTTGCGGGTGCGCCGGATGGTTTCGGCGGCGAACTCGGCGTTCTTTTCGATCGAGCCGCCGAAGCGGTCGGTGCGCTGGTTGGTGACGGTCCAGAAGAATTCGTCGATCAGGTAGGCGTGGGCGCCGTGGAGCTCGATGGCGTCGAAGCCGAGACGGGCCGCGTCGCCCGCTGCGTCGGCGTAGGCCTGGGCGTAGGAGAGGACTTCTTCCTCGGAGGGTTCTTCGGCGACCTTCTTGCCGGTGAGGGTGATCCCGGACGGGCCGTCACACGGGGCGTCGGGGAAGTGGCCGGTGCCGGGCTTGCGCGACATGCCGAGGTGCCAGAGTTGCGGGGCCATGACGCCGCCGGCGGCGTGGACGGCGTCGATGATCTTCTTCCAGCCGGCGAGCGCTTCCTCGCCCCAGAACAGCGGATAGTTGGGGCTGTCGGAGGCGCCCTTGCGCGGGATCAGCGTGCCTTCGGATATGATGAGGCCGACTTCGTTCTCGGCGCGGCGCTTGTAATAGCCGACATTATCGTCGTTGGGGATGCCGCCGGGAGAATGGCCGCGGGTCATGGGGGCCATGACGATGCGGTTTTTCAATTCCAGCCCTGCGAGGTTGAACGGCTGGAATAGCGGCGAAACGTCGGTCATTGGCGATGTATCCCTGATTACGGTCGCAATGCAGATGGCGGCTGACTGGCGGCAGGTCAAACCCCGGCGGGGATTTTATTGCGATTTTCAGGTCTGGCGCGGGTTGCGGTCGACGAGCCAGGCGGTGGCGATGAGCAGGAGGTAGACGCCGAGCGAATTGGCGGCGGTGCCGACCGGATCGACCTGCACGGGCAGGAACATGGCCGAGATCTGGATCGACAGCATGATTGCGATGAAGGCTGCGGCGGGCCAGATGGCGCGGCCTGCGCGGGCGCGCATGGCGCCCCAGAAGACGGCCGCGAGGGCAATGAGGCCGATCTCGACGGCCTGTTCCGCGACTTCGTGATTCCACAGCGCGAAGCCGACCTTTGGTCCGGTGGGCCAGAGCGCGAGGTCGGGGCGGTGGACGAGAAGGTCGAGGAACCAGTGCGAGAGGACGACGGCGCCGACGAGGATGGCGGCGTTCATCGGCAGCCTGAGCAGGTAGCGGCTGGCGAGCGCGGCCAGCACGGACCATGCCGCCGCGCCGGGCAGTGAGTGGGTGTAGGGCATGTGTTCGAGGACGAGCTGCATGCCGGGAAGGGACGGGTCGATCGTGGCGCGCTCGACGCCGGCGATCATCAGGGCGCCCCAGCCGATGTCGACGAGCTGGGCGGCGGCGACGAAGGTCCATAGCGGCGTCTGCGGGCTGGCGGACTTGGCGGCGATGGCGGCTGAGTAGTGTCCGACGAACATGGGATCCCCCGATTTCGTCCGGCCGGTTTGCGGTTCGGACATGATGAACTAAGCAGGCTGGCTGATTGCGGCAATGGTGTCTTACGGGAAGCTTGGCGGGAAGCCTGGCGGAAAGGTTGGCGATGGCGGGCAAGGGGTTCAGCGCGATCGAGAAGATGGCGGCTGCGCATCATGGCGGGCCGAAGAAACTGGCGGAGAAGGTCGCGGCGCATCCGGGCGATCCGAAGTTGCTGAACCGGAAGGACGATCGCTTTCTGGCGGGGATGGCGCAGGTGGTGTTTTCGTCCGGGTTCAACTGGAAGGTCATCGCCAACAAATGGGATGGGTTTGAAGAAGCGTTCTTCGGGTTCAATCCGGGGCGGGTGGCGTTCTTCGATGACGACGATGTGGCGCGGCTGCTGGGCGATACGCGGATCGTGCGGCATGGGCCGAAGATCGTGGCGACGGTGGAGAATGCGCGGTTTGTCGTGGACGTGGCGAACGAGCATGGGTCGTTCTCGAAATTCCTGAAGGCGTGGCCGAAGGATGATCAGGTCGGGCTGATGGACTACCTCAAGACGCGTGGGTCGCGGCTGGGAGGAAATACCGGGCAGTATTTCCTGCGGTTCAATGGCTGGGATGCGTTCATCCTGTCGCGCGACGTGGTGGCGGCGCTGATCCGGGAAGGCGTGATCGACAAGCAGCCGGGGGGCAAGGCGGCGATGCGCAAGGTTCAGGCGGCGTTCAATGACTGGGCGGAAGAGTCGGGCAAGTCGCGGGTGGAGATTTCGCGTACGCTGGCGCTGAGCGTGGGACCGTCATGAGTGTGGCGGGAGTGATTGGCCGGGCGCCTGCCCATTCTCGCGCAGACGCCTAGATGGAAGAGACGAGGGATCGAGCGGAGAGAGGCCTATGGCTGAATTGCCGGTTGCAGGCGGGTGTCAGTGCGGGGCGTTGCGCTTTGAGCTGCGGGCTGCGCCGCTGACGGTGTACAATTGCCATTGCACCAACTGCCAGACGATCAGCGGCAGCGCTTTTGCGACTGTGTTGATGACCACACGGGACGCGCTGGCGTTCACCAGGGGCGAACCGGCGGTGACGGAATGGCAGGCGACGACGGGGCGGACGCGGTTTGGCTGGTTCTGCGGGTCGTGCGGGACGCGGATCGCCCACGGGACCCACGCCGAGCCGGATGAAATGGCGGGCAAGGTGTTGAGCGTGCGGTCAGGGACGCTGGACGACACAAGCTGGGTGAAGCCGGTGGCCGACGGCTGGGTGCGCAGCGCGCAGACGTGGGTGACGTTTCCCGACGACCGCACGCAGTTCGAGAAACAGCCGGATGATTATCCCGGGATGATGGCGGCCTTTGCGGCGCAGAAGGTGTTCGGCTGAGGCTGGGCGCGCTTGTCCATCCTTCGAGACGCCGGCTCTGCTGGCTCCTCGCGATGAGGTTGGTCAATGTGCGTTCGAGCGTAATGGGTTCCTCCCCCGAGCGGGGGAGGACAGGTGGGGGACGACTGGCGGAGGTCGGGCTTGCCGTGGAGGCGGTCCCCCTCCCAGGATTGAATGTTGAGAGGCCGGATGAGTGTTGCGCCTCCCCCGTGCGGGGGAGGAGCGAAATTGGGTCCGGGTTCTTCGGGCGTCCTC
>JBHIWT010000183.1:0-6824 GCA_041987265.1 Hyphomonadaceae bacterium
GTTGCGCTCGCCGGCGAAATCGAAGGCGATCGTCGGCAGGTCGGCGGTGGTGGCCCCTTTCTCGAATGTCGACTCGGCGGCCTTGCGCGCTTCGGCGGCGGCTTCGGCGCCGTGGAGCATGGTGGTCGCTTCATCCGCGAGGCGTTTCTTGGCTTCGTTGATGTCTGCGCCTTCGAGCGCTTCGAGGCGGGCGATCTCATCCAGTGGGACGTCGGTGAAGAGTTTGAGGAAGCGGCCGACATCGGCGTCCTCGGTGTTGCGCCAGAACTGCCAGTAGTCGAACGGCGAGCGCATCTCGGCGTTGAGCCAGACGGCGCCTTCAGCCGTCTTGCCCATCTTGCCGCCGGACGCGGTGGTGATCAGCGGCGTGGTTAGGCCGAACGCCTGCACACCGTCTAGCTTGCGGCAGAGTTCGGTGCCGTTGGTGATGTTGCCCCACTGGTCGGAGCCGCCGAGCTGAATGCGGCAGTTCATGCGGCGCGACAGTTCGAGAAAGTCGTAGGCCTGCAACAGCATGTAGTTGAATTCGAGGAAGGTGTAGGGTTCCTCGTTGCGGAGGCGACGCGCGACCGTCTCCTGCTTGATCATCGTGTTGATGGTGAAGTGCTTGCCGTAGTCGCGCAGGAAATCGATGTAGCGGATCTCAGACAGCCAGTCGTCATTGTTGATCATGACGGCGTCGGTGGGGCCGTCGCCGAATTTCAGGAACGGCGCGAAGTTCTGCTTGATCGATTCCATGTTGGCTTCGATCTCCTCGGTGGTGAGGATGGGGCGCGACTTTTCCTTGTCGGTCGGGTCGCCGACCTTCGTCGTGCCGCCGCCCATCAGCACGATGGGCTTGCCGCCGGCCTGCTGGAGACGGCGCAGGTTCATGATCTGGACAAGCGATCCGACATGCAGCGACTTCGCCGTGCAGTCGAAGCCGATATAGGCGATGGGGACGCCGGACGAGCAGTAATCGTCGAGCGCCTGTGCGTCCGTCATCTGGTAGACGTGGCCGCGCGCCAGCATCGTGCGGACGAATTCGGATTTCGCGGGGAAGTCTTCGGGGGTCACGGCAGGCTCCTGGACGGGTGAGGTCTTATGGTCCGGAGGCTCTTGTGAGGCAATCGCCGCCGGGTGGGCGGCGATGATGGATCGCGCCCGCTTAGTTCAGCGTGGAATAATAATAGGCGGCGGCGTTCATGGGATGCGGGATAGGCTGCGCCGCAGGGGCGGTCAAGCGACGCAGCCCGCCGGCTACTTCGTGCGGTGCATGGCGCAGATCTTGTTGCCGTCGGGATCGCGCAGGTAGGCGAGGTAATAGCCGGACGGGCCGGCGCGCAGGCCGGGCGGGTCTTCGATGGCCGTGCCGCCATTGGCGAGGCCGGCCTCGTGCCAGGCGTGAACTTCTTCGGCCGTCTTGCAGAAGAACCCGATCGTCGAACCGTTGGCGCAGGTCGCGGATTCGCCGTCGATCGGGATCGAGACGCCGAACACGCCGCGATCGGTACGCCAGAAGCAGCGATGCTTGTCGGGCTGCTTGTCCTCAAAGCCCTCCGGCACGCCAAGGACGCCGAGCGTGGCGTCGTAGAACTTCTTTGAACGGGCGATATCGTTGCTGCCGATCATGACGTGGGAGAACATGGGGAATTCCTTGAGAGAGGGACGAACCGGGCGGACGGTGGAGGAAAACCGCCCGCCAATGCAAGTCTGATCGCGAGGAATTCTTGTTCCAGGACAAACTGGCGGGACGCGGGCGGGCTATGAGTAAGGCGGGACAGGCCGGCTCAAGGCGGCTTGCGCAGCGAGGAAACGATTGTGACCGTAAGGCTTGTCGAGGTCGTTGTCGCCGACCGCCAGGTGCCGCGCATCCGCGACGTGCTGGCGCCGCGCGCGCATCGCATGTGGCAGGAGAGCGTGCCGGACGGGCATGAGAAGTTTTCCTGCATTGTAGCGGGACATGACGTCGAGCCTTTGTTGCGCGACCTGACGCAGGCCAATGGGGAGGTCGAGGGCTTCTCGGCGGTGGTGCTGGAGGTCGAGGCGCTGGCGCCGCCGATGCAGGAGCACGAACCGCCGCGCGTGGAGGTCGCTGACCGTCCGCCGACCGCGCTGGAACGCTTCTTGAGCCGGGACCGGCGCAGCACGGACGAGATCTATGACGACGTCGCCGATTCCGTTTCGATCAATCTGACCTATCTGATGACGGTGACCCTGTCGGCGATCATCGCGGCGCTGGCGATGATGACGGGGCAGACGGCGGTGGTGATCGGCGCGATGGTGATTGCGCCGCTGCTGGGGCCGACGCTGGCGCTGGCGATGGCGGCGACGGTGGGCGACCATGCAACCGGCGTGCGTTCGGCGCGGACGCTGGCGCTGGGCGCGGTGATGGTTGTGGCCTGTACATTCCCGCTCGGCGCGTTGCTGGAGTTCGACCCGCTGACGCCGGAACTGCACAACCGCACGATCGTGCACCTTGCGGACATCGCGTTGGCGCTGGCGTCGGGATTTGCAGGGGTGCTGGCGCTGAACAAGGGCGCGTCGTCTTCGTTGGTCGGGGTAATGATCGCCGTGGCGCTGGTGCCGCCGCTGGCGGCGGGCGGCATCTATTTCGGCAGCGGCGATGCGGAACTGGGCCTGCGCGCGCTGTTCCTGTTTGCGAGCAACCTCGTGTGCATCAACATTGCCGGGATACTGGCCTTCCTGATCCAGGGCCTGCCGCCAAGGCGCTGGCGGATCACGGCGGGCATCCTGGCGGTGTGGGTCGGGGTGCTGGTGCTGTTCGTCGCCGTGATCACCGGGCGGGTGGTGATGGAGCTGGCCTGAACGCCGGCGCGGCGGGTCGACCGAGGATTGCCCCAGATCAAAGTGCGTTGTCGGCGGCTGAGGCAGTGTGGACGCTGGACCGAACCCGAGGGGGCCGGATGAACGGCGCGATTTTCTATTCCAGCAAGTACGGCAGCACGGCGGAATATGCGCGGTGGATCGCCGAAGCCACGGGCCTGCCCGCGTTCGACCTGACGGCGGGCAAGGCGAAGCCGGCCGATTTCGACTTTCTGATCCTTGGCGCGCCGATCCTTTATAACCGGATCTACCGGCGCAACTGGATTGCGCGCCATGCCGGCGACATCCTGCAACGCCCGGCGCTGCTCTTCACGGTGTCGGGCGCCGGGCCGGGCGAGAAGCTGGACGGGTGGGTGAAAGACAGTCTCGCGCCGGACCTGCTGGCGCACATGGAGCATGTCGGCCTGTTCGGGCGCCAGGACCCGAAGGAGCTGCGCGGGCTGGACTGGCTGCTGTTGAAGATCGCCGGAACCGTGAACACCGACCGCAAGGCCGCCAGGGAAGAATTCCACGGCTTCGACTTCATGGACCGCGACAGCATCGCGCCGATTGTGGAATGGGCTGGGAAGGTGCGGGGGTAGGGGCGGGACGAACTAGCGCGGAGTGGTCGCCGGAGTGCACCGGGGGCGGCTCCGCCGGTTGCCGTGACCTTCGGCAAGGGAACCGCTTGGCGCGCTGTTTCAGTCCCGGACGGTTTGCGTTTCCCCTCATCCTGCGCAGGGGGCGCTCGAAGGTGTTCCGCTTCCGAACTTGGGTCGTGGACAGGCTCTGATGTCGGTCTGACGTCTCGAAGAGATACATTCCCAGTGCTGGTCAGAGTGCAGCTTGCCGAGGCGTGCGCTCGACTCTACACCCCACGCGGCGGCCATCTTGGAGGCACCGTGACCGACGTATTCATATCCTACGCGCGCGACGACCGGGAACTGATGGTCGCCCTTCAGAAGCGACTGGAGGAGATCGGACTGGAGCTGTTTGTGGACATTGACGGCCCGATGGATCGGACGTCGGCGTACACGGACGCAATTGATGCCGGCGTGCGGGCCGCAAAGGCGGTTCTGGGATGCTGGACGCCGTACGCGTTGACGCGTGAATGGGTCAAGATTGAATGCGGGATGGCGAACGACGCCAACAAACTTGTCGCTGTGGTTCTCGAGCCGCTGACGGCCGAGGATGTTCCGGCGCATCTTTACTACGCTGAGCGCAAGGACCTGACGGACTTTCAATCCGAGGGTGCTCATGAGGGGTGGGCGAGGACATTGACGGCGCTGGCGATCAAACTCCGCGCCTGGGCAGCGGCGAACAGCGCAAGCCCGGAGGTTGAAGATGCCTTGTCCAAAACGGAGCGACTGGAACTGGCGGCGGCCGAGGAACACAGCCAGGCGGCGCTGGTTCGGCCGCAGAAAAGGCGGGAAAGAGCGCCGAGTATACCTGCGGCTATCGGTGCGGTGTCGTCGTCTGGCGTTGTCTCTGGTGCATGGGCTTCAATCGAGAACAGCGCGGATCGCGCGCACTACGAGCGTTTCATCACGACATTCCGGGACGATCCGTCCGCCTTCTCTCCGCTGCTGGAGGCCGAGAAACGGCTGGAGGCTATTGGCGCGTGGGAGCAGGTCGACCAGACCAACCCATACGTCATAGAAGCAGCAATTTCGTCAGATTGGTTTGATGCGCTGCAAGAGCGGGCGCGTCAGCGCGCAGAGCAGGTCCGCGATGACGGCTGGGTATTCGGCGAGTTGAAACGGATGGTGGACATGGCGAAGCAACTACCCCCCGAGCTCAGCGACTATGCGGAAAGAAGTTCATTTATCGACAGGTTGCGTCGCAAGCCGATCGATCCGCCGGTGGCGACAGCGTTGCATATGTCGAGACCGCTACGGAAGACCCAGCGGCCGGGTCAGCCAGTGTATGAAGGGTTGGCCGCAGACGTTGTCGTCGTGCCAAAGGGCGCGCGGGTCGAGGGCGATGTGTTCGGCAATTGGGTCTGGGTGTTTGGTCGTGTGGAGGGGCGTATCCGCGGGCGAAAGGTTGAACTTCGCGCACCATGCCGTGTGATTGGCGATGTTATGCATTCTTCCCTCAACATCGGCTCAAACGCGGTTTTCGAAGGAGGCGTAAAGCACGCGGACGCGATTTGGGGTTAGGCGAAGGCGCCTGCCAATACGTCCGTCGCCGGCAAGCGCACTGATTCAATTTAATAGAAGTATAGCGCCTTGGCGCCGCCGAACGCCCCCTCATCCCTTGTCGCCATCACATCCAGATCGCCGCATTCCGCGCCCGCGTCATCCACCCATTCCCGCAAGCCCGGGCCGCCGTTGATGATGTCGATGGCGAGGTGGCCGGCGGTGTATTCGTAGGCGAAGTCTGAACCGCGCCAGAGTTGGTAGTCGGGGTAGAGGTTGCGGATGGCCTTGAAGGCGAGGGCCTGCAGGCGCCAGGGCTTGAAGGCTTCATGGATGTAGTAGGGGCCTTCGGTGTGGATCTGGACGCCGTGGCAGAGTTTGCCGACGTGCTTGTGGAAGGTGGGTTCGAACCAGATTTCGCGAAGCTTGCAGCCCGCGAGCCAGTCGGGGGCGAGGCGTTCCATTTCCTTGAGGACCTTGAGCGCGTCGATATCGGGAGCGCCGAAGATTTCGAGCGGGCGGGTGGTGCCGCGGCCCTCCGACAGCGTCGCGCCTTCGAGCATCACCGTGCCGGCATAGGCGCGTGCCATGTAGAGGTTGGGTGCGTTGGGGCTGGGGTTGATCCATGTGCGTTGGCCGAGCGGCCAGCCGAAGCCGGGCGCGGCGGAGGGTTCGTAGCCTTCCATTTCGATGACGCGGTATGCAACGTCGAGCTTGAAATGGTCGATGAACCAGCGGCCCATCTCGCCGAGCGTGAGGCCGTGGCGCATCGGCATGGGGCCGGCGCCGACGAAGCTTTCATAGCCGGGAAGGAGCGTGAGGCCTTCGATTGGGCGGCCTGCCGGGTTGGGCCGGTCGAGCACCCAGACTTCCTTGCCGAGCTTGGCGCTCTCTTCGAGCATGTAGAGCAGCGTGGTGATGAAGGTGTAGATGCGGCAGCCGAGGTCCTGCAGGTCGATGAGGACGACGTCGAACGTGGACATCATCTGACCCGTCGGGCGGCGAACTTCGCCGTAGAGCGAGAAGACGGGAATGTCGTGCGCCGGATCGTTGAAGTCCGGGCTTTCGATCATGTTGTCCTGCTTGTCGCCGCGCATGCCGTGCTGCGGACCGAAGGCGGCGGAGACGTTGACGCCGGCGGCGATGAGCGCGTCGAGGGAATGGGTGAGGTCTTCGGTGACCGAGGCGGGGTGCGCGACGAGGGCGACGCGCTTTCCTTCCAGCGGCGCGCGCAGGGCGGGGTCGGCCAGCAGGTGGTCGATGCCGAACTTGATCATGTGCGCTCCGTTTGGAATCGGCGGGTTGCGGAGTGATAGCTGAATTTGGGCGTCACCAAAATTGGTGAGCGCTGGGCTGCTGGGTCCCGGTTTTCTCCGGGATGAGCGGGAGAGTGGAGTTTCTCCTCAGCGTCATCCCGCGCGTAGCGCAGCGAAGATGCGGGATCCGGCCAGCGTCGCCGGGTCCCGGATAGCGCTGCGCGCTTCCGGGATGACGGTTCAGACTGGCGGCAGGTCCAGCGTGAAGCTGTCGGGGTGGTGGAAGTCGGGTCTGTCGGTTGGGTGGTTGAGCGCCCAGTAGGAATTGCCGCCCGTTTTGTGATCGACCACGGCGCTGATCCCGGCGGCGAGCGGCTGGTCGGCGGGCAGGTCCGGGGGGAGGTCGAGGACTGCTTCGACCAGGATCCATCGATCCTCCTCGATGCGCGAACGGGTTTCCGGGTGGATGTCGATGGCGGGCGTCATGCCCGTGCGGGTCGAGGAGAACCGGTAGACCGCCCAACGCAGCGACGGGGCGAAGTTGAATTCGAGATAGGCGTCATCGCCCGGACGCTTGAGGAAAAGTTCGAAACACGTGGTCTTCCAGAGATCGTCCGTGCGT
>JBHIWT010000184.1:0-6766 GCA_041987265.1 Hyphomonadaceae bacterium
GGCCATGGATTCCACAGGGTTGGTGGGAATGATGCCGACCAGCCGGTCGGTCAGGCTGGCCGCTTCTCCGCCTTCCAGCCGCGCCTGAGCGGATTCCAGCTCGGAAGCCGGGATGTTCGTCAGGTCGAAGCCGATGCCCGGCGCAATGATGGTCCCGATCACAAGACCGATCGTCACCGCCACCCAGGTCGTCAGCATGTACATGCCCAGCGCCCGGCCGCCCAGCGACCCCAGCCGGGCCGGATCGCCCATCGCCGTCACGCCCGCCACCAGCGTGGTGAAGATCAGCGGCACAACCAGCATCCGGATCAGGTTCACGAACGCGTCGCCCAGCGGCTTGAACCAGCTCGTCGCCAGCTCGGATGCGGCGTCGGCCCCCATCGAATAACGCAGGATCAGACCGATCGCAGCGCCGACGGCCAACCCCAGCATCACCCGCTGCCACAGGGGGATCGCGAACCACTTGCCCATACCTGACGTCCTTTCCGGTAAGATTTCAGGACCCTATGGGCGTCCAATCCGCGGTCAAGCGCTTCCAATTCGGGTAGGCCCACATTGCGTCCGGGCAGCTAAATCGCCATCAATGCGCACCACAGGCGTTTTTGGGGACGAATATGGGCAAATGGACACTGGGCGTCCTCGGTGGTTCGGGACTCTACGAACTCGACGGGCTCGAGGACGGGCGCTGGGAAACCATCTCATCGCCATGGGGCGCGCCATCCGACGATGTGTTTCGCGGGCGGATCGGCGAGGTCGAGCTGGTCTTTCTCCCCCGCCATGGACGCGGCCACCGCCTGTCGCCGTCCCATCTCAATTACCGTGCGAACATCGACGTCCTGAAGCGGGCCGGCTGTACCGATGTCTATTCGATTTCCGCCTGCGGATCCCTGCGCGAGGACATCGCGCCCGGCGATTTCATTGTCGTCGACCAGTTCATCGACCGAACCCACCTGCGCGCACGCAGCTTCTTCGGTGACGGCCTCGTTGCCCACGTGCCGATGGCCGACCCGGTTTCCGCGCGGCTGGGCGAGTTTGCGATCCATGCGGCCGAACCGCTCGATATTCCGATCCACCGCGCCGGCGCCTATGTTGCGATCGAGGGCCCGCAATTCTCCACCCGGGCGGAATCCCACCTCTACCGTTCGTGGAACTGCGCCGTGATCGGCATGACCAATATGCCCGAAGCCCGTCTCGCCCGCGAAGCCGAGCTGCCTTACGCAACCATCGCCATGGCGACGGACTATGATTGCTGGCGCGAGGAGGGCGAGGACGTTTCCGTCACCAATGTCGTCAAGGTGCTGCACGACAACGCCAATCACGCCCGCGCCCTGATCCGCCGCATCGCCGAGGACCTCAGCGGGATCGACCGGACGCCGGACCCGCAGGGGATCGAAATCTGTCTCGATCACGCCCTGATCACGGATCCGGCCGCCCGTTCCCCGGAGCTGGTGGCGAAGCTCGATGCTGTCGCCGGGCGCGTCTTGCGCCGCAGCTGACGGCGCTGCATCAATCCGTCAGGTAATAAACAACCGAGGCCACCTGATGACGCCCAGACTTCACATCGGCGACAAGAATTACTCGTCGTGGTCCATGCGCCCGTGGCTGGCGCTCAAACATGGCGACATCGCATTCGAGGAAGTGCGCCACGACCTGCCGGAAATGGGCGACGGTCCGCCGGCGTTCAGCGCCTTTTCTCCGACCGGCCTCGTTCCCGCGCTGGAGATCGCACCCGGCGTCGTGATCGGCGAGAGCCTCGCGATCTGCGAGTGGGCCGCTGAGCACAACCCGGCGCTCTGGCCCGAGGGCGAACCCGGATCGTCCGCCCGGGCCATCGCGCGCTTCGCCGCATCGCGCATGCATACCGGATACATGGCCCTGCGCCGCGACTGCCCGATGAACATCAAGCGCCGCACAGACGCTTCCCGCATGTCGGAACAGGCGCTCGCCGACGCCGGGGAGATTGATGCGATCTGGACAGCCTGCATCGAACGCTCCGGCGGACCCTACCTGTTCAGAACCTTCACCATCGCCGACGCCATGTTCGCCCCGGTCATCACCCGCTTTGTCACCTACGACATTCCGCGATCCGATACGGCGCAGGCGTATATCGATACGATCCAGACAGATCCGCACATGGCTGACTGGATTAAGGGCGCTGGCGCCGAAACCCGCACGCTGGCCAGAACCGACATTGCCTGATCGCGACCGCAGGTGCTCACTGTGCCTTGACGCCCGCTCCAGAAAAACGGACCGCCAAGATGGACCTGAAAACCGTCATCCGCACGATCCCGGACTATCCCAAACCCGGTATCCAGTTCCGCGATGTCACCACGCTGCTGGGCCACCCGCGCGCTTTCCGGCAGGCGGTTGACGAACTGGTCCAGCCCTATGCCGGCCAGAAGATCGACAAGGTCGCCGGTATCGAGGCGCGCGGCTTCATCCTCGGCGGCGCTGTCGCCCACCAATTGTCCGCCGGTTTCGTTCCCCTGCGGAAAAAGGGCAAACTGCCCCACGACGTCATCACCGAGAGCTACGAGCTGGAATATGGCCTCGATGAGATGCAGATGCACAAGGATGCGTTGGAGCCGGGCGAGCGCGTTCTTCTTGTGGATGATTTGATCGCCACCGGCGGCACAGCCATCGCCGCCAGCAAGATCCTCCGCAAGGCGGGCGCAAAAATCGTCGGGGCCGCCTTCGTCGTCTGCCTGCCCGAGCTCAAGGGTGACACAAGACTTGCAGAGCAGGGGGTTGAGCCAACCTATCTGACATGGTTTGGCGGCCACTAGGTTAACGTTTCCGCAGGGCTTCTGGCATTGACCATAAGCGCGGCTACGCCCACCTATGGCGTTGAAACCACTGGAGCGAACATGACGATTCGATTGGACGATGACGACGAGGCCCCCAAGAAGGAGGAGCCGACTTCGCCATTGATGGAAAAGGCGCTTTTCGAGGCGCGCACCATTCTCCTGACCGGCGAAATCAACGACAAGATCGCCCGTTCGGTCTGCGCCCAGCTGCTCGGCTACGCCGCCGTCAGCGACAAGCCGATCCTGCTCGTCCTGTCCTCGCCCGGCGGCCATGTCGAAAGCGGCGACATGATCCACGACATGATCAAGTTCGTGAACGCCCCGGTGAAGATTCTCGGCACCGGCTGGTGCGCATCGGCCGGCGCGCTGATCTATGCGGCAGGCGAAAAGAAGAACCGTTTCGCGCTTCCCAACACCCGCTTCCTGCTTCATGAACCGCGCGGCGGCGTGGGCGGCCAGGCGTCGGACGTTGAGATCCAGGCCCGCGAAATCATCCGCATGCGCGAGCGTCTCAACCAGATCTTCGCGGACGCCACCGGTCAGCCTATCGACCGGATCAAGAACGACACCAACCGTGACCACTGGATGTCGGCTGAAGAAGCCGTCGAATATGGTCTGGTCGGCAAGATCGTCACCTCGCACAGCGAGGTCCTCTGACGCCGGCTTTCTGCAGGTGTGTTTCATGCGTGCGCGGCGGCGGGTAAACGTGCACGATGCGTATCCGAAAGGCGGGAGCGCGCATGGCGAACCTGTGGAGCACGCTCACCACGCGGCTGGCTGACTGGGCGGCAAACGACACTGGCGAGGGTTGGCGCCGGCACCTGCCGGTCGCGCGATCGTGGTCGGGGTCCATCGCCGTCAACGCGGGCATCGCCATCCTGTTCGTTCTCGGCTTCGGGCCGGTGCGCCCGCCGCCGCCCAAGCCGGTTGAGCCGATCCCGGTCCAGCTGTTCACGCCGCCGCCCGAGCCTGAACCGGAACCGGAGCCTGAGCCGCCGCCCGAACCAATCCCGGTCGTGTTGCCTGAACCGCTGCCGGAGCCGGAACCTGCGCCTGAGCCGGTTCCCGAACCGCTCCCTGAGCCAGAGCCGGTTCCCGAACCGCTCCCTGAGCCAGAGCCCGAGCCCGAGCCAGAGCCCGAGCCAGAGCCGGAACCCGAGCCGGAGCCAGAACCCGAACCTGAACCGCTGCCGGAACCGGAACCCGACCCGTTCGAACCGATCGCGCCCGTTCCGATTGATGTGCCCGACCTGTTTGCGGAACCGCTGCCAGACATGGAGCTGGCCGCCGAGCCAATGCCGGACCCGGAGCTGAATCTCGCCGAATTCGTCGCCGAACCGGATCCCGAGCCTGAGCCAGAGCCGGAACTGCCGCCGGTCGCCCGCCCGCCAGAACCGCAGACCGTCGAACCCTCGCCACCGGTCGTTGCGCCGCCCGCGCCAGCGATCTTGCCGGAACCGGATGAGGAGGAAGACGAGGAAGCCGAAGCGCTGGCCGCCACCCCTCCGGCGACGATCTTCGGTCCGCCGCCATCGGGCATTGACCTCGGGCCGCCCCCGTCGGGCGTCGGCGGCCTGCGCGGTCTTCTCGGGGAGGACGAATGCCGCTCCTATGAGGAACGCCTGCGCGGCGACTGCCCGCCGGAATTCGCCGGCATCCAGCGCCCCGGCAACGACCTGTTCGGGCCGGACCTGACAGATCATGAGCGCGAGTTCGGCGAGGTCATCGGCGTTGACGAGAGCATGCGCCGCGCCCGATCCATCGACATGACCGCGACCCGCCCCCTGCCGAATGGCGGCGTACGTGGGCTGGGCGGCATGAGCGATACGGTCGGTCGCTTGCCGCCGGAACATGCAGACCCGGGCGCGATAGACGAACGATGAATTACCGCCACGCCTTCCACGCCGGAAACTTCGCCGACGTGCTCAAGCACATCGTGCTTACGTTGTGCATCGACCACCTCAACAAGAAGCCGGCTCCGTGGCGCTACATCGATACGCATGCTGGCGTTGGCGTCTATGACCTCGACAGCAAGGAAGCCCACCGCAGCCCTGAATGGCGCGATGGCGTCCTGCGTGTTCAGAAGGCAGTCAGTTCAACATCGGAAGACGTCTTCGAGGCGATCAAGCCCTACCTTGAGTGTCTCGAACGCGAGGAGGACCCCAGCGAAACCTTCTATCCGGGGTCTCCCAGAATTGTCGCGGGCATGGCGCGGGCAAGCGACGCGCTGCGCCTGTGCGAACTGCACACAGCCAGCGCCGAACGCCTTGCCGTGGTGATGGGTAAAGACCCGCGCATCAAGATCGAACAGCGCGACGGCTACAACGCGCTGGTCGCCTACCTGCCGCCGCCCGAGCGACGCGGCCTCGTCCTGATCGACCCGCCGTTCGAAGCGGGCAGGGCCGACGCCAAAAGCGATTACACGTGGACCGTGCGCGCAATGCGCAAGGCGCTGAAACGCTGGCCGGAAGGAACCTATCTCATCTGGCGCCCGATCAAGGATCTCGACGCGGTAGAAGCCTTCGACGCTGACATCGCTACGCTGGCGATCGAAGAGTTCGGCCTGGCGCCGGAAAAACTTACAGTCGTCGATCTCTGGGTCCGCGCGCTGGACTCAGGTTCGCTCGCGGGCTCGGGTCTCCTGATCATCAACCCGCCCTATGGGCTTGAGGACAAACTGAAAAATGTCCTGCCATGGCTTGCCGAAGTGCTGGACCAGTCCCCGCCAGACGGCCCGTCACAAAGCGGATGGCGCCTGCGCAACGCCGCGGAGGCGACCTAGGTCGGATGACCTGAGCGGAACAGCAATCCGCGCTCGGTGAACAGGATGACGATCAGCGCGAGGAAGGCGACAGTGAAATTGCCAAGGAAGATCGGCGCGGTTGTCCCGTCGAACTGCCGCGCGATCAGACCGCCGATCAGCGCCGCGACAAAGGACGAAGCAAACCCGATCAGCGCGGCGCCCGAACCCGCAATATGGCCCAGCGGCTCCATCGCGATCGCGTTGTAATTGGGGCCCTGAAAACCCATCGCGAAGAATGCGACCAGCACAAGGCCGTAGAATGTTTCGAACGGCACCGGCCCCTGACTGGCCAGCAACGCGTGCACGCCGTTAGCGGCGACAAACACCAGCAACGCGCCATGCGACATGCGCCTCATGCCGAACCGTTCGACGAGCCGCGAATTGATCAGGTTGGACAACGACATCGCCAGCGCGGCGCCCGCAAACCACAAGGGGAACATGGCCCCGGTCGGATAGACTTCGTGATAAAGCTGCTCCGATGACGAGATATAGCTCATCAGGCTGGCGAACAGCATGCCCGACGCCACCATGTACCCAGCCGATTCCCGGGTCGTCAGCACCGCCCAGTAATTCTTCAGGATGGTCGGCGCATTCAATGGCGAGCGCCGCTCCGCGGGCAACGTCTCAGGCAGGCGCAACAACACCCACACGAACATCACGGCGCCGAACAACACCAGCGCCCAGAAGATCCCCTTCCAGTCGGTGATGAAGAGCAGGGCCTGACCCACGCTCGGCGCAACGATCGGTGCGATCATGAACACGATCATCACCAGCGACATCACCTTCGCCATGCTCCGTCCGGCGTAAAGATCGCGCGCCACCGACACCGCGATCACACGGCTGCCGCCCGCCGCCGTCCCCTGCAGAATGCGGGAAACGATCAGCCATTCGAAGGAAGGCGACATGGCGCAGGCAATACTGGTCGCCACATAACAACCCAGCGAAACAAACAATACGCGCCGCCGCCCGAACCGGTCGGTCAGCGGTCCATAGAAAAGCTGCGAGACGCCAAAGCCGAGCATGTAGGAAATGACGACGAACTGGCGATCATTCTCGTTGGCGAGCGAGAAGGTGGCTTCGATCTCGCCCAGCGCCGGCAACATGATGTCGATCGCCATTGCATTCGTGGCCATCAACAGGGCGGCCATGAACACAA
>JBHIWT010000185.1:0-6537 GCA_041987265.1 Hyphomonadaceae bacterium
GCCCTCGGCAAACACGTTGTGGAGGATCTTCTTCTCCGTCTGCTCTTTCGAGAAATAGCCTTCAAAGCGTTCGCGCGGTTCATTGGAGATTGGCCCGACCGCCTCGCCCACCTCACCCGGTTTCGTTTCGATGCAGAAGCCGTTCGGCCCGCGCACCGGTATCTCCGTTTCGACATCGAACCGCACGATGCGCGCGCGGATCTTGCCACGCAGCAGCGGCGGGATGCGGCCCACCGCGCCGATCTTCCCGTCGACATTGAAGAAGTTCACGTTGCCTTCGGTCGAACCGTAGAACTCGACCAGACGCTTGATGCCCGTGCGCTCGACCATCTCCCGCCACACATCCTCGCGCAAACCGTTGCCGAATCCCTTGACGATCGAATGCTGTTTCTCCAGCGGGCTAGGCGGCAGGTTCATCAGGTAGCGACCCAGTTCGCCGATATAGACCAGCATGGTCGCGCGGGTATCGACCGCCTCCCGCCAGAAGTGGGACGCAGAAAACTTCCGCTTCAGGATCAGTGCGCCGCCGGAATTGATCGCACAGCCGACGCCGCACATGCCGCCGGTAGCGTGGTAGAGCGGCAGGGTCAGCAGGATACGATCGCTGGCGTCGACGCCGACTGCGGCGACAAACACCCGCATCAGGCCAAGCGCGCGCGAATTGGTGATCTTCGCCGCCTTCGGCAGGCCGGTCGTTCCCGAGGTGAAGATGAACAGGGCGATATCGGCGCCGCGCTGCGCTGCGCGATGCGCCCGCTCCGGCCGTGTCGTCGCCACGCCTGCAAGCGCCGTGTCGAGATTGCTCGCCCCTTCCGATTCGCCCTCGCCGCCCAGCACCCAGACGCCGCCATCGATCTCAAGTTCGTCCTTCACGGCCGCTACCGCATCCAGCAGGTTTGGCGCGCAAACCACGGCGCGCGCCGACACCACGTTGACGCAATGCACCAACCCCGAACCGATCAGGTTCGAGTTGATCAGGGCGGTACGCACGCCGACCTTCGCCATGCCGATCCAGAACGCGATATAGTCGGGCTCGTTCTCCATGAAGAGCGCAACGCAATCGCCAGACTTCAGCCCCAGCCCCAGCGCCCAGTTGGCGAACGAGTTGGCGCGCGTCTCCAGCTCGTCATAGCGCATCGTCGCGCCCTCGAACTCAACGAAGGTGCGGTCGCCATGCTGGTCGATGCGTTCCTCGACCTCGTCGGCCAGCGTCGTCATGCTGTCGGCGGTCAGATCCGCAGTCGCGGAGACCAGCCGACGAAAGCCCATGATGTAGCGCCAGTCGCTCCGGATGCGTTCAAGCAGGTTCATCGACGCTCCTCGTGTTGTCGGCTGACACTAAACGCGTGAGATTGTTTATGTGTTGACGCCATGAACGATGCGCAAATGCGGAGATGCCGATGTTTCGCCAGATCACCCACCTCAGAACCGCCTGCCTGGCGATCACAGCTGCACTGCTCACAGCGTGCGCGACGCCTGTTGCAGCGCAGCAAACACCGGCGCCAGCGAACCGCTCGGTCGCCACCGATCCGTCAGAGGCGGGGCCCGTTCGCAATCTCGCCGCGGACCCCACGCTGATCGGCGGCGACGGTGTCGTCACGCTGCGCTACTGGAAGATCAAGAAGGGCGGCTTCCCCGATTTCCTCGCCGCCAGCCAGCAGGGCGTCTGGCCCTATTTCGAAAAGATCGGCGCGCGCGTCATCGGCATGTGGCAGGTCATCCCCGCACCCGGCGAGGAGGCCGCGTCTGCGGACTATGACGAAGTATACCTCGCCACACGCTACGCCAGCACGGAACACTGGGCCGCGACCCGCGACGCCGCCCGCCTCGGCGGCGACGGTCCCGACTACCAGGCGATGATCGCTGCGCTGGCTGTGCGACGCGAACTTACGATCGAGACCAATCTGACATTCCTGTCCGGCGCCAACGGACCGATGGGTCCCTATTTCCTGCCGGGCACGATGGAGACGTTCACGTCCGCCAACTAGGACGCCGCGCACGCCTCGGGCTTGACCTCAATACGCTGGAAGCGAACCGGCACGGCGCCGATATTGGCGATGGAATGCGGTCCTTCGGGCGCCGCCCAGACCGTTCGCCGGCCCGGCGTCGGCTCGATCTCGTTGCGCTCTTCCTCGATCCAGCGTCCGTCATCATAGCGGTAGGACGTATACAGGAATCGCGCGCCTTCTCCGCCGCCCGTGTCGCCGGTGATGACGCTCGGCAGCGCATGCACATGCACAGGCTCCACCGCCAGCGGCGGCAGCACGATCTCCAGAACCCGCACGCGTTCATTCTCGAACACCACCCGGTGCATGGCAGGCGCGGCTCGCACCGCATCGAGTTCGTGGCTGGCCGGGTTGCATAACACTTCCGACGGCTCATCGGCCTGCGCGAGCCCCTGCTGCCCCATCCCCGCGCCCGTCAGCGCAACAACGCCGATCGCCAATGATCTGATTTTCATACCGAAACGCCTCCGCAATCCGCCCGGTCTCTTGACGCGCCAGCGTCATCCGTGACCTTACCCCGAGCCGGAGCCGCACGCCATGTCCCCACCGCCAGACTTCACCTTCCGGTATGCAACGAAGGCCGACGCGCCCGCCCTGCACGCCCTGATCGAACACGCCTACCGCGGCGCGGAAACAGCAGGCAGGTGGGATTCCGAAAGCCACATCCTCAAGGGCCCGCGCACCACGCTGGACTTCGTTGCGGACCGCATCACGGGGCCTGACTCAAGGTTCGTCATCGCAGAAGAAGCGGACGAGTTGCGCGGCTGCGCCATGATCGAAAAACCCGCCCCCGGCCGCACCGCCGCCTATTTCGGCATGTTCGCAATCGACACCAGCATTCGCTCCAAAGGCCTTGGCCGCGCCGTCGTCGCCGCATGCGAGCGATTCGTCCGCGACCTGTGGGATGCACAGGCCATGGAAATGAGCGTGATCTCACTGCGCACCGAACTGATGGGCTGGTATGAACGCCAGGGTTATGAGCTGACCGGCGAGCGCCAGCCCTTCCCCTTCTCGGAGACGACCGGAGAAGTCCGCCGCGATTTCGACCTCGTCACGATGCGCAAGGACTTCTGAGGCGCAACGCGCCCGCATGCTCGACAAGCCGGGCTGGCCTACCTAACTACCCACACGCTGCCAAAGCCTGCTCAGACACAGGGAGACGCCATGCCCGGCGACAATGCGACGCCTGCCACGTTGCGCATCGCTGCGCGCTTCAACGGCCCGTTCAACAGCGGTAATGGCGGCTATTCCGCGGGTCTTGCCGCGCGCGCGCTCGGCGCCGCCGAAGGCCAGGCCGTGAAGGCGACACTGCGCGCGCCAGTGCCGCTCGAAACGACGCTGCGCGCTCATCCCGTCGCCCATGGTCTCGATGTCATGACCGATGACGCGGAAAACCGGATCCTGATCATGTCGCTGCGCGCCGTCAGCATGGAAACGCCCGCGATCTTGTCCCCAGGCCTCGACGCCATCCGCGCCGCCGCCGCCGCGTATCAGGACTTCGACGATCACCCGCTCCCGCTCTGCTTCGTCTGCGGGCCCGACCGCAAGCGCGGCGACGGCCTGCGCATCTTCACTTCGCCCGTCGCGCCGGAGGACAATCCCAACACCACACCGCTCGTCGCCGCGTCATGGACGGCGGGTTCCGACCTTGCAGATGAATCCGGCCTGATCGCGCCGGAATACATCTGGGCCGCGCTGGACTGCCCCGGCGCCTTTGCGCTTGACGCCGAACCGATCCTGCTCGGCCGCATGACCACCCGGATCGATGCAGCGCCGCGTCCGAACGAGGATCTCGTGATCGCAGCATGGAGCCGCGGCGCAGAGGGCCGCAAGCATTTCGCATCCACCGCGCTGTTTTCGCGCGACGGCGCCCTGCTGGCCTTCTCCGAACAGACGTGGATCAGGATCGACGCCCACGCCCCCGCCATGACCCGCGCCCGCATCTGAGCGCGTCACGCGGTCCGTCGGCGGAAATAGATGTTGCGTCGCTCCGGCTAACGCGGCACTTCAAAAGACATGTCGATCGAACGGATCCTATACATCGTAGTTCCCGGCGTTCTCGCCGCGATCTCGATCATCATTTTCATTCTCGCCCTGCGCGTGTCCTACGTGATGGAAATGCTGAAAGACCCCGAACGCCATGTCGGGACAAAGCTTACCTTCACCAACGTGTTCGCATCCGCGTTCGGCCCGGCGCCGACGAAAGAGCTTGCAGCCCTGCGCAACACGCTGCGCATGCGCCTGATCCTGTCGATGATGTTCCTGGTGGCGTCCGCCGTCCTGTCACAGATCCTGCGCATCCAGGCGTGGCAGGCGGCGCAGTGATCTCCGGCTCCTGCCATTGCGGCGCCGTTCGCTTCGAATTCCGCTCCACGCCTGAATGGCTGACAATCTGCAATTGCTCGCTGTGCCGTCGCATTGGAGGCGCCTGGGCGGCGGCGGACCTGTCTGACGTCTCGATCAGCTATGCCGATGGCGCGCTGAACGACTACATCCAGGGCGACCGGACGTTGAAGCTGCATTCCTGCCGAACATGCGGCTGCACCACCCATTACACCCCGACCGCTCCTGAGGAGACCCGGATCAAGGTCAATCTCGCCATGGCCGAGCCCGCCGCCATGGCCGGTATCCGCATCCGCCATTTCGACGGGGCGGATACATGGTCGTTCCTCGACTAGGCGGACATCACTGGCGTTCTCACCCCTGCCGTCATCCCGGGGCGCGCCAGCGAACTCGGGATCCGGGAACGGGCGAACCTGATCAAACCAGAGCGTTGCCGGATCCCGGATCTGCGCTGCGCTTGTCCGGGATGACGACAAACTTCCTTCGCTAATAGCGCGTCTGCAATCCCTCGCGCTTCGCCCACAGATCGATCACCGAACGCTCCGCCTGCCCCGGCGGACGGTTCGCGCGCATCTTCACCTCGGCCACCGTCCGGTTCTGCACCCGGATTGTCGCGCGCCGCGCTGACGTCTCGCCAACAAGACTTTCCAGCGACCAGATGCTGCACGCCCCGCCCCGGCACGCCGCCAGATAGCTGAACACGCAATGCGACATCGCTGCGCCCTCGGCCTGCAATTCGGCGCCATTCCTGATCGCGCGTATACGATAGCGCTCGCCATCGCCCTGACGACCGACGCCTGGAGCAGCGATATCGAGCGGCTTCAGCTCTGGAGTTGGAAACGGCGCGCGCGCCAGGGCCGGCGTCAGCCTTCGCGCGCTCAACTCGCGGTGCCAGTCATGCACCTCACGCAACAAGCGCCCCGGCGAACGTCCGTGCAGGCGAACCGCATCGCGCAAATCACGATGAAGCCGCGCACTGAGATAGTCGACCACCTCGCCGGCATGGCTTGCGGCAAATTCTGGATGCGCAACGAAATACCGGATGACAGACAGCCAGTAATCGCGCTGGTTCGGCGCGATCATCATGCCGGCGCCGAGTTGGGTGCACGCCAGTTCGAACGCGAGTTCTGGCGAAGCGCCCAGCGAAACCGCATCCGCCCGGCAAAGCGCGTTCTCGATTGATGGCAAGGGCGGCCCGTGCAGGAATTCATGCGCCTGGCGCCGGGTCAGCCGATACGGAAGGTTCGCCGTCCGCATGGATCGCCCTGCAGCCACGTGAACATACAGATCGCGCTTCATCTTCGCGCGCGGCGCCATGTCGGCCCACACCAGGTCCATGAAGAACGGGATGTCCCATTTCACGAACAGATGACGGGCGATGACGGCCAGAACCGCGCCGTTTGTACGGGCCGATCGTTCCGGCCAGTCGGCAGGCTGACGGCGCCAGTCCCTGCGGCGGACGAACATCGCGCGCAACGCCACAAGACTCTGGCGACGCAGCGGCGGCGTACCGGCGTGCAGCAGTTCCGGACCGGCAAAGCCGAGCACGCTGATCAGCATCGCGCACCAGTCCCGGCGGGCGCGCGGGTCGGTGTCGAGATCCGTCCACTCTCCCACCCAGTCCCACAGCGCATCGCGCCCCGGCGCAGTCGATCCGCGCAGCACACGATCGGCCAGCCACACCCGCATCTCGTCGATGTCGGCCTTTTGCGCGCGGTGACGCTCACCCATCTCCGCGCCCAGCCGGTCGAGACTGCGCTCGAGCCGCGACCGCCGCGGCGGCACCCGGTGGGACCTCGGCGGTGGCGAGCCGGACGCCCTCGGGCGGCTCGAGCTGGATCTCCCCCGTGTGCCGGAACCCGCCAGACCCCTCACTCGGCCACTCGAGCCGGTGGTGGCCCGCTGCCCGGGAGACTGGGTTGATGCCATTCAGCTCGAAGAACTCGGCCAGCTGCGCTGCCTCGACGTCCTCGTAGCGCACGTCGAAGACTCCCTGCCACGGGTCCTTGAGCCCGAACTGTGCGAATGGAACGACCGGACGAAGGAGATCCTTAAGGATCCGTCGAGGTTGCTCCGCGACTGCGCGGCAGTCCACCCGGCCTCGGTCTCGGGCGTCTCCAGGCTGAAGCGGATGCTGGTCTGCCAGGTGTGGCACATCACGCACGACGCCATGCCGCCGATGGTGCCG
>JBHIWT010000186.1:0-6532 GCA_041987265.1 Hyphomonadaceae bacterium
TACTCCGGGGATAACAGGCTGATGATGCCCAAGAGTCCATATCGACGGCATCGTTTGGCACCTCGATGTCGGCTCATCACATCCTGGGGCTGGAGCAGGTCCCAAGGGTATGGCTGTTCGCCATTTAAAGTGGTACGTGAGCTGGGTTCAGAACGTCGTGAGACAGTTTGGTCCCTATCTGCCGTGGGTGTTGGAATCTTGAGAGGATCTGTCCCTAGTACGAGAGGACCGGGATGGACGTACCTCTGGTGGACCTGTTGTGGCGCCAGCCGCAGTGCAGGGTAGCTATGTACGGAAGGGATAACCGCTGAAAGCATCTAAGCGGGAAGCCCACCTCAAAACAAGGATTCCCTTAGAGCCGTGATAGACGATCACGTCGATAGGCCGGGGGTGGACGCGCTGTGAGGCGTGTAGCTTACCGGTACTAATTGCTCGATCGGCTTGATCACAAGCCAGACCCATGCGTGGCGACGAGCATGTCGCCCGAAATTTTCACGCCCAACCGGGTTCGTCTCCGGAAGGCGTGAGCGTTAGTCAGTTTCAGTTGGTTCGTTCGACTTTGTCGACCTGGTGGTTTTCGCGGGGGTTCCCCACCCGATACCATTCCGAACTCGGTCGTTAAGTCCCCCAGCGCCGATGGTACTATGTCTCAAGGCATGGGAGAGTAGGTCGCTGCCAGGTCTGCAAAGTCGAACGTCAGGCTCGCTGCTCCTCCGGGAGTGGCGGAGGGCCTCCTTTTCATGTCTTGCATTCTCTCGGGAATGCTAGCGCGGCTCGCACGGGCGGGTGTCAGGATCTTCGGATCGAGGACGCCAGGCGCGGTGGGCCGCGAATTTGTTTGGAGCAGGGTTCGCCCTGCGCCAGACAGACAACCGGACGGTGACGCGGGGTGGAGCAGCCCGGTAGCTCGTCAGGCTCATAACCTGAAGGTCGCAAGTTCAAATCTTGCCCCCGCACCCAACGACAGCCCCGCCTTCGAGCGGGGCTGTATTCGTTTCAGTCGACAGATTATCGTTGCCCGGCCATTCAACACTACGTGGAAACCGGGAAGGGGTGCGTTTAGCAATCACCTTTATGCTGCAAACCGCACATCAGTGTTGCGCAACCAAATATTATCGTTTATCGATATAGCAGAATTTGTGGGATCTGATCGGCATGGCCTGCGTGATCTGTGCCCAGGGAGCCGCATCAAGATCTCATGAGCCTAGCGCTTTCAACCCTGATCTACGAATGGCGCCGATATATGGCGGCCGTGCTGTCACTCGCTGTGGCAGGCGTGCTGATGCTCGCGCTCGCCGGCGTCTTCGTTGGGATCATCGCCTCGTTCACCGCATCGATTGATCGTTCGCGTGCTCAGGTGATGATCCTGTCCGCGGAGACCGAAACCTTCTCTGGTCCGGGAGGAGGCGAGGCGATTCCTGCGCGGGTGATGCCGCTGATCTATCGGCATCCCGATGTCGTCGCCGTCGCCGACATGCAGCAGGGCTTTGGACAGTTCTATGGTCCAGGCGCGACCCAGCCCGAATTCGCCAACATCCTGGTTATCGATACTGAGCCAAACGCCGTGACGTTGCCGATGGACTTCACAGAGGAGATGCGGCGAACGCTCGAGATCCCCTACAACGTGGCGATCGACAGGTCCTCCCTCAGAACACTCGGCGTGAAACTGGGCGACCTGGCTTCGCTCAACGGCCGGACCGTGCGCATCGCACTCATCCTCAAGGGATACGCCAACTCCCAGGCGAGCAATGTCGTCATGTCGCGCCAGACCTACCGGTTATTGGGCCAGTACAATGACGATCAGCTCGGCATGCTGGCGGTGCGTATCAAGGATCCGTCGCAAGCTGAAGCCGTGCGCGATGAACTGAACGCGATGGCGAATGACCAGTACCGCGCATGGACCAAGCCAGAGCTTTCCGACGCGATGGCGGAGGATGTTCTGTCGACGGGTTTCCTGGCGATGATTCTCAACTTTATGAATGCGATCGGCTTTGTGATCGGCGTCGCGATCACGATGATGACGCTTCGTGGCGCGATCCTCGCCAACATCAAGGAGTTCGCCAGCTTGCGCGCACTTGGCGCATCGCTGGGCAATCTGCGTTGGGTCGTGATGGAGCTTTCCTTCTGGGTCGGCGTCGTAGGAATTATCGTCGCCGGAATAGCGATCTTCGCGCTGATGGCGATCGCCAACGCGTCCAACATCCCGATGGGCTTCCGGTTCGCCTCGCTCGTCCAGACCGCAGTGTTGTTGCTTGTCATCGCGGTAGGCTCCGGCGCGATGACGTTGGGCGCGCTCAAGAAGGGTGAACCAGCGGATCTGCTAAGATGACGCCAGCTGATCAATCCCTGCAGACGCGGCCCGAAGAGGCGCGCGGTTCGGACCGGCCGTCTGGCCTGACCGGCGCCCGTCCGCTCGCGCTGGATGCGCGTGGCCTGACAAAGTCATTCGGCAAGGGCGCGGGAAAGGTCGATATCCTGAAAGGGATCGACCTCCAGATCGAGACTGGAGAGATCGCCCTGGTGATGGGGCCGTCCGGCTCTGGCAAGTCGACGTTGCTGGCCGCTGTGTCTGGTCTGATGAAGCCAGATGGCGGCACGGTCACGGCGCTGGGCGTTGATCTGTGGTCGATGAGCCGCGGGAAGATCGACAAGTTCCGCTTGCGCAATTGCGGCTTCATCTTCCAGGGCTTCAATCTGTTTCCAGCGCTTACCGCTTGCCAGCAGATCGAAGTGCTATTGAAGTTTGTCGGTGTGAAACGCGCTGAACGGAAGGCGACCGCAAAGGAAATCCTGAGGGCGGTCGGACTTGGTCATCGCTTCAACAATCGCCCGGACGCGCTGTCCGGCGGTGAGAAACAACGCGTCGCCATTGCGCGCGCGCTCGCCAAGCGTCCGAAACTTGTGTTCGCCGACGAGCCCACATCCGCGCTGGATGGGGAGAACGGCCAGCTCGCGATGGAATTGCTGCGCAAGGCGGCGAAGGAGCAGGGTGGCACAGTGCTGTGCGTGACCCACGATGTTCGCCTCGCGAAATACGCCGACAGGATCATTACGATTGAAGACGGACGCATCACGTCCACGAACGCTGACCCCGCCGACTTTGTACACTAGACGATTGGACCAGAAGCAAATGAACGCCCCGATCCGAATGACCGTCGCGATTTTCGCCATCACCGCTGCGCTCGCTGCTGCGGGTTGTGGCGGTAACGGCGCTGGGGCCGACGGTGTCGATCCGGCGGCTGAGGGTGCGGCGACTGATGGCCCGCAATACTCGGCGATTTCGTCCGGCAAGGTCGACGTGGAAGGCGGTCTCGTAGACATTGCAGCGCGCGCGCCTGGCATCGTGACCGAGGTCTACGTCCAGGAAGGCGACGAGGTGGTCAAGGACCAGGTGCTCGCCAAACAGGACGACGAGGACGCGATTCTCAGCCGCAATCGAACGGCGGCACAATTGCGTCAGGCCGAAGCGCAGATTCCAATTCTTGAAGTGCAACTTGAAGCCGCCCGGCGAGAAGAGAACCGTTTAAAACGGTTGATCGACAGTAGTGCTGTCTCTGAACAGGCCTATGAGCAGGCGGTGGACGCCACCCTGCAGATCGAAGCTCAGCTGGACGCCCAACGCGCCGCTGTGCAGTTGGCGCGCGCGCAACTGGCACAGGCGAATTACCAAGTTGAACTCTACATTGTTCGCGCGCCTGCCGACGGAAAGATTGTACGCCGCTACGCCAATCCGGGATCTGGCGCCTCGACCCTGCAGGTCACGCCGATGTTCCAGCTGCAACCCGATGCGCAGAGGATTGTTCGCGCCGAAGTTGCAGAACAGTCGATTGGCGAGGTGCGTCAGGGGCAGGAAGTTGAGATCGTGCCGGAGGCGGATCAGAGCCTGTCCTACCCGGGCACGGTGATGCGGATCGCGGATGTCATGGGCGCGCGTCGTCTCCGGTCAGACGATCCAAGCCAGCGCGCGGATGAACGCGTGGTTGAAGTGGTTGTCGACGCGACGGCGGCCCCGGTTCTGGTGGGCCAGAGGGTGTTCGTGAAGTTCATTGACGAAGACGCGAGCTAACCAGCCGCAGCTCTGCGCGAAGCGGTCTCCAGTTCGACGGGGATCGCCGCCGCCAGAATCGCTTCATTGAGCTTCGCGCGGATATCATTCTCTGAATCGGTCATATAGATGGTCGACAGGACATTCTGTGTCCGGCTGTCGATCAGGGCCATGAAGCCGGTGGCGCCACGGTTCGCTTCGTATATGTCGCCAACACCGAGGGCCTCGGCCTTTCTCGCCATCGCGTCGGTCGGACCCATCGTGAAATCGAATTTGACGAATTGAACGGCGCGGCCATCGAACTCCGGCGCGATCTCGCGGAGCTTGGGGTCGAGCACCGCGCAGCTTGAACACCACGCGGAGTAGAACATCGCAGCGACCAGGTTGGGCTGGTCGTTTGTGAACGCTGTAGCCGGGTCCTGCTCGAAACCAGGTTCGGCCGCGTAGCCGGAACGATGCAGCAATCCGCGTCCCATGAAAGCGGCGATCAGTAGGGCCAGAACGACGAGAAAGATCGCGCCGAGTTTGGGTTTTCCAAGTCGTATCATACGCTGCTCCATTCCGGCCGATCTGTAATCATCTGGAGCATTCGCAATAGCAGCAGGGAAGGTTTCAGTTGCCGGCTTCGATTTTGAAGATCTCTCCACCAAGATCGACAATGTACATGTCCTGCGCCTCGTCGACTCCGAAGGCAACAATCGTATTGATCGCGCCAACGTCGGGGACAAAGTCCTGCGTGCGGATTGTGAACTGGCTCGACGGCAGGGTCTGGCCGATGGTGAGATTGGCAACCGGAACTGACCAGATATTGTTGGTGATGAAATCTCCGAACACGTACTGACCGCTCAGTTCGGCGACCGGACCGCGATAGACGCCGCCGCCAGTGATCGAATTGCCTTGCCGCTCGCCGGAGCCCTGGGCGTATTCCGTAACCGGCGCGGTGAACGAGGGGCTGTCAGCACCACCGTTGTAGGGTTGGGAACCTTCGCGGAGGTTCCAGCCGAAATTGATCAGGCCGACAGTTCCCGAAGCGATCCGGTCTACTTCCTCGATCGCGTTCTGACCAACATCCCCGATGAATACATCGCCGGTTACCGGGTCGACACTGCCGCGGAACGGATTGCGAAGTCCGTTCGCCCAGATTTCTGGAGCGCCGCCTGCGCCGGTTGGAAAGGCGTTGCCCGCTGGAATGCTGTAGTCGCGGCTGTCATCTGCCGGAAACGCGTCAGCGCGCACGTCGATCCGAAGCAGTTTGCCGAGCAAGGTGGAATTGTCTTGCGCGTTTCCGAGCGGGTCGCCGCCGCCGCCGCCGTCCCCCAATCCGATCAGCAACAGCCCGTCATTATCGAACGCCAGAAAGCCGCCATTGTGATTGGTGAACGCATCGGGCTGATCGACGGTAAGCACGACATCGCCGGTCGCGGGGTTCAGGCGGTCGGTTTCGCCTGCGAAGGTCTGATAGGATCGAATTTCCGTATCGCCTGAAGTGTTGTTGACGTGAGCGTATACAAGACCATCCGAGGCGTAGGTCGGAGAAAAGGCGATCGCCAGCAGGCCTTCCTCGCCGTCTGTTCCGACAGTGGAGGAGATATCGATCATCGGAGTCGCGGAGACGGCGCCGGTATCCGCATCGACAAGCCGGATCACGCCTGCGCGTTCGACGACCGCGAGCCGGTTGGAGCCGTCAGGCAACCCGGCGAGAAAGATTGGTTGATTGAGGCCGGTGGCGAGGCGGCGCACGGTCAGGCCTTCGGACTGGTCCGTGACGGTAACCAGAAGCGTTAGCGAAATGCTCTGGCCGCCACTGCTCGCATTGATCACGACCTCGTACACGTTGTCGCCATTTGCGTCCGTGGGAGCCTCGAAGTCAGGTGAAGCGACGAAGCTCAGCTCACGCGTGGACGTATTGAACGAAAAGCGCGCCTGGTCGGCACCGCCAGCGAGACCGTAGGTTACCGCCGTTCCGTTGGGATCTGCTGCGGTCGCAACGTAGATGACGCCGGTCACATTCTCGCTGACTGTGACTGATGAGGCTGATGAAAATGCCGGTGGTTGGTTGGCCGGGGGCGGAGGCGGTGGAGGAGGTGACGAACTGCCGCTGCATGAAGCCGCTGCAAGAAGCAAAACGGGAAGAAGCGTCGATCGTCTCATCTGGACTCTACCTGTGCCTGCGCGCTGCAATCCTTAACTATACGCTTAACCAACCCGAATGGATGCGGGAAAGGCCGAAATCCGCCAGGCTAGCGATTCAAAGCGTTGCAATTGCGAACGGTTCGCAATATACGCATCTCATGCAGTCCAAGTCCACTTTTCCACTCAACCAGCTGGCGAAAGGCCAGATCGCGCGCGTTTTTGGATTTGACGCGGACGAACACTCGCTCGTCGCCAAACTGAGGGAAATCGGATTTGCAGAAGGCGATGAGGTTGAACTGATGGGGCGAGGCTGGCTCGGGGGCGCGCCATTGTCCATTCGGCTCAACCGTACCC
>JBHIWT010000187.1:0-6430 GCA_041987265.1 Hyphomonadaceae bacterium
CGATGCCCACACCGATCGTCCACGACGGCATCATGTTCCTCCACACCGCGCCGGACGTCACCCTCGCACTCGACGCCGCCACCGGACAGGAGATGTGGCGCCACACTCACGAGCCCGCAGGCGGCTCCTCCATGAAGATGGGCCTCGGCCTTGGCGACGGCTTCGTCTATGCGCCAACATCCGACCTCCATGTCATCGCACTTGATGCGAAGACAGGCGAGAAAGCCTGGGACCACGAAATCCAGCTCAGCGATCCGGCCACCAACCGCGCCGTCTTCAACCTGCGCAGCGCCCCGCTCGTCGTCGGCGACAAGATCATCCAGGGCGTCACCGCCAGCGCCGGTCCCGGCGGCGGCTTCATCGTCGCCATCGACGCCAGCACAGGCGAGGAAGCATGGCGTTTCCATTCCATCGCCCGTCCCGACGCCCCCGGCGGGAACACGTGGAACGACCTGCCGCTCGCGCGCCGCACCGGCGGATCGGTCTGGGATCAGGGCACATTCGACCCTGAAACCAACCTCGTCTTCTACGGATCAGGCCCGACCTACGACACCGCCCCGCTGCGCCATCCGACGGACGACCCTAACCACACCAACGACGCGCTCTACACCAACGCCACGATGGCGATCGACGCGGACACTGGCGAGCTGCGCTGGCACTACCAGCACGTCGCCAACGACCAGTGGGACCTCGACTGGGCCTTCGAACGCACTATCGCCACCGTCAACTTCAACGGCGCCGAGCGAAGGGTGGTCATGAATGTCGGCAAGATGGGCATTCTCGACGCCCTCGATCCGGAAACCGGCGCCTATCTCTTCTCGATTGACGCCGAAACCCAGAACGTCATCACCGCGATCGACCCGGAAACCGGCGAGAAGACGATTGATCCCAACGCGATGCCCGATCCCTCGCGCGCGCCGGTAATCTGCCCCAGCCCGTCAGGCGCCCGCGCCTGGCCGCCGACCTCCTACAGTCCGCAAACCGGCATGCTCTACCTGCCGCTCACCGAATGGTGCATCCAGATGGGCAATGAAGGCTCATCCCTCTTGAGCGCGCCCGGCGCCCGGATCTCCAACGCCGACCACCCTGACGCCGTCGCCGATGGCAAGATGGGCCGGCTGCAGGCAATGGACATCAACACCCAGTCGCTCGCCTGGCGCCACGACCTCGACGCCCCCGTCTCCACATCCGCGCTCGCCACTGCCGGCGGCGTCGTCTTCGCCGGCGATCTGGATCCGGCGCTGAAGGCGTTCGATGCAGAAACCGGCGAACTCCTCTGGACCGGCCCGCTCGACGCCAACCCCAATTCCATCCTCGCAACCTACGCTGTCGGCAACGCGCAATACGTGGTCACGGTCACCGGATTCAACAATTTCCACAGCGGCGCGCTGGGCTCCCGCTACCCGGCGTTCCGGGCGAACAACGGACTTAGTCCAATCGCTCAGCCCACCGGCGCCCCGTCAATCGAGGTCTTCGCCCTGCCGCAATAGGTCAGCCTCAACCGCCCGCTGGACAGGCTGGCCCGACAATGTCGGCCAGGACGGGGTAATGATCCGACGGCAGTCGTCCGGCGTCATGCTGGGTGATGACGCCATGCCGGATGACGCCCACGCCGTCGCCCACGAACACGTGGTCAATCGGTTCGTCTCGCGCCTCCAGAACGTCGAAACCGGAAAACGTGCCTAGCGGGCCGAAAGACGGCGTCTCACTCACTACGCGCGCGTCGACCAGCCCGCCGTCCGCAATCATTTCCTTATACGCCGCCTCCGAGGGCGGCGCGTTGAAGTCCCCCATCGCAACGACGATCTCGCATGCGCCGCGATTGTCGCTGATCCAGTCACGGATCTGAGCCGCGCTCATCCGGCGCGCCTCTAGTCCCCGGTGATCAAAATGCGTGTTGAGCGCCAGAATGCGCGCGCCGGACGCAGTGTCCCGAAACCGCGCCCAGGTCGCGATCCGGGGCAGGGCGGCGTCCCAACCGACTGAAGGCGCGTGCGGCGTGGTGGAGAGCCAGAAATGCCCCTGCTCAATAAGCGCCATCCGGTCCGTGCGGTAGGCCAGCGGCGCGAACTCGCCCTTCGCGGCGCCATCATCGCGCCCGACCCCAAGAAAGGCATAGCCCTCCAGATCGGCGGCCAACTGATCGCGCTGGTGAAGCAGAACTTCCTGAAGACCCAGCAGGTCAGGCGCATAGAAACCGATCAACGACGCTACATCTTCGCGCCGGTTGGGCCAGGCGTTTGCGTCATCCCGTTCGGTGTCATAGCGGATGTTGAATGTCATCACCCGCAAGTCTTCGGGCTGTGCCGGTTGAGACGCCGTGGCGCAGGCTGCAAGCGCGCCGACCATCAGCGCCATCACCACCGCTCTCATGTCTGATCTCCGGACCGGCGTTAGGGGTCAGGCGCCAGAGGCGCAAACAGCCGCAACTATTCCGTCGCGGTGTAGCTGATCGCCATGTTCTCCGCCGCTTCCATGCGCTCGCGGGCGGGCCGGACCAGTTCGTCGATCATGTCGTCGTACTTCACCGGCAGCAGCTTCTTCAGCTCCTGTTCGCCAAAGCGGCGATGCTCCATCAGCGACAGGGTGCGCGCTGCGCGTTCAGCCTCGGCGCGGTACTTGGCGCGGTCTGCGCTCGATATGCCCTCAGCATTCGCCAGTTCGCTGGCGCAGATGTGCAGGACTGTCAGGTTCCAGGCCAGCGGGATCACCTTGTCGATCGCCTGCGCGTGGGACATGCCTTCGGCCCAGCGTTCGGAGAGAACGAAGACAAAGCCGATATTCTCGGCTGTATAGACCTTGCCGACTTCGCCTTCGCCGCGCTGCACGCGCAGGTTCGCGGCATACTCCAGCAGCGCATAGGCCGCCGCCAGCGGATCCTGCGTTTCGTCCGCGCCGACAAGGCCCGGCACATTTTCCTCGATCGGCCCCAGCGCGGTGAACACTTCCGTCACTTCGTCAACGCCGAGTTGCGCATTCGGCGCCCGCGCGGCCCGCGCCACAAGAGTCGTGCCGGCTCCGTGCGCCGCCAGCCGGATATTGTCCAGCGTTTCCGTCTCGACATTGCCCACCCGCAACGCGCTGGCGAATGCGTCAAACGCATCGCTCTCGCGCCCCTGATCGCGCATGCACTCGCCCTTCCATAGGTAGGGCGCCATCGCCTCCACGCCGAGACCGGCGGCGATCCGCACCTGGTCGATCACGCTCTCGCAAGCCGTGGTCGAACCAAGATCATCGACGCCATCGGTGCGGGCGAAAAAGATCTGCGCAAGGCCTGTATGTCCGTAGCCCTTGATAAGCGGATCATCGCTCGATGCGATCACCTTGTTCATTGCATCTTCGGCGGTGCGAGGCGCGCGCCAGTCAGCCAGCGCCGCTTCCATCAGCGCGCGCTCGGGCGCGGTCATGGCGACGTTTGAACCCTCCACCACGCTGGACACCAGATAGGACGTCGCGTTGTTGAGCCGCGTGCCGGTCAGGTGACCCTTGGCGACCTCGACGGCTTGCGCGCGTAATTGCGCCATCGTCTGCACCGGCGCCCCTGAGCGACTGGCCGCTAGGGCCTGGTCAACACGGCGGGCCAGCTCCGCCTCCTGACGCTGGGCTTCGGAATCCTCGCGGATCTGCAGGAGCTGGTTCACCAGGCGCTGTTGCGCGCGCACGCCGTCGCCCGCATTCAGGCGCGACTGCGCTTCGGCGTTGGCGATCAGGTCGTCGTAATTGTCCTTGATGTCCGAGAAGCGCATGTAGGAGACCACAGCGAGCGCCGCCGCCACGATCGCGGCGACAATCAGCAGCCCCACCATCACCTTGACGATGTTGTTGAACTTCTGTTGCTCGACCTGAACCTCGCGCCAGATATCGGCGACGGTCTTCGAGACCTTCTTCTCGCCAGCATCAGTTGCCGGCGCGGGCGCGGAAGCCTCCGTATTGCCTGTCGCTCCGTCCATCTCTTCGCTCCTCAACCCCGCCGCTAGCGACGCAGCTTCTTGTTCAGCAAGACCCGGATCGCCGTTTCGTTTTCGCCTTCGAGCACCATGGCGTGGGTCAGCAAGGTCGTCATCTTGTCCTGCCGCGTGTACCAGATGCGGATCGCGGCTGCGACCGCCAGGTTTGCGCACACATTGGCGAGGTTCAGCGCGTTCATCGCTTCGGAACTCAACACCATGTTCGCGAGCCGGGCGGCGATCGATTGTTCGTCGGTCTCGATCACGTCAAGGACGAGATTGCCCTGCAGCGCAAACAGCCCAAGCGACACGCAAAGCAACAGCACGGCCACCGAGGCCGCAGCAAGCAGAACACCCAGCGCAAACCGGTTGCGTTTGGTCAATTCCTTCACATAGGCGTCGAAGTCTTCGCTCAGTTCCGACATGGCCCATCCGTCCCGATGCGCACAAAGGGCGTCACGCTGACGCCCGCATTCACCGACCATCATAACGCCGCGTCGCGGGTCAAGTCCACGCACGCCAGCGCCATGATTGCAGGGGGGATTTGTCGGTCAGTTCGCCAGTCAGGCTAGCTCAGGCGCGCGCGCAGCGTCGCCAGAGTATCGGCCGCGCCATAGACGCCGGCAGAATCATCCGGCGGGGGGCCGTCGCCCATCACGATCTCCAGAACGGTCTCGTGGATCGTGCGGGTGGAAACGGTCTCAGTCTCGGTCCGCTTCATGACCGGGCGCGCCTCGGTGGTGCACCCTAAAAGACCGCACGATCGCGTCACGGCGTAATCCGGGCCGAAATCAGTCTCGATCCCGCGGCGCACGCGCACATCTGCATCATTGTCGCGGTTGACCACTTCAAACCAGTCATGCCCGTTCTCGGCGGTCAGTTCAGCGGCGCGCAATAATGCGTAATCCTGCACCGCCGTCTTCTCCATGCCGGCCGTACCGGTATAGCGAACCCGATAGCGATCCGCCTCGATCACCTGTTCGGAATATCCTGCGGCGTCAGCGTTCGCCGCCGCCCGATAGGGCGGGTTAGCGGCGCAAGCCGCCAGCGTCAGCGCCAGCGCGCCGAACATCACCCTGTACTTGCCTCGTGAATATCCCGGTCCAGACATGCCGTCCTCGCATCGCAGCGCCCCGCAAGAACGAAGCCATCCGCCGCAACAACGCGCCGCCGCCCGCCGGGGTTCCCGGTTTCTCTTAAGGAACGGATGCAGGAAACGCCGGCGTCATCCGTGCCTGACTGGCCTGCTCATAATCATATGCCAGTCCGATCAGCTCCGCCTCGCTCCACGCCGCGCCGATGAACGACAATCCCACCGGCAGGCCCATCGCATCGCCCATCGGGACTGTAACGTGCGGATAGCCCGCCACAGCCGGCAGGCCCGAAGCCGATCCGAGGAAGCGGTCGCCGGTGATCAGGTCGCTCGCCCATGCCGGCCCGCCCGAAGGCGCGACGATCGCAACCAGTTCGTTCTCGGCAAGCATCGCATCGATCCCTTCCGGTCCCGCCAGCCGCTTCGCCGTCGCCGCCGCCTCGATATACTCCGGATCCGCCAGCCCCTTCGCCTCAAGCGCCGCCTCGAAGATCGACTGGTCAAACCATTCGAGCTCGCGCGCGCTGACAGCGTTGAACGCTACGATGTCCGCCAGCGACCGCACGCCCACAGCTTCCGGAGCACTGGCCAGATAGGCCTCAAGACCCGGCCCGAACTCTGTGATCAGAACGACCCATTCCGCCTCGGAAACAGCGCCCCTGTGTTCGAAACTCTCGATCTCCACCAGCTCGGCGCCGCGCGCGCGCAAGACGTCCAGCGCTTCCTCGAACGTCGCATCGGTCGGGTCGTGATATCCGGTCAGAAACCGTGCGACCCCGATACGTTTGCCCGCCAGTGCATCGGGATTCAGCGCCGCGGTATAGTCCGACTTGCGCGCATCGGCTTCCGCCGTCGCCGGATCCTGCGCATCGCTTCCCGCCATCACGCTCAGCAGTAGCGCGGCGTCCGCAACGCTCAGCGCCATCGGCCCGGCCGTATCCTGCGAATGCGAGATCGGCACGATCCCCGTGCGTGACACCAGCCCGACGGTCGGCTTGATCCCGACAATCCCGTTGACGGAGGAGGGGCAGACGATCGAGCCGTCCGTTTCGGTCCCCAGAGCAACCGGCGCCAGCCCGGCGGCGACCGCTGCGCCCGATCCTGAAGATGACCCGCAGGCATTCCGGTTCAGCGCGTGCGGGTTTTTCACCAGACCGCCGACTGCGCTCCAGCCGGAAGTGGAATTCAGCGAACGGAAATTCGCCCATTCCGACAGGTTCGTCTTGCCCAGGATGATCGCGCCCTCGGCCTTCAGCCGGGCGATCACAGGCGCGTCCGCGGCGGGCATATTGTCGACCATCGCCAGCGACCCCGCCGTCGTCGCCATGCCGGCGACATCGATGTTGTCCTTGACCAGACTGGGTACGCCCGCCAGCCGGCCAACTGGCTC
>JBHIWT010000188.1:0-6402 GCA_041987265.1 Hyphomonadaceae bacterium
CAATCCGGCGGCGGCCGCAGCCGGCACAAATCCAACGGCCAGCGCGATCGAAACCCAGTTGGGGATCTGCATGGTCGCCAGATCGCTCCAGGCCGCATAAATCAGAAGAGCCGGAAAAATCAGGCAGAAGAACGCAACTAACATAACAACCCCATCACTTGGGGATACGTCTATCATGTCTTCGCTAAATATTTGGTTGGCCAGCCGAAGAATTCAGGGGCCAGAATACAAGAAAGCCGCAGGCGAACCTGCGGCTTTCTCTGCATTCATCAGCGATGTGCTGACGAATTGGGTCGATTACGACGAGGTCATCGAGCCGGCAACCGTGCCGAACGTAGCGTTGGCGTTGGAGCCCAGCGAGGACACGCCACCGATGACGGCGACAGCGATGAGCGCGGCGATCAGGCCGTACTCAATGGCGGTGGCGCCAGATTTGTTCTTCAGAAAGCGAACGACGTTTTTCATTTTTGCTTCTCCGCAATGCATGGCAGTTTTTGAGCCCCACTACGAAGTACCATCACCCGCAGCAGGCAGGTTGGGTTCTACATGGCTCGGGTTATTTCTACGTAAAACAATACAAAAACTTGGCAGTATTGTTGGTAATCTCTACTTAACCGTCGAATTCATTATTTTGTAAGTACTTGGCGACGTCATCGCCCACTCCCCTCCCACCTTGATGGCGCGCTGCTTGTCCGCTCGCGGGGCGCACTTTATGAGTCACGCGATCCAGCAGGGGTAATCCGTCCATGAAGACCGTCCTTCGCGCCGTTGCGCTTGGCGCCGCCATCGCACTGACCACCGCCTGCGCCAGCGCGACCTACGGCGTCCTCGAACAATTCGGCGTGGAAAAGCGCGATATTCTGGTCGACCGCGTCGATGACGCCCGCGACGCCCAGGAAGACGCCAGCGTCGAATTCAAGGACGCGCTCGAAGCCTTCCGCGCCATGGTCGATGTCGAGGGCGGCGACCTGGAAGAGATGTACGACCGCCTCGACCGCGAATATGCGTCCTCTGAAAGCGCCGCCAGCCAGGTCCGCTCCCGCATCAGAGATGTGAACCGGGTGGCGACCGACCTGTTCCGCGAATGGCGCAACGAACTCGACCAGTATTCCGACCCCTCGCTGCGCGAAATCAGCGAACAGCGCCTGGAAGAAACCGAGGCCCGCTACGACGAACTCATCACCCGCATGCGCGCCGCCTCGGACTCGATGGACCCCGTGCTCGCTATCTTCCGCGACCGCGTTCTCTTCCTCAAACACAACCTCAACGCCAGCGCCATCGCCTCGCTGGACCGCGAAAAGGCCCGCATTGAGGGTGATGTCTCCGAACTGATCGCCGAGATGGAAGCTTCCATCGCCGCCGCCGACGCTTTCATCGCGGACATGCGCGGAACCGGCTGACCCCTCATCGTTCGAATTTCATTAACCTCCGAAACCATCGGTTAGCCATTCGTTCAGCGTTGGCGCCTACCCTGCCGATCACGAACCGCTGCGTGCGGTGTCTGATCGGTTGTGGAGAGTGCCATGTTCGCCCGTTTGATCGCCGCCAGCGCCTTCGTGGTCGCAGCTCACGCCCCGGCGGCCCACGCCGAAGCCTTCAACGTACTCGTTGACCAGACCGTCACGCTCAAACTGACCGCGCCGGCCAACTCGGTCGTCATCGGCAACGCCTCTGTGATCGACGTTCAGGTCTACGACCCGCGCACCCTCCTCGTCACCGGCAAGGGCTTCGGCTCGACCAACCTGCTCGTGCTCGATCACGCCGGCCGCACAGTCTATTCGAACGAGATGACGGTCTCCGACAATCGCACCGACCGCCTCACCATCGTGCGCGGCGAGGGCAACTACACCTATTCCTGCACCGACATGTGCCGCGCGACCCCGGTCGTCGGGGACGACGCCGCCCACTTCGACGCCGTGATGAAGACGGTCAACGGCATGCAGGCCGCAGCGCAGGGCGAATAGCCGCGGCTAGTCGTCTGGATTTTCCGGCGGCGAACGCACCAGCAACACCATCAGGATCGCCCCGGTCGCCAGCAGAAACGGCACCGGCGCAAAGCCGATGCGCTGATCGCCGCTCGCCGTGGTCGCCAGCCGCACCAGTAACGGCCCCAGCCACACGGTCGCCGTCGCAGCCATCATGTAGAGCCCGAAGAATTCCGAAACCCGCGCCGCCGGCGCAATCCGCACCAGCATGTACCGGCTGGAGGAAATGATCGCCGTCGCAAAGATCGCCACGAACGCAATCGCGCCGAGATAGGCCACCTCATAAAGCTGCGAGAAGAACGGCAGCCCGTTGATCGTCTGGTCGGCGCGCACCAGGCCGAAGAAGATGCTCTCCTGCGAAACCGATATCGCCGTCAGGACGCCCAGCGACAACAATACCAGCTCAACGATGATCGCCCGCCGCGGCCCGAAAATCTTGTCCATGAACGAGCCGCCGAAGAAGCCGCCAATGATCCCGAAGAACGACCCCCAGATCCCGTAGAGCGCCAGCTCGGTCTGGCCCCACGCCAACACGCCGGCGGTGTAAACGCCGCCAAGGCTCAGCAGCGTCGTCACCCCGTCCGCATAGATCATCCGCACGATCAGGAATTTCATCACCTGCGGATGCTGCTTGAACAGGCTGACGATATAGCGCGCAAACACGCCGATGCGGGAGAACAGGTTCTCGCCCTCGCCGCCGAACAGGATGTCACGACCCGCCCGCGTCCATGATCCGCCCGCCGGCGCCCCGTCCGGCATGTAGAGGAAGAACGGAACCATCAGCACGACCAGCCACACAGCGGTCACCGGACCGATGCCGCGCGCGATCAGGTCCATACGCCCCTCAGGCAGGCCAATGATCTGCGGCGCAACGCTCAGCACGACAATCGCAACCAGCCCGACTACCGCTCCGGCCTGTCCAAGCGACAGTCCCAGCCCGGATATCGCCGACAGCGAAGATCGCCGCCCCGCCAGCGGCAGCATCGCGTTATGCATCACCTCCGAATACGTGTAGCTGACATAGCCCAGCGACAGCAGCGGCACGATCAGGCCGATCGGCAATCCGGCGCCGCCAGGTTCAGCAAACCACAACGTCGCCGAACACACCGCCAGCAAACCGATGAACACCGCCAGCACCGGCTTGCGCTTGCCGGACCGGTCCATCATCGCGCCCAGCAATGGCGCGGTGAACGCACAGATGTATCCGGCCAGCTCGATCGACCCCGCGATCAGCGCCTGCCCGCGCACCGCATCGCCAACCACCGCCGCCGCGAAATACGGCGGGAAAACATAGATGACGACAAGGAAGTAGTACGGGTTGCGCGCAAATTCGAACAGCGACCAGGAAAACCCCGCAGGGGCCCACATCCCGCCAGTCGCCGCATCTGGCGCGCCCGGCTTATCCTCGCCTGCAACTGCCGCGGTCATGAAACCTCCCGGAACGCCACGGTCTTGAACGCCGCATGCTCGCCGCGATCATGGCGATGGCGGTCGCCCATGTCGATGGTGAATACCCTGATCGGCCCCGCCCCGCGAGCGCTCGTTCCTACCTGAACGGCGGTTCGTCAAACGCCCGCAGCTTGCGCGAGTGCAGCCGCGCGCCGCTGTCCTGCGCCAGCGTTTCCAGCGCCTCGATGCCGATCCGGATATGCTCGCCAATCGCCCGCTCATAAAAGCGGTTGGCCGCCCCGGCCAGCTTGATCTCGCCATGCAAGGGCTTGTCCGACACGCACAGCAACACGCCGTACGGCACACGCAGACGATAGCCGTTAGCCGCGATCGTGGCGCTCTCCATATCGATGGCGATCGCCCGCGACTGGTTGAACCGCCTCAGCGACGCGGTGAACCGCAGCTCCCAGTTGCGGTCGTCGGTGGTGATCACCGTCCCGGTCCGCAACCGCGCCTTCAGCGCATCGCGGTCCTCACCGGTCACTTTCTCCGCCGCCTCCTGCAGCGCCACCTGGATCTCCGCGATCGGCGGCACCGGGATATCGGGCGGCAGGATCGAATCGAGCACATGGTCATCGCGCAGATATGCGTGCCCCAACACGTAATCCCCGATCCGCTGCGAATGGCGCACGCCGCCGCAATGGCCGACCATGATCCAGCATTCCGGCCGCAGCACGGCCAGATGGTCGGTAATCGTCTTCGCGTTCGACGGCCCCACGCCGATGTTCACCAGCGTGATCCCGTTCGCATTGTCCGCCTTCAGATGATACGCGGGCATCTGGTAGCGCTTCCACGACCCATCGGAGATCGGCTCGCCGCCCTCTTCCGAATCGGCCGTGATCCGCAACCCGCCCGGCGCCACCAATTCGGTGTAACGTCCCCCGTCCTTCAGCTTCTCCCGCGCCCAGCCGACGAAGTGGTCGACATAGCGGTGATAGTTGGTGAACAGGATGTAGCGCTGGAAATCGCCGAACGGCGTGCCGGTGTAATGCTGCAGGCGCTGCAGCGAGAAATCCACGCGCGGCGCATCGAACAGCGCCAGCGGCTTCTCGCCCTGGAACATCTCCGGATCGCCGTCAGCAACCTCATCGCCGATATAGGTCAGTCGCGGCGTCGGGAACCAGCGCGCAAACTCCGCTGGCGGCAGCGCCTCAGCGTCGACCCCGGCGCCGGAATCCAGAACATACGGATAAGGGATTTCGAGGTTCGACGTCTCGACCTCAAGCCGCACAGGATAGTCCGCGACAATCTTCTCAAGCTGCGAAATCAGATAGCTGCGAAAGAACGCCGGCTGCGTCACCGTCGTGGCATAGACCCCGGCCTCGGAAAGCTTGCCGAACGAACGCGAGATCGGCGGCGGCGGCCCGTCGGGATGATAGTGCAGCCTGATTTCCGGATAGGCGAACGCCCCGCCCGCCCGCAGCGCCTCGTCAGGCGTCTCGCCCTTCTCGACAAAGGCGCTCAGCGCATCCCGCAACCGCTGGCGTGAAGCGTCAAACAGCTCCCCCGCCCGGTCCACGGCTTCAGTTGGCGTCAGTCCGGATGTGCTCGTCATTGACGGAAAATGGAGAGGTCAGCCGCCGGGGTCAATCGCGCGTGTCGCAATCGCCCCGGACCGGAATGACCGGCGGGAATCGGCCGCTCTACTCGGCGGCCATTCCCTTGCCCTTGTTGGCCTTGTCGAAATTGGTCCACACCCCGTCAGCGCCATGCCAGTCGCCGCCGGTTGCGCCCTTCGAGTACTCGGTCGCCCGCGCCTCGAAGAAGTTGGCGTGCTCGACCCCGTTCAGGATCTCCGACAGCCACGGAATCGGGTGCTCCTTCACGCCATACAGCGTCGGCAGCTTCAGCTGACCCAGACGCCAGTCGGCGATGTAGCGGATGTATTGCTTGATATCTTCAGCCGTCATGCCTTCGACTTCACCCATTTCGAAGGCCAGGTCGATGAACCGGTCCTCAAGGCCGACAACCGTGCGGCAGCACTCGACGATCTCGTCCTTCACCTTCTCCGTCAGCGCGCCGGTCTCCGCCGCGAACGAATGGAACAGCCGGATCATGCCCTCGCAGTGCAGCGACTCATCGCGCACCGACCACGAAACGATCTGCCCCATCCCCTTCATCTTGTTGAAGCGCGGGAAATTCATCAGCATCGCGAACGAGGCGAACAGCTGCAGCCCTTCGGTGAAGGCGCCGAACATCGCCAGCGTCGCCAGGATGTCCTCGTCCGTCTCCACACCGAACTTCTGCATGTAGTCGTGCTTGTCGGCCATTTCCTTGTACTCAAGGAACGCCGAGAACTCGCTGTCCGGCATGCCGATCGTTTCCAGCAACAGCGCATAGGCGGCGATGTGGATCGTCTCCATGTTGGAGAACGAGGCCATCATCATCTTGATCTCGGTCGGTTTGAAGACGCGCGAATAGCGCTCCATGTAATTGTCGTTCACCTCCACGTCCGACTGCGTGAAGAAGCGGAAAATCTGCGTCAGCAGGTTGCGCTCATTGTCCGACAGGCGGCCCGCCCAGTCCTTGCAATCCTCGCCCAGCGGAACCTCTTCCGGCATCCAGTGGATCTGCTGCTGGCGCTTCCAGAAGTCGTACGCCCACGGATACCGGAACGGCTTGTAGGAATAGGACGGCGTCAACAGCCCGACCCTTCCGCCCTGCGCTGGCGACACTCTGCTGGACTCGGACATGCTACCCTCCGGATACGATTCTGCGAGCCGTCACAACACCATATATAGCGTTAACGAATGGTGTTTTGAACTATATATGGCGCCTGCTGGCCCCCAGCCACGCCACGATCAAGCCGACGAAACTGGCATGGCCAACCGATTCCCGCACCCCCTCAAACGCCAGGCTTTGCGCCTCTCCACAGAACAAAGCCGGCGGCGCCTGTGCAACACGCCCGGCCCACCGGGCCGCAATGCGGAACAGGCTCGCAAGCACGCCAGCCTGCGAGCGACTCAGT
>JBHIWT010000189.1:0-6398 GCA_041987265.1 Hyphomonadaceae bacterium
GGCGGCTCAACCGACTCAGCCCACAGCCTTCGGCCCGCGCGCCACCAGGCCCGACCCATCCGCCGTGGTTGCGGCTTCCACGCTGAAGCCCAGCTCGTCCGCGATCTCGCGAATGAAGAACGGCTGGATCCGTCCGCCGCCCCAGCCCTCGTCAGGCTGTGTCCCCTGCAGCGCGCCGACAATCGCCGGCCGCAGGCCCTTCTCGTTCCCCAGCGCCACGCACTCCAGCACCAGATCCCCGCCATCCTCGCGCGCGCGCACTTTCATCCTGCCGTCCTTGGGCACGGACTCGATCACCAACAGCGCCATGTTCATGAACAGCCGCGCCTGACGGTTGGTCACCTGATCGGTATCCAGCGCCCATTCGATCGTGCGCCGCTCGCGCAGCCGCGCAAACTCGTCCGCGCGCTGCTTCATCTCATGCAGGCTGCACTGGTTGTCGTTCAGCTCCTGCGAGCCGATGGCGAAGCGCAGGAACTGCACCTGCGCGAACATCTTCTGGATGCCTTCATTGACCAGCTCGGCGCTCATCTTGCGGGTCATTTCATCCGCGCCGGGATCCAGCGCCGAGTCAAAACCGGCCATCACGGCGGTCAGCGGCGAGGACACGTCGTGCAACACGCGCGATGCGACATAGGCGGCGAGATCCGTCTTCTGCATGCCAGCTCCCGGGGCAAATCACTTGATCGGTCGCACGAAGGCTAACGGAACATTGCCGTCCTGCCCAAGCCAAAATTTAGGCCCCAAATAGGGCGCGCCGGCCCATGCGAATGAGCCGGCGCGCCTGTCAGGTTGAATTTCTGTAATTTGCTACTTGCGCGTCCACGGTTGCCCGCTGCCGGGGTTCACAGCCTCGCCGCTTTCCGCGCGCTGGATCTGCTTCTCCGCCGTCAGCGCCGCAATCGTGCTCACTGACTCGCCAGTGCGCTGCGCCGTATCAGTATAGATCGCCAACCGCCGCGCGTTCACTTCGTCCACGCGCCTGCGAATGTCCGCAGTCGCACGCGCCGGATCCGCGATCCCGAGATAGCCGGTGTACATCTCACCGATAATGCCCTGCGCCTTTGCCTGGTCCAGCACGGCGTCCTGCGCCATCGCGGGCGACAACGACAGGCTCGCAACCAGCATCGTCAGCGCAACAATCATCTTGCGGAACAGTCTCATGATTGAGCCTCCCATGTTCCTAGAACGCATCCGGGTTGGACTGGATCAACTGCTCGATATCGCGATCCAGCCGCACCCGCACTTCCTGATCGATCTTCACGTTCAGGTTGATCTCGATCGGCTTGTCCGGCGCCTGCAGCTTGACTGTCGGCGCGCACGCCGCAGCGCCGGCCGCAGCCAGAACCCCGATCGCCAGAGATGGTCTCATCTTCATTACGTCCTTACTCCCCGGCGTCGGCCGACTCTGCGGCTCCGCCGTTAGACTTGCGCCCCTCATCGCGCCCGTCAATCGTCCTGTTGCCGCCCGCCCCTGATCGCAGCGTCAATCTCCATCCGCGGCCGGTTCAGCGTGTTCAGCAATTCCGCCAGTTCGCTCTCAATGCCGATATTCAGCTTGAACGGCGCGCCCGACAGAACCTCGGGATTCATCCCTTCAACATTCAGCGTCAACATCATCGTTCCGGCCACATCGCCATTCAGTCCGATCCGCAACACGCGGTAGTGAAAATCCTTCAGCGCATCGAACAACAGCTTGGCGTTCTCGTTCGACTCCGACGCGGCATCCGTCGTCGCAGCCTCATACTGGATCACGCCGCCACTATCCGACGCTTCAAGCACAGCATCCTCGATCCGCGCTGAACCCGTGCTGAACACGACTGGAAAGCTCCCGTTCACAATCCCCTGGATGCGCGTGTCAGGCACCTTGAACAGTTCCACGACCTTCGCCAGGTCCCAGTCCACCGCGTGCGCCGTGATCCGGTTCTCCACCGGACCAAACCTGAACGTCGCCGGCGCCAGCCGGATCATCCCGCCGACAAACGGCCAACGCGCATCCTCCAGCAACACCCTGTCGAACCCGTCCATCTGGAACCGCATCACGCCGTCTTCGATCGGCAATCCCAACGTCACCTTTTCCAGCGTCAGCGTCTGGCCCGGCGCCGAGCGCATATTCAGAACATCGTCGATGTTCACCACGCCGCGCACGCCCTCGAACACGCCCGCCGACGCCAGCACAAAACCAAGCCCGCGCAGGTTCAGCCGCGCCGACGCATCCAGCCCGTCAGCCGACCACGACGCATGGCCGGACGCATCGATCCGGCCATCCACATTCGCCGCGCCACGCAATACCGGCGACAGGTGTTTCGGCTGCAGCCCGCGCGGACGAAAGATCAGCGGCGTTTCAGCGAACGTCATCTCGCCCCGCCCGGTATCCAGCGCATGCCGGCCGGTCACGTCGCCAACCTGCACACCGCTGTCGACCATCACGAACCGGCCGGAAAACGTCGCCGCCCCCGCCGCGAGGTCGCCACGCCCGTCGAACTTCAGATCCTCGAACAGGTGACCGCCGGTCTCGTCCGGATCGCTCACCGTGAACGCCACGTCCCGCAAACTGCCGCGCACCTTGCGCGTCCCGCCGCCGGACAGGTCGAATGCCGCCGACACATCCTTCACTGCCGCCGTTTCCGCCAGCGCGCTTGCGCCCGCCACCCGTCCGTCGACCCGCCACCCGTCGCCGAGCCGCGCCGCGCCAGCGACCGACCCGATATCAACCGGCACGCCGCCATCGCCCGTCTGGAACAACAGGCTTGTCGGCTTCACATCAAACTGCACGCGCACGGCCTCTTCGCGCGTCCAGTCCACATCCGTCGCCCCCAACCGGATTCGCCCGGTGAAGTTCGTTCCTTCCAGGCTGCTCTCGAACCCGCTCAGCCGCCCGCGCCCGCGCACGACCTCGCCATCGCCAGCCGCCAGCGCGCCATTCGGCACATAGGTCAATGCGCCCGGACCGATCCGCGTACCGCCGACCTGCGCGCCATCCCAGTCCAGTCTCAGGTCCTGCGCGCTCGACGCAGCAAATGTTACCGGCGTCCATTCCGACTGAACGTCCGCGTGTGTCCGCAACCCGCGCCAGCGCACCCCGCCCAGCACGCCGTTGATCGAAACTTCAACGCCGCCGGAAAACCCGCCGCCCGCTTCGCCGGCGACATACTCCGCATCGCTGACCGCCGCCGACAACGTCTCGTCGCCAGCCGTCCACGCATTCAACGCGCCAGACGCGCGCACGGCCAGGCCATCCGCGCCGCCGCGCGCCTCGGCCAGTTCCACCCGCATCGGCGGTCCGCCGCCGCCCGACGCCGTCACCACGCCCTGCGCCCGCCACGCGCCGCCAGCGCCCGCCGCCCATGACACCGCCGGCGCGCCGCCGCCGGTCTCCAGCTTCAATGCAAACCCGCTCGCCGCCGCCAATTCCGATCCGCCCAGCGCCGACACATCGCTCTCGCCATTCTCCAGCTGGAACGACCACGGCAACACCATGTCGAACCGCTCGCCCGCCCGGCGCACAGTGTTCTCCGCGGCGCGGCCAAACGTCGGCAGCGCCCCGCCGATCAACCCGCCGAACGATTTCGCCAGCCGCTCGTTCACATCCTTCTCAAGCGCCGCATCGCTCAGCCGCGCAACGCCCGACGCGCGCACCGTCTCGCCCAGCGCGCCCGGCCCGCCGCCCGGCACGTCCACCCTGCCTTCGATCTCCACGCGTTCCGCCTTGCCCAGCTCATGCGTCAGCGCCGCTGCCGCAATCCGCACGTCGCCCGCCGCGCCGCCCTCCGCCAGCGGATCGATGTCGATCGCCACGGTAAAATCGCTGACCGCCGCCGCGCCGCTGCCGCCGGACTTCGCCCCGCCCTCAAACGTCAGCTCGCGCACCCGCGAGGCGACGCTCGCCAGCGTCAGCTCCGACAGGTCGATCGCGTCCGCTAGCAAGTCGCCGCGCAGCATCGCACCCTTCAAAGACCCCGCCGGCAGGTCCGCTGTATCCACCCGTCCGTCCGCGCGCGCCGTCAGGCTCCCGCCCGATTGCGCAAAGTCCACCTGCAGGTTCGCGCCCGCCAGTTCGCGCGCGCCCGACGTCATGCTCGCCAGATCGAACGTCAGTGTTCCGAACAGGTCCTGCCCCTTGGAATTCGCAATCAGCTTTGCGCCGCCGAAATCCAGCTGGCCCGCCTCATGCGCCAACCGCACCGGCGCAGCCAGCAATTCCACATCCGCATCGCCCGCCGCGCTCAACACAACCCGGCCGCCGGCCTCAACCTCGCCCCATTCCGTCTCGCCGATCAGCCGCACGTTGCGGAACGCCATTCCCGGCGCCGGCCCGGTCGCAGGGCGCCGGTTGCTCATCGAGCGCTGCACGAACGCATCAAGATCGCCGAGCAATCCGCCATCGCCGCGCAGGTTCAAACGCAGATCAATTCCATCGCCATCGATCGACGTCGGCCGGAAGCTCATCGGGAATGACCACGCCAGGTCGACGACCAGTTCGCCCGCGCGCAGCGCAGCCTTCTCCGCGCCCGGCGCACGCACGTCGAGGTCGCGCAGAACCACGCCGCCGAAGTCCAGTCGCGAAAACTTGAACGAACACGCCAGCCCTTCGCCCGAACAGAACGAGCGTCCCACACCCTCCGCGATCGGCATCCGCGCGAACCACCCGCCAGCCGCAACAACGGCCACAACCGCGACGGCGCCGCCGATTAAGGCGCCTCGCCTCGATCTTGCATGACTCTCGACGGGTGTACTGTCGTTCATAAGATTAAATTCATCATTCGCGCTTGTCGGACGTCGGGGAATGGTTTTAGTGAACATTAAGGCTGTCTGGCGACAACTAGACATGAACAGATTGGTTCTGTCGCCTTTTACTGAATTTCGTTCGTTCCAGTGGGAACATTCGGAGCACCCATGAAAAACTCTTGGTTTGAATGGGGGCTGGGAGCGTCTTTCGTCGCTCTTTGTGGGGCAGGTCTCGTATCCATCAGCGTTGACGCGCGCGCGAGCAGTGCGTCGACTTCTTCCGGCGCGCCAGACCCAAGGCTGGCGCTCGCGTCCCTGTTCGAGACGGCTCTGCCGCTCCCGGACATGCGCGAAATGCGCGAAGCATCCGTCAAACGCAACGAGACGTTGAGCGGCCTGCTCGACCGGGTCGGCGCGCCGCGCATTGACGCGAACGGCGCCGTACACGCCGTTGCAGACCTCATCGACCTTCGCCGCATCCTTCCCGGACAGAACGTCCGCGTCTGGCTCGAACCGGGATCGGATGACGGCCTGCAACTCGCCGGCATGTCGCTTCGCCCGGAAGCCGATCGTCAGGTTCTCGTGTTCCGCACGTCCGGCGGCGACTGGGCAGCGCAGGAACTCACCGCCAAGCTCAACGCCAGCCACCATCAGGTCGCCGGCGCCATCACCGACTCGATCTACTCCGCCGCCCTCGCACAGGGCGCCAGGGATCAGCAGGTCGTCGATTTCGCATCCATCTTCGCCTACGACATCGACTTCCAGCGCGACCCGCGCGCCGGCGATGAATTCGAGATCTTCTACGAGACCTTCGCCGACGAACGCGGCAACCCGATCCGCAACGGCGACGTCGTCTTCGCCTCCTATCGCGGTCAGGCGCTGAACAAGAATTTCTACCGCTTCACCACGTCCGACGACAGCGTCACCGACTTCTTCGACGACAACGGAGAGTCCGCGACGAAGTTCCTGATGAAGACGCCAATCAACGGCGCGCGTCTCTCCTCGCACTTCGGCAATCGCCGTCACCCGGTTCTCGGCTATAACAAGCTGCACAAGGGCACCGACTTCGCCGCCCCGCGCGGCACGCCGATCTACGCCGCCGGCAACGGCGTCATCGAACGCGCCGGTCCGTTCTCGACCTACGGCAACTACATCCGCATCCGCCACGCCAACGGCTACCAGACCGCCTATGCGCACATGAAGGGCTTCGCCCGCGGCATGCGCAAGGGCCGCCGCGTCCGCCAGGGCGAGATCATCGGCTATGTCGGCACCACCGGCCGCTCCACCGGACCGCACCTCCACTACGAGGTCCACGTCAACGGCAGGCCGGTCAACGCCATGCGCCTCAAACTGCCGACGGGCCGCAAGCTCCAGGGCGAACAGCTCGAAGCCTTCCTCGCGGAAAAAGCCCGCATCGACGCCCTGCGCGCCGAACAGGCTTCACCCGCAGCGCCGCCGCGTCCGACCATGGACCTGCCGATCGCGATCTCGGCCACCGAAGACGCAATCGCCATCGACCCGCTCGAGGAATTCCAGTCCACGGCGAACTAGGCCGACGCCTCAACGCCCCGCACAACTGTCATCCCGGAAGCGCGCAGCGCTATCCGGGATCCATTCCTTGCCGACCGGATGAGGATGGACACAAGCCAAGCCCCGTCCGTCCCAACTTG
>JBHIWT010000190.1:0-6314 GCA_041987265.1 Hyphomonadaceae bacterium
TTGGTTCCGCCTTTCGCTGAGCATTGCTTCGTTTCACATGCCCATGCCTATGCAGTTCCATCTGTCAGTATCTGAGGAGGAACCGGACCATTGTCTCATTGCACAGTTTCCGGCCGCGAGGCGCCCAGCCGATCCAGCTCCTGGGCGAGCCATGCGCGATGGCGTTCGAGACGCTCGAGCGCGGTGAGGTCGGTGTCGGTGCGGCTGGCCAGTTCATCCATCCAGACATCCATGACCTGGAGTTGCGAATGCAGCCAGCAGGTCATCTGAACATCGTCGAACGGCATGCACATTGGGAGCGCCTTTCTGCGGAGTTGTGGACCCGCCCGGCAGAGTTGGCGGCCGGGGCGGGTCGGGAAACGCTAGCCGCCGATCTGCCAGGACGCGGCGATCTTGAAGTTTCGGCCCGGTTCGGTGACGCCTTCGAAGACACGGTCGTAGGTGTGGTCGAGGACGTTATCGACGCCGACATCGATGCGCAGGCTGTCGGAGAAGGCGGGGCGCCAGGACGCATAGAGGTCGAGCACGACATAGCCGGGACGGCTTTCGGCGAGGGTGAGGCCGCCGGCGCCGTCGGAGACATAACGTTCGAATTCGTCGGCGACCTGAATGCGCGAGCCGACGCGCGCCTTGTATTCGGGAAGCTTGAGGCCGAAGTCGAGCGCGAGCCGGTCTGGCTGGGTGGTGAAGGGGTCTTCGCCGGTATTGTTGATGTCGCCTTCGATCGAGGCGTAGGAGGCGCGCGTGTAGAAGCGATCGGAATTGTAGACGAGTTCCGCCTCGACGCCTTCGAATTCCGCCGAGTCGACGTTTGCCGAATTGGTGGTGCCCGCTGTGCACGGGAAGAAGGCGGGGCCGACGAAACAGGTGGGATCGTAGGCGAAATCGACCGACAGGTTCACCAGATCGTCGACCTTGTTGTTGAAGGCGGAGATCTTGGCCTGCAGGCGGTCGCCGGGGGTGGCGATGTCGACGAAGTCGAATCCGATGCCGAACTCGGTGGTTTCAGATTTCTCCGGCATCAGGTTCGCGTTCGGAACAAAGGCGTTGGTGACGAAGACGAACTGGCCCATCGCCGGATTGAACAGCGTCGGGTGGGGCACGGAGAAGTGTGTGCCGTCGAGATAGAGTTCGTTCACTGACGGCGCGCGGAAGCCTTCGGAATAGGAGCCGAAGACGCGGAACCATTCGACCGGTCCATAGCTGGCGGCGAGACGCGGCGAGGTGGCGTTGTCGGACGAGCCTTGCGGCGTGGTTTCGCTGGAGCTTTCGAATTCGTCGTAGCGTACGCCCGGAATGATGATGAACTCGCCTGCTGCAGTGTCGATCCGGGTTTCGAGCTGGGCGAAGAGGCCCGTGAACTGGGTCGATGCGTTGGGCACGCCGCCGCGGACGCCGTCCACGGTGTCGGTGTCGCGCCCGGTCTGCTCGTCTTCATAGTAATCGGCGCCGATGGTGAAGATGCTGAGCGCGTTTTCGGTCTGGAATGTGGAGGCGTTGCGGATCGAGGCGCCGGAGGTTTCGATCTTGCGAAGGGCCGAACGCGAGGTGGTTTCGTCGAACTCGTCGACGCCGGTATCGGTTGTGTAGGCGGTGAACGACGTGTTGATGAGGTTGGACGCCGGGTTGTATTCGAGGCCGAGGCGGTAGGAATTCGTTTCGATGTCCTTTTCGACGTCGCGGTCGAGGAGGGGATCGCCGGTGGTTCCGACACCCTGACCGTTGTTCGGCTCGATGGCCGTGTTGTTGAAGCGTTGCCAGGAAAGTTCGCCGCGGAAGGCGTCGGTGAACTGGTAGCCGCCTTTGACGAGCGAAGACTGGATATCGTCATCCGAGCGCAGGTCGGCGCCGTCGCCGAGCGAGATGTCGCCGGACTGGCGCAGGCCGAAGCTGGCGAGACCGTCGAAGCCGCCGGACACGCCGAAGGCGGTGGCGGTGGCGAGGGTTTCCTCGTTGACCGACTGGTAGCCGGCGCGGAAGCGCGCGCCGTAGGTTTCACCGGTACGAAGAAGATCGGCGGCGTCCACGGTTTCGAATGCGAGGACGCCGCCAGTTGCGCCGGAACCGTAAAGCGGGGAGGCAGGGCCCCTTACGGCTTCGGCGGTAGAAACGAGATCGGGGTCGAGGAAGAAGCGGCCGTCGTGGGCCGAGATGAAGGATTGTCGCGCGCCGTCGAGCAGGATGAGGACGTTTTCGCCGGAGAGGCCGCGGATGGAGGGCGCTTCGCCGGTGCGGCGCGGGCCGCCGGCGAAGTCGACGCCGGGCGCGTCGCGGAGCATGTCCGCAATCGATGAGGGCGCGAACGTGTCAATGTCCTCGCGGGTGACGACCGTGACCTGACCGGGATAATCGAAGACCGGGAGCGGGTTGGTGGTGGCGTAGACGGTGACGGTGTCGTCGGCTTCTGTCGTTTCTGATTCGTCAGCAGCCTGCGCCTGTGCGGCCAGCGCAACAGCGCAACTGGCCGAGGTGAACAGCGCGGCGCGCAGCGTGTTTTTGGCGATGTTGGAAGAGGGAAGGAAACGCATCGACTGGAACCGTTCATCTGTTGTTGCGACTGATTTGCAAGTTTCCCTAGCGCCAAAGAAATGCTCTTGCAAGTCATTCGCATAAGCAATAAGCGAATTCCTCAAATCATTTTCTGGACGAGAGGATCGAGCGATGGGCGTGGGTTCATGGACGACGCGGTGGCGTGGCGTTGCGGTGGGCGCGCTGGCGGGGGGCGTGATGCTGGTGGGCGGCTGTGCAAGTACGGCGCAGGCGAACAACGCACCGATCGTTGCTGCGCAGACGGCTGGCGCCGCCGAGCTGACATCCCCCGATCCGGCATCCCAGCGGGCCGAGGCCGCGAAGTTCGAGGCCGACCGTCAGGCGATTCTGGCGATGGCGGGCGATTATGCCGTGACGTTCGATTTCCGCGAGACGGTTCCGTTCGCTGACGGGTACGAGATGAAGGAGCCGAAGGTTTCGGCTGCGCATGAGATCGTGCGGGTGATCGAGGATTCGGGCGACTTCATTTCGATCCAGCACATCCTGGTGGTTGGCGGCGCGCAGAAGGCGCCGGTCAAGCACTGGCGTCAGGACTGGCGGTATGAGCCGGCGCAGGTTCTGAAGTTTGTCGGCGGCAATGCTTGGCGCATGGAAGCGGTGAGCGCAGACGAACGCGCGGGCGCGTGGTCGCAGGTTGTATACCAGGTTGACGATGCGCCGCGCTATGGCGCCGTCGGCAAGTGGACGCATGAGGCTGGCGTTTCGGAATGGACGCCGCCGGCGGAGTGGCGGCCGCTGCCGCGCCGCGATGCGACCACGCGCGATGATTATGATGCGGTGGATGCGGTGAACCGTCATGCGATCACGCCGTTCGGCTGGGTGCATGAGCAGGACAATTCGAAACTGGTGCTGCGCGATGGCGCGCCACATGTGATCGTGCGCGAAGTGGGCGTGAACACGTATCGCAAGATCGAATCGAGCGATGCGCACATTGCCGATGATTACTGGGCTGCGACGAAGGATTACTGGGCCGGCGTGCGGGCCGAATGGGCGCGGCTGGAAAACGAGTCGGGTGAGTTCGCGCTGACGGTGCAGGGCGAGCCGGAGCCGGTGTACAATCCGCTGCTGGCGCTGGCGAAGGGTGTGCAGGATGGCGAGATGGCGGGCGATGCAGCGGTGGCCGACGCCGTTTCGGTGATCGCCGAATTCACGACGACGGATATCGGCGAGTTGACGACGCGGCTGGCCGAGGCGCCGGTCCTGGTCGCGGCGAGCGCCGGAGAGTAGGCGCGCGATTGCGCCACGGGCCGGGTTTCGTGGCGGGACTTGTTGGCCCCATCGCCGGGTCCCGCATCTTCGGCGCCCTGCGCCTTCGTGCGGGATGACGGTTCAGGGATTGTGTCGTGCAAATTGAAACGGCGTCCGTTTGCACGGACGCCGTTTCTGTACCTGACGTGCAGATCCAGGGTTGGGGGGACAGACCTGCGCGTTCAGGACTACCGGAGGCTGGCTGTGTTCACGACGGCTTCGGCCGGGGAGATCGTCCAGCGGATGTTGCCGCTGACCGCATCGCTGGCCGCATCGTAACGCATGCCTTCGGCGATGCGCTGCGCTTCGGCGCGGAAGAGGTCGGACGAGCAATGGGTGACCTGCACGGTGTGCGGGACGCCGGCGGCGGTGACGCCGAAGCGGACGTCGCAATCGCCATTGATTTTGCGGATGCCGGCGGCCTGTGGGTAGGCCGCGTTGGTGATGGCGGCCGGCTGGTGGCTGGCGTCGATCTCGATTGCAAACGGAGCGCCCTTGCCGGTGAAGGCTGCAACTTCGTCTTCGAAAGCCGCAGCGGTCGGCGTCACGCTCGCCACTGCTAGGCCAATGAGTGCGTATGACAGTTTCATATCAGTTTTATGACAGTTTGATGACGGGTTGTCACGCGGTTCCGCCTGGCGGACGGTGTGTGGTTAACGACAGGTTGCGCCTGCAAGTCGCTGATTTTGTTGCGTTGCGGTGGGGCGATCGGCGAAACCGGGAAGCGTCAGGATTGGCGGGGCGTTCCGGTTTGTTGCAAATGCGAATAAAAATCCGGGTACGGATGATTATTGGTTCGTGTGCTGATGAGTTCGGCCTTTTTTTCGACGCCTAGCGACGCTGCGGACTGAAATTTTTTTTGCCAGAGCAGCTTTCGTGCGCCCGATTTTCGAATTCGGACCTCGAATCGATGACAGCTCAATTCCCGCTCATTCCCGCTTGCGCGGGAATGAGCGGGTCAGTGTTTCCAATGACACGCGCATTGTCATCAATGGCGTTCCGAGACGCTGCTAACCTGACGCGGGACAGGTGACGAGGCCGACGGCTGGCAGGATGGCGGTTTCGCCTTCGGGGCTGGTGTAGGCGATGCTGGCGGAGTGGATCGGCGCGCCCTGACCGGCGCGGGAGGCGGCGGCGAAGCGTACGTTGGCGGTGATCTGCGCGCCGTCGGGACTGGAATAGGTTTCCTGTTCGAAGTGACGGTTGCTGGCTGCACCGCTGGTTGCGGTGCGTGCGAACTGGAGCGTGCGGCCGTCGATGCGGACGAGCGCCATCGCGGGATTGTCGAGCGCGATATAAAGGCGCCGGCTCTGGTCGGCGCGGGAATAGAGCACGAGCGGGCACTGGCTTGCCGCAATGTCCTGCGGTGGCAGGGTTTCGAACACGGTGCGGCCGGAGACTTCGATGCCGCCGGGAAGATTGATAGCGCCGGATGGGGACTGGTCGCTGGCGCAGGCGGCGAGTGTGATGGAGGCGGCGAGGAGCGCCGGGATGGCGATGGGTTTCATGGCGCGATGACCTCGACGCCGTAGGACGGGAGCGCCGCCTGGGTGGCGATGTCGTCGGTGCGGGCCACAACGCGCGGTTCGCCGGGACTGGAGATGTCGAGCAGGAAGTCGACGGCCGGGCCCGGCTGGCCGCTGTCGGGGGACAGCGAGAGGCGGAGCCTGCCGCTTTCGCAGGACAGCGGTCCGGACATGTCGGGCAGGCCGGCGGAGATCATGCCGACGACGCGCGCTTCGCCGGAAGCGGTGCGGCAGGCGTTGGGCGCCATGTCGAGGCTGGTGTTGAAGAAGGTGACGACGGCGTCGGACGGGGCCTGATCGTTGATCTGGGTCAGCGCGAACTGGCCGCGCAGGTTGTCGAAGCTGGCGCCGCTGGTTGAGGCGGCGATGCGGCCTTCGACGATGGGGCCGTTGGAGCGGAAGGCGAGCGTGGGGCTTCCGGTCAGGAATGACAGCGGCTGGGCGGCGACGTTGAAGTCGCCCAGACGGGCGCCGCGCACGGCGACGTCGTTCAGGTTGCCGTTCCAGATGGAGCCGCTGACGGCGCTGGCGGAAACGCCGCTGGCTTCGAGGTTGGCGAGGCCGGTGACGAAGCGCAGCGGGGTGAGCCAGATGGCGATGGCGAGAAAGCCGACGAGGACGGCGAGAACCTTCCAGACCATTACAAAGCCTCGCGCGAGAAGGTGATGTCGGCTTCGATGCCGCCGGGGGCTGGCTGGATCGAGATCGAGTTGGCGCCCATGACGATGGTTTCGGACGCTTCAGCAGCCCACGCCAGAAGCGAAGCGGAATTGGGGCCGGAGACGACGATGCGCAGGGCCTCTTCTTCTTCACGGATGGCGACGACGCGCAGGCCGGATTCGATGGCGCTGGCCTCGGCGGCGCGGGCGGCTGTTTCGAGCGGGGTGGCGGCGATGCGGGCGTTGAGGGCGGCAGCAACTTTGGTGGCGGCTTTGGTGGAGCAAACTTCGGTGGCGGATTTAGCGACATCATGGATGCATTCTTTGGTGG
>JBHIWT010000191.1:0-6206 GCA_041987265.1 Hyphomonadaceae bacterium
AGTCTTTTCGTCAATTCGGATCTGGAAGTGTACGATGGCAATATGGTGGGCCTAAAAGATGAAATGAAAGAAATACCGGGTTATGTAGACCCGAAAACCATACAGGAAGAGGAACTCAGTCAGCTGATACTCAGGCCGAACTTCTCGACCCGCAGCGAGGCGCAGAGACCTGGGCTGACGGTTGCCATGCGATCAAGGGCGCAGCGCGAAGCGTAGGCGCGATGGCCCTTGGAGAGGCCTGCGCCAAGGCGGAAGCCCTTGGGCGTTCCGGTGAGGCGACCCCGGCGCAGGCAGGGGTGGCTCTGTCCGAGGTCAAGGACCGCCTGGGGGCGGCGATCGAAGCCATCGCCGAGCTGGAACACAAGCTGACGATGACCGGCCGTTTTCCCGACGTCGCAGGATAGCCGACTAGACGCCGACAACCTCTTCGGCAGCGGCCTCCTCGCGAAGCCACGCCATGAACGTCCGCGCGAGTTTCGACGGTGTCCGCCATTTCGGCCAGACGACCCAGTAGGCGAAATCGATCTCGGCTGAGCCGTCCGCGAACGGCGCGACCAGACGGCCGCGTTCGAGGTCTGCAGCGGCGATCGCGCGTTTGGCGAGCGCGATGCCCCGGCCAGCCGCAGCTGCTTCAACGACCAGCGATGACTGGGTGAAACGCGGACCGCGGGTGGATTCGATGTCGGTGACGCCGCGGGCGGAGAGCCATTGCGTCCAGTCCGGGCGCGACGGGTCGTTCTCGGGGCTTTCGTCATGCAGCAGGACGTGGCCGGCGAGGTCTTCCGGGCGGGTGAGGGGGTTATCGCCGGTAAGGAGGTCAGGAGAGCAGACCGGCAGGACGGATTCCGACATCAGTTTTTCTGATCGCAAGCCTTCATAGGCGCCCTTGCCGTGGCGGATCGCGAGATCGATGTCCGAGTTATTGAAATCGGTCAGTGCGATATCGGCGGAGATCCAGACCTCGGATTCCGGGTTGGCCTGCTGGAACTTCTCGAGCCGGTGGGCGAGCCACTTGGCCCCGAAGGAGGGGGCCGAGGAGATCATCAGCCGGTCGCGGCGGGCGGGCGCGCGCATGTGGTGGACGGCTTCGGACATCATCTCGAAGGCGTTGGTCAGCAGCGGAAGCGCCGCCTGACCCGGGTCGGTGAGCAGGACCTGACGCCCGGTCCTGCGGAACAATGGCGCCCCGGCGAACTCCTCAAGCTGGCGGATTTGCTGGCTGATCGCGCCCGGTGTGACGTTCAGTTCCTCCGCCGCGCGGGTGAAGGAAAGGTGCCTGGCGGCGGCCTCGAAGGCGCGCAGGGCGTTAAGGGCGGGAAGGCGGTCATCCTGAGCCATGGAGGAGGTGTCCTGGGGGTGGTGAGGGCGGCTAAAGTTTCGGCTTAGCTATGATTTCTTGTGCTCGGGGCTGGGGCCAGCCAAATGGCGGATATTCTGGTCATCCGTATATGCCCATTCGTGAGTTATTCTAAAGACCTTGGGCGAAAATAAAGAGCACGATCATGTCGGCGACAACCAAGAATGCAGGCCCCCTGGAGGGGGCTCCGGGGGTGGGGCGAGTGGCTCTCGTTGGCGCCGGCCCGGGTGATCCCGACCTTCTGACCCTGAAGGCGGCCCGGCTGATCGGCGAAGCGGAAATCCTGTTTGTCGACCGTCTGGTCGGTCGCCGGATCATGCCGATGGTCAATGACTCAGCTGAGGTGGTGTTCGTCGGCAAGTCCAAGGGCGAGCATTCCGTGCCGCAGGACCAGATCCATCAACTGATGGTCGATGCGGCGCGGGCCGGAAAGTTCGTGGTGCGCTTGAAAGGCGGCGACCCCTTCGTGTTCGGGCGCGGCGGCGAGGAAGTGCTGGCCATGCGCGAGGCCGGGCTGGATGTTGAGGTCGTGCCGGGCGTGTCTTCGGCGCTGGGTTGCGCGGCGGCGGCGCAGGTGCCGCTGACACATCGCGGGATGGCGCAGGCGGTGACGTTCGTGACCGGTCACGCAGCGCTCGGCGCCGAGCCGGATCTGGATTGGGCGTCCCTGGCGCGCGGCAACCAGACGGTCGTTGTGTTCATGGGCGTTGGCGCAGCCGGTGGCATCTCGCGCCGGCTGGTCGAGGCGGGCCGTGCGGCGCACACGCCGGTCGCCGTGATCGAGAACGGCACGCGTCGCAATGAGATCCGCGCCTATGGGCGACTGGGTGAACTTGAAGAGCTGATCGCGCGCGAGGGCATCGAAGGACCGGCGCTGTTGGTGATCGGCGAGGTGGCTGCGCTCGGCGTCGACGCTTTCGCCGCCGTCATCCCGGACGGCCGTGAGGCCGATCCGGGATCGGCAAGCGTTAGAGATCTGGACACGTTGCCGGGTCCCGCATCTTCGGCGCTGCGCGCCTTCGTGCGGGATGACGTCAGTGAGGGCGCGCCGTCAGTTTCCGATCTCTGGGAGCGGTTGCCATGAGTTCTGCGCGGCCGAAGCTGAAACCCGATACGCCGAAGGCTGTGACGGCGTGGGACACGAAATCGGGTCGGACCGTCTATCTGACCGCAGCGCGCGAATGGTCCGAGAACGTGATGGACGCCGCGGTGCTGGTTGCTCCCGCTGACGAGGAGGAACTGGCCTACGCACAGGGCGATGAGGGCCGGGCGACGGATCCCTACTTCATGCAGGTGAAGACCGAGGGCGGCGTTGATGGGCGCGAGACGCTGCGCGAGACGATCCGCGCGCAAGGTCCGACCAACCATCCAATGTTCGGGAAGCAGGCGGGGAGCCCGTAGCACATGGCGTATGCGGACGTTTCAAGACTGACTTTCTATGGCGACAGCCAGAGCGGCAATTGTCTCAAATCCAAATGGGTCGCCGACCTGCTGGGGCTTGAATACGACTGGATCGAGATCAGCGTCGTGAAGGGCGAGACGCAGACCGAGGAATTCCTGGCGATCAACCCGGTCGGCAAGGTGCCGGTCGCGCGCTGGCCGGACGGCAGGTCGCTGTCGGAATCCAACGCGATCATGCTGTACATCGCCGATGCGACCCCCGGCGGCGAGAAGCTTGTGCCGCAGGATGCGTTTCAGCGGGGGCAGATGATGAGCTGGCTGTTCTGGGAGCAGTACAGCCATGAGACGGCGCTGGCGGTGCGCCGCTATCACAAGCACATGCTGGGAAAGCCGGAAGAGGACATTGATCCGGGTCTGATGCCGAAGGGCAGGCGTGCGCTGGGCGTTATGGAGCTGCAGCTGACGCGGACTGAATACCTGGTTGGCGACAAGCTGTCTTTGGCTGACGTCGCTCTGGTCGCCTACACGCGCTGGGCGCACGAGGGCGGATTCGATCTCGGCGAGTTTCCGGCCGTGCAGCGTTGGGTGCACCGGGTCGAATCGGATCTTGGAATTGAACACGCGAAGGACTTCGCCTGATGTATCGGTATGACCAGTTCGACGAACAATTGGTTCGCGAGCGCGCCGCCCAGTTCCGTGGGCAGGTCGAGCGGCGCCTGTCGGGCGAACTGAAGGAAGATCACTTCAAGCCATTGCGCCTGCAGAACGGCGTCTACCTGCAGCTGCACGCCTACATGCTGCGCGTGGCGATCCCCTATGGGCAGTTGTCGTCGAAGAAGATGCGCCAGCTGGCGATGATCGCGGACACGTATGACAAGGGGTACGGCCATTTCACGACGCGCCAGAACATCCAGTACAACTGGGTAGCGCTGAAAGACATTCCCGACGTGCTCGACAAGCTGGCGGATGTCGAGATGCACGCCATCCAGACATCCGGTAACTGCATCCGCAACACGACGTCTGACCATCTGGCCGGCGCCAACGCCGACGAGATCGAGGATCCGCGTCCGTGGTGCGAGATCATCCGCCAGTGGTCAACCTTCCATCCGGAATTCGCCTTCCTGCCGCGCAAGTTCAAGATTGCGGTGACGGCGGCGGAGCCCGATCGCGCGGCGATCAAGGTGCACGATATCGGCCTGCACATGAAGAAGAACGCCGCCGGCGACATAGGTTTTGAAGTGTTCGTTGGCGGGGGCATGGGGCGCACGCCGCATGTCGGCGTGTCGGTGCGCGACTGGGTCTCGAAGGGGGAGCTGCTCAGCTACCTTGAGGCGATCATGCGCGTCTACAACCGCTTCGGGCGGCGGGACAACAAGTACAAGGCGCGCATCAAGATCCTGGTGAACGAGACGGGGGCGGAAGAATTCACCCGGCTGGTCGAGGAGGAGTTTGCGGCGCAGGGTCCGAAGGAAAAGGTCGTGCTGCCGCAGGCCGAGGTGGATCGCATCCTGGCCTATTTCGAGCCGCCGAAGTTCGAGGATCTGCCCGAGGTGTCGCAGGCGTTCGAGCGGGAAAAATCGAGCAATGCAGCATTCGAGCGGTGGGCGCGGATCAACCTGCGAGAGCATCGCGTGCCGGGCTATACGTCGGTGCACATCTCGCTGAAGCCGCAGGGCGTGGCGCCGGGCGATGCGACCGGCGACCAGATGCGCGTGCTGGCCGACCTCGCCGAGCAGTATGGGCTGGACGACGTGCGCGTGGCCCACGAGCAGGACATCGTACTGCCGCATGTGAAGCTGGACGACCTGCCGGCTGTGTACGAGAAGCTGGCGGCGAACGGGCTGGCGGCGGCGAACGCCGGACTGATCACCGATCTGATCGCGTGTCCCGGGCTGGACTATTGTAACCTCGCCAATGCGCGTTCGATCTCCGTGGCGAACGACATACAGGCGGAGTTTGCAGACGCCGATCTAGAGGAAGAGATCGGCAAGCTGCACGTCAACATTTCCGGCTGTATCAACGCCTGCGGGCACCACCATGTCGGCCATATCGGCGTGCTGGGCGTCGATAAGAAGGGCGAGGAATTCTACCAGATCACTCTGGGCGGCAGGGCCGATGAGAAGGCGGCGATCGGCGAGATCGCAGGCCCCGGCCTTCGGCACGAGGAAGTGCGGCCGGCCTTCCGGCGCGTGATCGACAAGTATCTGGAAGTCAGAAACGGCAAGTCGGAGACGTTCATCGAGACGATCGAGCGGCTTGGCCAGGAACCATTCAAGGAGGCCCTCTATGCCTCTGCTTAAGGACGGCAAGGAAATCGCGGACGTCTGGGCGTTCGTCGAAGATGAGGCGGAGCTTTCGCCCGGCGGCTGTTTTACGGTGTCGCTGGGGCGGTTCCTGTCCGAGCAGGACATGCTGCTTGCTCGTAACGAGGATGTCGGCGTGCGGCTTGGGCCGGCGGATGATCCGGAACTGCTGAAGCCGGTGCTGGACAAGCTGAACCTGATCGAGGTGGCGTTTCCGAAATACACGGACGGGCGCGGCTATTCGATCGCCAACCTGTTGCGTCGCCGCCTTGGCTATGAGGGCGAACTGCGCGCGGTCGGCGAAGTGCTCCGCGACCAGCTGGGTTTCATGACGCGCGCCGGGTTCGACCAGATCGTGTTCGACGCGGATGACGCGGAAGCGAAGTATGCGGCGGCGACCGGGGAATTCACGGACGTCTACCAGGCGAATGCAGATGGGCGCGCGACAATCTTCGAGCGCCGGCATGGGAGCAGCGGACAATGACCCGGACCCAGACCGCGATTGAGACGCCTGAAGCGCGCGTCGTGCGCCTGAATACGGAAATGCAGGGAGCCAGCGCGCAGGAAATTATCCGCGTGGCGGTGCGCGAGTTCGGCGACAAGCTGGCCTATGTGTCGTCGTTTGGCGCCGAGAGCGCCGCCATGCTTGGACTGATCGCGGAAGCGGAACCGGCGCTGCCGGTGATCTTCATCGACACGGGCATGCACTTCCAGCAGACGCTGCAATACCGTGATGAGGTGGTCGAACGGCTGGGCCTGACTGGGTTGCGCACGGTGCATCCTGTGAAGGACGAGGTGAAGAGCGTCGATCCGAAGGGCATACTGCACAAGTCCGATACGGATCTTTGCTGCGAAGTGCGCAAGGTGCGCCCGCTCGGGCCGGCGCTTGAGGGATTCGAGGCCTGGATCACCGGGCGCAAGAGGTTCCACGGCATGGGGCGGGCCAACCTGCCGGTCTTCGAGTTCACCGAGGGCCGCTACAAGGTGAACCCGATGGCCAACTGGACGCAGGAAGACGTAAAGGCCTGGTTCGACACGACGGGTATCCCGCGCCATCCGCTGGTGGCTGACGGCTATCCCTCGATCGGCTGCGCGCCGTGCACGGTGCGCCCGACCGATCCGGATGACGTTCGCTCGGGTCGCTG
>JBHIWT010000192.1:0-6146 GCA_041987265.1 Hyphomonadaceae bacterium
CGATCGGCCACCCCTACGGCGTTACCGGCGCACGCTGCACCGGCCACCTGCTGCTCGAAGGCAAGCGTCGCGGCGCCAAGCTCGGCGTTGTCACCATGTGCATCGGCGGCGGTCAGGGCGCAGCCGGCCTGTTCGAGATCTTCTAGATCCCGTCGGGTTACCAACCCGAAACACGTAGTTTGGACACAAGGCCGGCTTTTCGAAGCCGGCCTTTTTCCACATTTGCGGCGCCTTGCGTGGCCATTATTCCCGCATGAAACGTTTCCTCATCCCCGCGTCCCTCGCGCTCGCGGCGCTCATCGCGAGCGCATGCAGCGAACCGGCAAGCGAACCCGCCAGCGTCGAACTCGCCACCGTCGAGGAGCCGGCCGCATCCACCGCGCTGCCCGAGCCTGCGCCGGTCGACGGCTGGAACAATCTCTCCGGCCACACCCGCCCTGCTCGACGAGACAATGCCCCTCACTGGCCCGGACGGCGGCGCGCTCACCCTTGGCGATCTGCGCGGCGAGTGGACCATCCTCGCCTTCTGGGGTCTGTGGAGTGAGGATTCGATCGCCGATGTCCGCTACATGCAGGCGCTGCGCTCCGCCACCGGACAGGATCCCGATCTCGATTTCCTGGCGATCCACACACCCCCGCCGCGCTCGGAAACATCCGCCCTCTCCGAAGCGCCCTACGGCGCCTATCTGTCGCTGGCGCAGGGTCTCGATGATCAGGGCGCGCCCTTCCCGACCGCAGAAGACGCAAACGGCGACATCGCCCGCGCCCTCGGCCTCACGTCAGCGCCAACCTACCTGCTGATCGGTCCCGACCTCGCCATCGAAGCCGAACGCGGCGCCGTAGCCGCGGACAGCACCGACGGCATCAAGCCGATGATCCGTGGCGTCGCAGAAATCAAGCGGCAGATCAGCCTTCCAAGGTAGCGTGGCGTCTTAGATCGAAACCGGCTCTTCCATCGAACGGTTAAGCGGGTCCTCGATATCTTCCTTGATCGCCGCGAAGGTCGCGGCATCGGCGACGCCCGTTACCGGCAGCCCCGCATCATGCTGGTAGGCAAGCAAGGCTCTCAACGTCTTGCGCCCGAAATCACCATCAGCCGAACCGACCATATCGTAGCCGAGGAACAGCAGGTCTTCCTGCAACTTGGTGACGCGCTCACCCTTGGCGCCCTCTTTCAGCGGCGCATCCGGATCCAGCCGCACCGTTTCCGGCGCCTTGACCAGCGCGATCGCCGCGTTGGTCCAGTTGATCCTTTCGCTTTCGTGATTGGCGCGACGCGATGATCCCGGATTGCCGCGATTGACCCCGCGCGACACCGCCGCCGCGTTGTTCTCATCAGCATATTGATTGAGATTGTTGCGCGCCCAGAAAGCAGCGCCGACCAGAACCGACATCGACAGATCGCGCGCAATGATATCGGGGTCTTCAACCAGATCGCCAGCCCCGGCTTCTTCGATGACATCGGCGAACGCCGTGTAGTTGTTTCGCCCGGTCAGCTGGATGAAGCCGCGACCGCGATACTTGAACCCATCGCCCTTGTCGTCATTGCCCATCCGCCCGCCATAGGCCACGCGCCCGATCTCGTATTCGTTCTTCGCATGCTTGCGCGCCAGCTCCGGGTTGTTGCGATAGACCGAGAACGTATTGATCAGCGCCTGCTCGGAATATTTCAGGCTCTCGGTCCGGTAGTTGAAACTGCCCGTCTCCACGATCCCCTGACCGATGAAGTGCGCCACCCGCAGCGGCGTCGTGATCTCGTACTTCTCGAAAATGCTCCAGGAATTCAGGATCGCCTTGATGTACTGGCCGCGCGTGCGGTTCTGCCAGAACATCCACGTCCCGCCCACGCCCAGTCGCTTGACCAGCTCGTTCATGTTCAGCATGTCAGAATCGCCGTTCAGAAACCGCGCCATATTCCCACCTCACGACATGTCTTGAGACCGCGGAACCTAGACCGCGCCGCAGCGTCAGCCAACCATCCCGAATCACGTCATCTTCCCGCAATGTCACACACGCGACACACAGCGCTTGAGTTTTTTGCAGGCGGCGGCCTCGCCCGCCTCGGGCTTGGCGCCGCATTCGACTGCGCGCTCGCCAACGACATCGACGCCATGAAGTGCAGGGCCTACCGCGCCAACTTTGGCGACGCCGACCTCATCGAAGGCGACATTGCAAATATCGACCCCGCATCAGTCCCGGCCGCCGATCTCGCCTGGGCGTCCTTCCCCTGCCAGGACCTTTCGCTCGCCGGCGCACGCGGCGGTCTCAACGCATCCCGCTCGGGCGCATTCTGGGGCTTCTGGAAAATCATCGAACACCAGCTCCGACAGAAGCGCGCGCCGCGCATTCTCGTGCTCGAGAATGTCACCGGCCTTGTCTCCTCACGCGGCGGCGCAGACTTCACAGCCCTGCTCGAATGCCTGACGTCCGCCGGCTACCACGCCGGAGCCGCCATCCTCGACGCCGCCCACTTCACCCCCCAGTCACGACCGCGCATCTTCATCATCGCCCACCTTGGCGCGCCGCCCGCCGGCCTCGTCCAGACATCCCCGCACGCCATTCACCACCCGCAGAACCTCGTGCGCATGGTCCAGGCCCTGCCTGACCGCATCCAGCGCAAATGGGTCTGGTGGCGCCTGCCCGATCCGCCGCTGCGCAACACCGCCCTCAGCGACATCCTCGACAAATCCCCGCCGGAACACGTCTGGCGCAGCCCGGAAGCGCTGGACCGCCTCATTTCCCAGATGTCGCCAGCCCATCGCGACCGGCTGGACGACGCGCTCGCCGAACCCTCCATGCGCGCAGGCGCCGTCTATCGGCGCATCCGCATCGAAAACGGCGGCAAGGTCCAGCGCGCCGAGATCCGCTATGACGGCCTCGCCGGCTGCCTGCGCACACCGGCGGGCGGTTCGTCCAAGCAATTGCTGGTCATTTCCGAGAACGGCGCCGCCCGCCTTCGTCCGCTCCTGGCGCGCGAGGCGGCCCGCCTGATGGGCTGCCCCGACACCTACCAGCTCCCCGCCAGCGAGACTGACGGCCTGAAAGTCATGGGCGATGGCGTCTGCGTGCCGGTCGTGCGCTGGCTCAGCGATCACCTGCTGGCGCCGCTGGCTCATGCGCGGCCCCGGATGGCTATGGACGCAGAGGACGCCAGCCTCCAAACCTAGGCCATGGCGGATACGCTATCCCCAACGCAACGCTCCTCAGCCATGCGCGCTGTGAAGTCGGCCAACACGACGCCCGAATTGCGCGTCCGCAAGGCGGCGCACGCGCTCGGCCTGCGTTTCCGCCTCCAGCGCAGGGACCTTCCGGGCAAGCCGGACCTCGTCTTCGTCTCCCGCCGCATCGCCTTGTTCGTGCATGGCTGCTTCTGGCACGGACACAACTGCCCACGCGGCGCGCGCATGCCCAAGACCAACCGCGACTACTGGTCCGCCAAGATTACGCGCAACACCGCTCGCGACCAGACGAACATCGCCAGACTGGAAGACCTCTCATGGCACACGGTCGTCATCTGGGAATGCGAGACCCGCGATCGCGACGCGCTCGAACGCCTCCTGCGCGCCCGGATCATGCTTGACCGCTAATCGCCTTCGGACCAGTTTTGCAGAAACGGACCGAAAGACTGCGGGCATGCTACCTGACTCCACTCAGCAACTGATCCTGAAATTGTGGGATCTCACCGCGCGTGGCGTCATTCCCTGGAAAACCGGCGACGACAACGAACACCGCTTCGAAACAGAAGGCTATGTCGTGGCCATCCGCGGCGAACCCGCCCGCGTGCGCATCCTCCGCCCAGACGGGCACACGGTAGAGGAAACCAACGCCGCGGCGCTGTCGGCGACCGGCTGGCCGCTTCCAGACCTCACCCGGTTTGACGACGCCGTCAGTGAACTGGCCAACCGCGCCGCACGTATTTCCGGCGGCCAGCAAAAGGCGGTTCGCGCCGTCATGTCCGCGCTGTCCGCTCCCGCGCGCAACCCCGCCCCGCTAACAAGGAAGCCCGCCATCTTCGGCGCGATCGACAGTTTCGACGTCTCAACGAAAACCGCGCTGAATGGACAGGCGAATGCCGAAGCCGCTCCTGATCTGGTCGACAAACCACAGCCAGGGGAATCGGAACGGAACGTCTACAGCCCCTGGATCATCACCTGAGAGCGTCGACCGCCCGGGCTAAAAGCGGCAGCCCGGCGCCAGCATGTGGCCCAGCAATTCCCCGCCGCTGCTGACGGGCTCGGCCTCATCGCACGCAGCCACGCCCTGACCGCCGCGCAGGAACCTCATCCCGGAATTCATCCACGGCCCCGCCGCGCCCGGCTCGACGGGATCAAGAAACGCAACCTGCGCTCCGCCGCCTTCGGTCACGCACTCGAACAACCGGCCATCCCGCATCCGCAGGCCGAGCGCCGTCTGGCCATTCCCCCGGACATAGATCCCGGTGACCAGCGCCGGATCGCCAAGGCGCGCCAGACAGGCGTCCACCGCGACGATTGAATCCGCCACCGCCGTTCCTTCAGCCGACGTGCCCGCCGACTGGCCTTCGAAGGCGCACCCTTCGAACGACACATCATCGAACCAGACCGCAGCCGACGCCCGGCTGCGTTCGCCATCAGCAGTGCGGCAGGTCTGCTCGGTCAGGTGAATGCTCAGCGGCGGAGACTCGAAGATGTCGACTCGACCATCCCGGGTCGGACGCACCATCGGCGCCTCGATCTCCGGAAGGCCGGCGCGCCGAAACACGAACCAGCCGTCCTGGATGTCCAGCCGCCAGTAAGGCTCATCCCCCGCGGCATAGAAGGGCGGCGATATCACCCAGTCGCTCGTATCGATTTCATCGGCCGCGACGGGCGGGGAGGCTGCCGTCACAACCGGTTGCGCAGGCCGTGGCGCGGGCGGCGGCGCAGCATCATCAGCAGGCGGCGCATCGGCCTCCTCGACCACGACTTCGTTCGCCTCGACAATTTCCTCGGCGACAGGCCCCGCCGCCTCGACAACTTCCGCAACTTCAACGGTTGGTTCGCCCTCGCCACAGGCGACCAGCCCCAGCACCGCGAGTATCGCCAAGGCGCGCGCCGTCACGGGCGAAGCCTCGCGCGCCCGCGCCGTCGGCGCATGTTCTGCCCCCACCTGCGCATCTTCAACCACAAGCGTCTCCTGCCCCCAGCGAGCGGTCGTCCTTCCTATAGGCCGCTCTTCCCGGATCAAATTCCGACTCCGACTCCCTGACGCAGCAGTTTGCGCCCAACTGGCCATATCGCCAATGGCGTCCACACCCCGCATCACAGGTTTGTACGCGAATTGTTCGCGCTCCGCGCCGATCCCGCGCATGAAATATTCGATAGGGGGCCACGACCTGTGAACAAGTCCGCCTCGGTCGCAAGTCGGACACGTTTTTCCCCCAACTATGTGAACCATGCGCACCCAACGCGCGTTAAACGCCAGATGAACCGAAATATTGCTCCGCGTTCACTTGGTGCGCGGTAGTTTTGACGTTGGTATGCCCTCGTGTGGGGCTGCTCGAACTGGAGACCAGAATGATTCGTACTCTCGCCCTCAGCGCCGCAGGCCTGATGCTTGCCGGATGCGTTACCGACCCGAACACCGGACAGACCATCTATGGAAACACCGCTCGCGGCGCCGCCATCGGCGCGCTTGGCGGCGCTGCAGCCGGCACCCTCGCAGGCGGCAATGACGGGCGCAACGCCGCAGTCGGCGCAGCAGTCGGCGCGATCGCCGGCGCAGCCGTCGGCCGCTACATGGACCAACAGGAAGCCGAACTGCGCCGCCAGACCGCCGGCACAGGCATTGGCGTCCAGCGCAACGGCGATCAGATCGAACTGCTGATGCCGTCCGACGTCACCTTCGCCGTCAACCAGTCGAACATTCAGCCGCAATTCTACAATTCGCTGAACGCTGTGGCGCAGACGCTGACGCAATACCCCTCGACCACCGTCGACATCATCGGCCACGCCGATAGCGATGGCGCTGAAAACTACAACCAGGCGCTGTCGGAACGCCGCGCCTATTCGGTGCGCGACTACCTCGCCACCCAGGGCGTCCAGACCGTTCGCATGGTCGCGCTCGGCCGCGGCGAGATGGAGCCGATCGCCTCGAACGAAACAGCCGCCGGCAAGGCCCAGAACCGG
>JBHIWT010000193.1:0-6088 GCA_041987265.1 Hyphomonadaceae bacterium
TCGGCGCGCCCACCGAAGGCCTCGCCAACCAGACCGGACAGGTCCAGCGCCACACGCTGCCGCGAACCGGTTTCGAGGTGCAGGCCCCGCTCTACGTCTTCACCCGCCCGTCCGGCGCAACGGACCCGACACCCCTGACGCCCGACATCCGCCTGGCAGGATCAGGCGACGCCCAGCTTCGCGCCGCAATCAGGTCAGACTGGCGCCAGCAAACCAGATAGCCCGGCCAGATAGCCTGCACTGGCCCACCACGGCCGCCTCAGTCTATAGACGGCGAAGCGCATGAAGCTTCCCGGAGAACGACATGAGCCGATCCGCCGGACGGAAACCTGACCCCGCCGCCCGCAATCCGGCCCGGCGCGCACCGTTCAGGGCCACTCTGCTGCTCGCTCTGATCGCAATCGCCGCCGCCCGCCAGTCGCCTCCCGCCCCGCCATCCGCCGCAACGCCTGACACGACTGGCGAAGACTGGCTCGCCGCCTTCGAAACCAACGTCAACGCCGTCATCGACGCCGGCCAGTTCCCCGGCTTCGCCTTCGCCATCGTCGATCAAACCGGCATCCGCTGGACTGCCGGCTACGGCCTCGCCAACATCGAAACCGGCGCCCCCGCAACGCCGGATACCGTCTACACGATGGGATCCGTATCCAAGACCTTCATCGGAACCGCCGCCGCCATCGCATGGGACGAGGGCGCGCTCGATCTCGACGCCGATATCAATGCCTTCCTCGATTTCACCGTCGATAATCCCCGCACCGAAGAAGGACCCATCACCTTCCTCGACCTCGCCACCCACACCTCCGGAATCATCGACGCCTACGCGACCTACGAATCCGCCTACGCCTTCGGCCAGAAGCGACATCCAACCAACCTGCGCGACTGGCTCGCCGCCTACCTTGAACCCGGCGGCGAGACGTACGACGACAAGCTGAACTTCATCGAGGCGGCCCCGCGCCAGACCTACAACTATTCCAACATCGCAGCGGCCCTCGCCGCCCAGGTGATCGCCGGCGCGACCGACACGTCGTTCGATGAATACACAAGCGAGAAGATCTTCGCCCCGCTCGGCATGGATTCAACAACGTGGTTCCTTGACGACGTCGACATGACCCGCTTCGCCCGCCCCTACGAGCGAACCGACAACGGCTATCAACCCTATGATGACTACGCGCTCGCCACCTGGCCGGACGGCGGCCTGCGCACCACCGCCCGCGATCTCGCGCAATACCTCGCCGCCATCATCGCCCGCGGCGCCCACAACGATGACCAATGGCTGTCATCACGCGCCTACCAGCGCCTGACCACAGCCATCGATCTGCGCGACACCGAAGACCTGCCGCGAACCCACATCCAGAGCGCCCTGTTCTGGGGCGGCGACGCCGGCCCCACCGTTGCGCAAAGGCGCTTCTTCTTCGGCCACAACGGCTCGGACCCGGGCGTTGGAACCATGATGTATTTCGATCCCATCTCTGGTCGCGGCGCCATCGCGCTCACCAATTCCGATCTCGATACCCGCGACGAAATCATCGCCTTCTACCGGCTCTTCTACCAGCTCTTCGAGCTCGACCCGCCGCTCTGAACCAGCCACCAACCGAGGTCACGCCCATGAAGACCGAAGCCATCACCTTCACCGGCGCGTACGGCGATGCGCTCGCCGCCCGCCTCGAACTGCCGGACACAACCCCGCGCGCCTACGCGCTCTTCGCTCACTGCTTCACCTGCTCGAAAGCGTCGCGCGCCGCCGTAACCGTCGCCCGCACCCTTGCCGAAATCGGCGTCGCTGTTCTCCGCTTCGACTTCACCGGCCTCGGCGGCAGCGAAGGCGACTTCGCCAACACGAATTTCTCGTCCAACATCGAAGACATAATCGCAGCAGCCGACTACCTGCGCGCCAATCACGGCCCGCCCGAACTCCTCATCGGCCACAGCCTCGGCGGCGCAGCCATTCTCGCCGCCGCAGACCGCATTCCCGACGCTGCCGCCATCGCCACGATCGGCGCGCCGGCCGACGTCGATCACATCGCCAACATGTTCAGCGCCGAAATCGACGAGATCGAACGCGAAGGCGCAGCCACCGTCACGCTCGCCGGCCGCCCCTTCACCGTCCAGCGGCATTTCCTCGAAGACATCCGCGCCCAGCCGCAGAAAGACCGCATCGCAAACCTCAACCGCCCGCTCCTCATCCTCCACGCCCCCACCGACAACACGGTCGGCGTCGACAACGCCTCGGAGATCTTCCTCGCCGCAAGGCATCCAAAGAGTTTCGTCTCACTGGACAACGCCGATCACATGCTCAGCCGCAAGGAAGACGGCCGCTTCGCCGCCAGCGTCATCGCCGGCTGGGCCGATCGCTATCTCAGCCCCGCCGACATACCCGAACAGACCGAAGGCGCGGTCAGCGTCGAGGAAACCGGCTATCACAAGTATCAGAACACGATCGCGGCCGGCGGCATCCACTTCCTTGCCGACGAACCCGCCCGCGTTGGCGGCGGCGGCACCGGCCCCACGCCCTACGACCTCCTCGCCGCCGCGCTTGGCGCCTGCAAGTCGATGACCATGCGCATGTACGCCGACCACAAGAAGCTGCCGCTCGAAGGCGTGCACGTCGAAGTCCGGCACGACAAGATCCACGCCGATGACTGCCACGACTGCGGATCCCGCAACGCCCGGATCGACGAGTTCCGCGTCGCCATCCGCCTCGCAGGCGACCTCACGCCGGAACAGCACAAACGCATTCTCGAAATCGCCGAACGCTGCCCGGTTCAGGCGACGCTCACCAACGACGTGAAGATACGAACGATCCCGCCGGAGGAAATGGAAGGCTGAACGCCGCCGCTAATCCAGCGTCCGCCGATAGCGCAGCATCGCCACCGTTCCAACCACCAGGATAAACGCGCCGATCGCCGCCAGCTCGCCGGCCACCTCCGACAGCCCGGCCCCTTTCAGCATCACCCCGCGCACAACCCGCAGGAAATGCGTCAGCGGCAACACTTCGCCAATGAACTGCGCCCACACCGGCATGCCCCGAAACGGGAACATGAAGCCAGACAACAGGATCGACGGCAGGAAGAAGAAGAATGTCAGCTGCATCGACTGCATCTGCGATTGCGCCACCGTCGAGAACGTGAACCCTAGCGCCAGGTTCGCCACCACGAACACCGTCACGCCAACCAGCAACACCCATAACGGCCCGTCGAACGGCACGCCAAACAGCAACCGCGCCGCCACGAGAATCACCACCGTCTGCACCGCGCCGACCATCACATACGGCGCGATCTTGCCGATCATCACCTCGAACGGTCGCGCCGGCATCGCCAGCAGGTTCTCCATTGTCCCGCGCTCCGCCTCGCGCGTCATCGCCATGCCGGTAATCATCACCAGCGTCATCGTCAGGATCACGCCCAATAACCCCGGCACGATATTGTACTGCGTCACTCCCTCAGGATTGAAACTCGCCTGCACCACCACATCCACCGGGCCGGGCTGACGCTGCAGAAACGCCAGCGGCCCACGCAGGTCATGCTTCAATGCGCTCGAAATGATCGCATCCGTCCGCGCCAGCGCCACCGACGCCGCCACCGGATCAGACGCATCCGCCTCGATCAGCAATTGCGGCCGGTCCCCCCGCTCCAGCGAGCGCGTAAACCCGGCCGGGATCGTCACCACGAACGTCGCCTCGCCGCGCACCAGCAGATCCTGCGCCGCCCGCGGATCATCGCTCTCCATCACCAGGTCGTAGTATTCCGACGTCTCCAGCCCCTGCAGGATCGACCGCACAACCGGCGTCTGCTCCTCGGCGATCACCGCCGTCGGCAAATGGCGCGGATCGGTGTTGATCGCATAGCCGAACAACACCAGCTGGATGATCGGAATCGCCAGCATGATCGCAAACGTCAGCCGGTCCCGGCGCATCTGCACCAGCTCCTTGTGGAACACGGCGGAGATTCGCGAGAAACTGTTGTCGAACGAACTCATTGATGCACCCGCGTGTCCTCGCCGGCGCGATCCATCAGCGCGATGAACGCATCCTCAAGCGTCGGCTTCACCTCGGCCCAGTCGACATCATCCCCGCCCGCAGCCTTCACCGCCCGCGCAACCGCATCCCCGTCCTCGCCGCTTACATGCAGCGCCGAGCCAAAATAGGCGACATGCTCCACGCCCGCCGCATGCTCCAGCTTGCCGGCCAGATGCCGCACGCCATCGCCCTCGCCACGCCACGTCACCAGCCCGCTTTCATCAATGATCGCCTGCACCCGCCCTTCGGCGATCTTCTTGCCATGCGCCAGATACATGATCCGGTCGCACCGCTCGGCCTCATCCATGTAATGGGTCGACACCAAAACCGTGACGCCCTCATTCGACAGCCGGTGGATCTCGTCCCAGAAGTCGCGCCGCGCCTGCGGGTCCACGCCCGCCGTCGGTTCGTCCAGCAGCAACAGTTTTGGCGCGTGCATCGTCACAGCCGCCCGACAACGCGCCCGCCAGCTGCCCCTGACGCTTCGTCAGGCCCAGCCCTTCCAGCGTCTCGTCAACCTTCCGCTTCATGTCCGGCAGGCGATAGAGCCGCGCGACAAATTCCAGGTTTTCGCGGATCGTCAGGTCCGTCCAGAATGAGAACCGCTGGGTCATGTAGCCCGTCTGCGCCTTGATCCGGGCTGCATCCTTCAGGATGTCATACCCAAGGCATTCCCCCTCGCCCTCGGTCGGGCTCAACAAGCCGCACACCATCCGGATGGTCGTTGTCTTGCCTGACCCGTTCGGCCCCAGAAATCCCCACACCTCGCCGCGCGGCAACTGAATGTCGACGCCGTCCACCGCCGTCTTGTCGCCAAACCGTTTCACCAGCCCGCGCACATCAATGGCCAGCTCCGCACTCATGGCAGCGACACATCCACCGGCAGCCCGGCGTTAAGCTCGGTCCCCGCCGGCAGCCGCGCCTCCACCGCAAACACCAGCTTGTCGCGCGTCGCCGCCGAATAGATCACCGGCGGGGTGAACTCCGCCTCCCGCGCCACATACGACACCACCGCCACAACCGGCGCGCTCAGCCCATCCGCGCGCACCGCCACTTCCGTACCGGGCTCGAACGCAGGCAATCGCTCCTGCGCCACGAAGAAACGCACCTTCAGCGCATCCTCCGGCAACAACGTCACCACCGGCGCGCCCGCCGCCACAAACTCTCCGGTCCGGTAGGCGATCCGCTCCACGCGCCCGCCGACCCGCGCCTCCACATGGCGCTGGCCCAGTTGCCACAGCGCCTGTTCGGCCGCCGCCCGCGCCGCGCCGCGCTGCGCCTCGGCTGCATCGCGCACGCCCTCGCGCGCCGCAAGACGCGCCACGGACACGGCCTTCTCCGCCGCATGCACCCGCGCCTGCGCCGAATTGCGCACCGCGACCGCATCATCCAGCCGCGCCTGCGCAAGCGCGCCCGTCTGCGCCAGCGGCTCAGCGCGCCGCAACTCCGCTTCCGCGTTCACCAGTTGCGCCCGCGCATCCTCAAGCTGCGCCTGCAATTGCGCGATCTCCGCTGGCCGCGCACCACGGCTTGCATCCTCCGCCTGTGCACCAGCCGCACCCAGCCGCGCCTCGGCCTCGTTCAGCGCCAGCTCCTGCTGTTCGGCGTCGAGGTCGAACAGAACCTGGCCAGCCTCGACCACATCGCCCTCGCGCACCCGCAAGGTCTCGACCCAGCCGGGCTGCGGCGCCGAAACCCGAACCAGCTCCGCCTCGACATATCCGGTGAACACGCCGTCATCACCGCCGCTGCACGCGGCCAGTCCCAGCGCCAATCCTGCAAACCACACGCGCCGCATCACGCCGCCTCCTCAACACGAAGGCCGCGCAACATCATCTCGGCGTGCAGGGCGAACAGGCCTTCAATGTCCACATCCGCATCCGCATCATCGCCAAACAACACATGCCAGATCCCCGATAGCGGCGCCGGCGCCACCACCAGCCGCGCCAGCAGGTTGGGATCGCAAGTCCTGATCTCGCCGCGCGCCATCGCCCGCTCCAGCGCGCCCGCCAGCGCCGCCAGCATCCGGTCCAGAACCCTGCGCCGGTAACTCAGCAACACCTCGGGAAAGGT